>NZ_JACMYO010000061.1 GCF_020889685.1 Bradyrhizobium oropedii
TTTCTTCTACTTCGACACAGCTCCCGACGCCGTGCCGGGCATTACCACGCCGCGCGTGAACCTCGGCGAGTTCGTGCCAGGCCAGCCGCAGAACTACGTCACGGCGGTTGGCTCGATGCACCACATCGCTTTCAACGTCGAGCCCGATGCCTTGCTGGAGTACAAGCGACGCCTGGAAGACGCCGGCATCTACGTCTCCAAGGTGCTCGGCCACTACGACGAGGATCGCCGTACCGAGGATCGTCAGTCGGGCAACGCGGACGGCACCTGGCTGCGCTCGATCTATTTCCGCGATCCCGACGGCATCGGTCTCGAATTCGCCTGTTGGGATCGACCGCTGCGGGACGGCGACGTCAGCCACCAGCCCGCTTCATCCGGAAAGCCGAGCCGCGATCTGCACAAGACACGCTAACGTATTGAAGCGGCCGACGCGCGATGGGACAGCGCGCGTCGTGCCCGTGCAAAGAAGAACTGCCGTCGAACACAAAGGGGGAGGGGAATGCGAAAAGTTGAATCGCAGGAGAAGATCGTTGCCGGGTGTGTGAACGCATCGGCGTCGCCTATTCGTTACGGATCTCGTATCGGCCGGAGTGTGGCCTGCCTCGCATCTGCGACGCTTCTCGTCGCTTGCAGTGCTCATGCATGGGCGAAGGATGCCGACGAGGCGCATACTGCAAATGCGACACATCACTCGAAAGCTAAGCCGACTAAGGGAAATGCTCCGAAACTGAAGCTGCCACGTGAAGATCGGCCGGCCGAGCTAAAGGGAGCGCCCGCTTACGTCACGACACCGGCCATTCCATATTTTGCGCCCGATGCGTCCGCTGCCGACATCAACAAGAGGCTCGGATATCACGGCTACATTACTCCGTTTCCGACCTTCGCGGATTCCGTTTTGGGAAATGATCAGGGGTGGCGATCCGCGCTGGCCAACCAGGGCTTCGGCATCCTGATGTCGAATCGGGAGGTTATGTACTCGAACCTTCTCAACACGCCGAAGTCGGTGCCATCAACGTTTCCAGCCTGCGGCCCGAATGATGCCAGGCGAGGATCCATGTGTGCCGGGAATCAAATTTACACGGGCCAATCGCCGTTCTGGTTGAGCGAGTCGACCGCAACGTTAACCTACGACACAGGTCGCTGGGGCGTGCCAGATGGTTTGATCGCCGTCGCTGGCACTTGGAACGCGACGAACTATGAACGAGGGCTGACCCCAAACACGTTTCGTATGTCGTTGTTGTCCTGGTATCAGACCGCGTTCGTCAGGAAGATGGAAATCGAACTCGGTTACCTGCGGCTTGCGTATGAATTCATGGGTACCACTGTCGGTGGGTCCTACGCCGCCGTGTTCGGTCCGACCGCGGCGCTTACGGGCATCATGGGGCTGGGCAACTCGCAGGAAGCCGCGCCGGCGGCGAGGTTCACGTGGCACTTTGATGATCATTTCTACAATCAGTTCGCCGTCCAGCGGAGCATGCCCGTCAACGATCAGTATCCGGTGTACATCAGCGAACAGCTGAACAATCCAACCGGTTTCGATTTCACGTCGCCGGTCCGGGGTACGCGGGCGGTTTTTGTAAACGAGTTCGGCTATCGTCAGGAAGCCGTGCCGGGGACGCTCCGGACGTGGCTGCGGGTCGGCGGGATGTACAACAATTCCGCGTTCAGAGACCTGAGCAAACCGGGGGCTACGACCGACGGTTACGGCCTCTACGCCCTTGGTGATTGGCAGCTCTGGCAGCAGGATCCGTCGTCGCCGGGCACGGCGTACCGTGGCATCTATGTCGGCGGCACCTATACTTACGTGCCCGAGAAAGTATCGGCCTTCTCGCAATACTTCGAAGGGCGGGTGTACTGGATGGGACCGACCGCCGCACGCGCGAGAGACATGTTCTCGGTCGTCTATACCCATAACGATATCAGCAAATACTTCGCCAATCCCATCAATGCTGCGTCGTATGTGAGCGGCATATCGGCGGCCAACTGGGTCAATTCGGTGACAGCAAGCTATACAGCGCGCCTGTCCGCCGGCACCTACCTGACCGCGGGTCTCTCATACGTTGATCGCCCGAGCATCGCCTATTTCCAGAAGGAGGGCAGCGCATTGCTGTTCCAGGGCGCGTTGCTGGTCTACTTCTGAGTAGCGATCACGACGGCCCAACAACGTCGTCCGCGCGTGCATGGCGCAGGCTGCGTAGCGCGCATCACCAATGGTGACGCGAACATCTCGCTCCACTCCGTCGGCAAGCGTCTCGCGCGCTTGCCCTGTCCTGGAAGGTTTTCAAATGAACAGCATCCTGTTGCTGATTGGTCGCATTCTCATGTCGGTCCTCTTCTTGATCTCGGGAATCAAGAAATTCGGCATGGCCGCTCAGATGGCGGGAATGGTGGCGCAGATCGGCCTGCCCGCGCCACTGCTCATGGTCTATTTGATGGGGGCGTGCGAGCTGGTGGCTGTCGCCGCATTGATCATCGGCTTTCAGACGAGGATCGTTGGCATTCTGCTCGCTGTCTGGTGCGTCGCGACCGGCTTTGTCGTTCATGCCGGAGATCCAGTTCAACTGATGAAGAATATCGGACTCGCCGGCGGCTTCTTGATCCTCGCCGCGACGACGCCGGGTACGATCGCCTATTACGGAAATTGGCCGGAGCGTCGAACCGGTGCGGTGCCGCAGGCCTAACGCAGGGGCGCCAATGTGTTCTTTATAGGGATCGATGGATTTTGCTTGTCCGCTTAGTCATCGGTTCGGCTATGAGGGTTATTTGCGAGATTGACTCACGAGCACTTCGCGATTTTGCGAGACAGATTGGGCACACGAACCAACGCTCAGTCACGTTGAGGAAGCTTGAACCTTTCACGAATGGTACCAGCTCCGGTCCCGACGACCGCGCCGCACGCGTCACTGCTTCGATGTCGGCTCGACCTGCGACGGTTGCCGGTCCCGGAATTGCCCCGACGTCGCGCCGGTAAGCCATTTGTGAGAGACAAATTCGATACCTGACTAGGTGAGGCGTCACGACTAGGTGAGGCGTCACGGCCGCTCGGACTGGTTTCGATCATATCCGGTCCCAAGGGCTTTCGAACCCCGTCAGCTCGCTCGTGCTGCCGCGCCTGTTGCTGTCATTCCGCGGGCGCGATGACTTTCTTACCCTCTCCGGTGAACTTCACCAGCACGAGCGCGCCGATCGCGCTTAGGGCGATGATCGCAACCATCGGCAGCGGCGTTCCGTCGAACAGAAGCCCAACCAGGAGCATTGCCAGCGTGCCGATCACGCCCTGAACGGCGCCGGCGAATGCTGATGCCGCGCCGGCGATCGGTCCGTGGCGATCGAGCGCCAGCACCATGCTGACCGGCATGATTAATCCGATCAGGATGAAGGTCACGAACAACAACGCCATCAGCATTGCCAGGCTGTCGATACCAGCAACGAGCGCAACGAGTAGGATCGTCGCGACCGCGGCATAGCCGATCACGGAACCCATGAGCACATTGCCGAGGCCGTAGCGCTGGCCGAGCGGAGCCGCGAATTGCGCGGCGCCGCTCAGGGCAATGCCGTTGATGGCAAAGGCGATGCTATACTGCATCGGCGTCAGGCCGAAGTGATTGATATAGACGAAGGATGATCCGGCAAGAAAGATCAGGATGCAGCTTGAGGCAAGCGCGCCGACCAGCGTAATGGTCAGGAAATGACCGTCGCGCAGCAGCTGCCGATAGCTGGACAGCACGGTGCGCAGGTTGCCGGCAATCCGTTCGGTTGACGGAAGCGTCTCCGACTGCGCGACGGCGATCAGAAACAGGCACAGCGCAGAGACGATAGCGAAGACGATGAACAGGATGCGCCAGCCGAATTGGGTGAGCAGGATGCTCCCGAGCAGCGGTGCGATGATCGGCGAGAGATTGAGCACCAGCATCATCAGCGACATCAGCCGCGTTGCTTCAATCCCGGTATGAAGATCTCGGACGATGGCACGCGGAATGACCATCATTGAAGCTGCGCCGATACCCTGCAGCAGGCGACATGCGATCAGCCATGTGCTCGATGGCGCGAAGTAACAGCCGATCGACGACAGCCCGTACAGGGCGAGTCCGAAATAGAGCGGCGGCTTGCGCCCGACGACATCGGAAATCGGTCCGTAGACGACCTGCATGACCGTCAGGCCGAGCAGAAAGGCCGTCAAGGTCGCCTGCACGGCGACGGTGCTGGTGTTGAGTTGTTCGGCAATCGTCGGAAACGCCGGAAGATACGTATCGATCGCGAGCGGACCCGTGGCCTGAAGCAGACCGAGCACCAGCGCGTTGCGGAGAAATCCTTGGGACATTGCGGAATCCAGTCGCGGCCATCGCAGCGAGCCGATGTGAATGATGAGGTTTGATTATTGGCCGCGGCGCGGAGCGGACTGGCTCACAGCCTGCCTTCACGCTTCAGCGCTTCGCCCATCTCGTGATAGGTGCGTTCGCCGATCTCGAGCGCCTCGGTGCTGCTATGAACCGAGTAGTAGCCGAGTACGAGCTCGTGGGGATGCTTTACAGCCGACCCGAGGACAAGCCTGACATGATCCTGCGCATGGAAAACGATGGGCATCTCACCCTGCTCGAAGACGGCCAGTTCGCCGGCGCCCACCCTCTCGGGCACGTCCAGCTGTCCGGAGTGCACTGCGATCCAGGCCACGTCGTGGCCTCGCGGCGGAACGAACTCCCAGACTTCGCCGGCCTCCAGCACGACGTCCAGATAGGTGATCGGTGCGGGCGCGGGAATCGGGCTCGTCGTGCCGTTCCATTCGCCGAGGATCACGCGCACTGGGCCACGGCGCGGGAAATTCTCGGGGCCCAGATAGCGGCTCGTCGCCGGTGCAGTTTCCAGCGCCGGCGGCAGCGCCACCCAGAGCTGATAGACCTTCGCCGGTCCCATCGGCGCGCCGGCATGCCATGCACCACCACCCGCCTGGAACCATTCGACCGCTCCTTCGGAGAGCACGCCCTTCGCTCCCGTGCTGTCCGCGTAGGAGACCGAGCCTTCAAGCATCAGGGTCAGCGTGGCGATGCCGGAATGCGGATGCCAGCCGAGCTTGGAATTGCCAGATGGCGCGGCGTCAATGCTCGCTTCGTCCAGGAAGACGAAGGGCTTGATCAATTGGCCGAGATCGCCGGGGCTGACCAGCCGTGTGATCGGGCCGTGCTTGCGTCCCCTAGTGCGATGGGCGATCCCGCGCGCGGGACGCGATGTCGGCTTGCGAGCGGCGGAAGATGGTACGGTGCATCAATGATCTCTCCTGTTTTGTCGCGCCTGCGATTCAATTTGGCGTCGGCGCTTCCTGATTTCCGACCCGCTCCGTTCCCGATCCTGCTCTTGGTGACGGGAAGGGAGCGGGATATCGCGCGCCGTCATCCAATGACGTGAAGGCGAAAGCGCTTCGGCTTGTCGTGCTTGCAAACGCCGGTGCAGCTCAGGCGGCGTTGGATGCGGATCGGCTGGCGTCGACCTCGCGCGCGACCTTCAGGACGCGGCTCCACCAGGCGATGTCGTCGAGCAATCCGGTGGCCGCCTGATCGAGATGCGGGTAGTCGTCGAAGGTCTTGCCCTGTTGCCAGATGCCGAGGAACTCGACGAGACCGATATGCACGGCGTTACGCACGGGCGCCATTTGCAGCTCGATCGCAACCAGCCGAAGCTGCTCGATGGCACGCGCGGCACCGACGCCGCCATAACCGACAAAGCCGATCGGCTTGCGGGCGAACTCCTTGTAGGCGTAGTCGAGCGCATTCTTCAGGACCGCGCTGTAGCCATGGTTATACTCCGCGGCAGTCACAATCAGACCGTCGAGCGTCGCGAGCTTGGCGGCCCAACGCTGCGCGATCGGGTCTTTCGGCGGCGCCCAGGCCGGCGACATCGCCTCGTTGAAGAAGGGCAGCGGATAGTGCCGCAGGTCGATCATCTCCACGGTGATATCCTTGCGCTTGCTGGCAATGCCGTGGATCCAGTTCACCGGGCGATCGGCGAAACGGCCCTCGCGGGTCGAGCCGACCAGGATGCCGATGTGCGGGGGTTTGGTGGTCATGATGCGTCCTTTGCAGTTGGAAGAGATTGCGGTCGACGAGAAGATGTCGGGGGAGTTGGATCAGGCCTGCAGCGTTTTGGCGGGCTTGGGTTCCGGCCAATTACCGTAGAAGGCGTAAGCACGCGGCGCCGTCGCGGCGAGGGTCAGGAAGCCGCCTGCAAGTCCGATGTTCTTCATCAACTCGATGGCATCGCCGGCATGGGCGGCAAGACCGGTCGCGATGCACCAGACGGCAAGCAAGATGCCGATGATCCGGGTCTGAAAGCCGATGATGACCGCCACGCCGCCGATCACCTCGCAGATCGCCATCAGGTAGACCATCAACTCGGGGGCAGGCACGCCCATCTTCCCGAGCATTCCGGCCATCTGGGAGGCCATCGCGAACTTGCCGAATCCGGCGATAATGAAGAGCACCGACAGCAGGATACGGCCGAGCAGCAAGAGGACGTTGTTCATTGGAGGAATCCTTTGGGGTGAGAGCGAATTGAATACTTGCGGGTTCTGAAGAGGTCGCCGGAGGCGCAGCCGATGCCGCGCTTGGCGTTAGACGTCGGTGAGTTGATCGCGATGCACGAACGCGATCGCACCGGTGAGGACCAGCAGCACCGCTGCTGGGACGGGCGACAGCGAGGTCAGCAGGGTGAGATGCAGGACGACAGCGCAATACATCGTCGCTGCAAGCAGGGCGGCGCCCGTGAAAGCGCTCGCTGGCAGCAGCAGCAGGACGGCGCCGCCGACCTCGATGAGACCGGTGAAGATGCGAAACCACTGGCCGAAGCCGATGGCCTCGAACAGGTCGATCATCTGTTGGGTGCCGGCGACCTTGAGCACGCCGGCAGACAGGAAAGCCGTGGCGACGAGCGCCTTGACCCCCCAGAAGCCCATTGGCCGCCAGCTTGGGGTGGTGTGAATCTGGATCTCGGACATGTGTCATCTCCGGCTGTTGCTGGCGGACGGCGATGCCGCGCCTCGTTGCATCGGAAAATGACCGGTCAGGGATTGGTTGACAATTAGGCCAGATCGAGAATTACTCATCCAAAAATGGAAGGAATGAGTAGGTGTTTGACCTTAATGACATCGGATTGTTCGTGCAGGTTGCGCGCTACGGGAGTTTCTCCGAGGCCGGACGCCGCCTCGGCATCCCGCCCAACACCGTGAGCCGCCGCATTCAGGAATTGGAGCAACAGCTCGGCGCGCGGTTGATGCAGCGGACGACGCGCAGACTTGTACTCACCGACGCCGGCCAGGAATTTCACGAGCGCTGCGCGGCAGCGGTCGAGGGCCTGCGCCAGGCCGGCGAGGATCTGGTTGCCGGCGGCCGTATGCCGAGAGGCCTCGTGCGTGTCGCGGTCGCCGCGGACTTCTTCGATTTCTATCAGATGGAATGGGTCGCCGAATTCCTGGCGGAGCATCCGCTGGTGCGGCTCGAATTCGTGCTGAGCGACGCCACGGTCGACCTGATCGCCGAGGGGATCGACGTGGCGTTTCGCGGCAGTGAAACGCACAACCCCAACTACGTTGCGCGCCGTGTGCACAGCCAGTCGATGGGCCTGGTCGCCAGCCCGGCCTACCTCGCCGCGCGTGGCACGCCCGCTACGCTGCAAGACCTGGCACACCATGACTGCGTGACGTTTCCGCGCGCACGGGGACAAACAGTCTGGCGCCTTCAAGGCCCCGACGGTGTCGAACAGGAAGTATCCGTGACGGGGCGCATCACGGCCAGCACCGCGCAGGCGCTGCGCAAGGCGACGGTGGCGGGGCTCGGCATCGCCCTGCTCCCGTTTACCGCGCTGGCTGATATTGCCGCGGGCCGGCTCGCTCCCGTGCTGCCGAACTATCGGCGCAGCAATATAGCGCTGACCGTCGTCTATCCGGACCGCCGTCATCTGCCGCTTGCCGTGACGGCCTTTGTCGAGGCGACGGTCGATAAGATGCGCACGGAGTTGTTCGGAACTGCCTCCTGATCAGCATGAGCTATGAAGCAAGCGGAAGTGTGCTTTTCATATGTTGGTGCGAGCGGCAGCGGGACGCGAAGCGTGCCGTTACCTGAGCAGTTCCGGATACGAAAACGGGCGGCCTCACCGGCCTTGATCCACGCGGCGCGCTGTGAAACTCACCGACTGCTGGCTACGCGCGAGATACGGATGTGAACTCGGCGAGCCGAATTTCGCTTACCATTTCGCGCACCAGCACGTATTTCGTCTAGACGGCAGATGTCTCTAAGGTATTGTTTTGATGGGGCGTCCGCGAGACGCGCATCTGAAATACTTTAGCTACCCTCTGCCGCGCATCATTCAGGCTTTGCGCACGTCAACCTATCCGCACTTGGCGCCGATCGCGAACGCTTGGCACGAGCGTATGGGTAAGGCAGTCCGTTTTCCGCGCGATCATGCAACGTTCCGGAAGCGTTGCCATGACGCCGGTCAGCTGCGACCGACCCCGTTGCTGCTCAAATACGCGTCAGAGGATTACTGCTGCCTCCACCGTGACCTCTACGGCGAGCACGTTTTCCCGATACAAATTGCGATCCTCCTCAACGAGCCGGAAAGGACTTCGAAGGAGGCGAGTTTGTCATGACCGAGCAGCGTCCGCGCATGCAGACCCGAGCCATGGTGCTGCCACTCAAGAAGGGAGATGCTGCCGTGTTCGCGGTGAATGCGCGCCCCGTGCGTGGCGTCCGCGGCGACTACCAGGTGAAATTGAACCATGGTGTCAGCAAGCTCTATCAAGGTAGGCGGCACACGGTCGGCGTGATCTTCCATGACGCGACCTGAGTGTTCGAAGTAGCCAGATCCGGTCACCATCGGTGCCGGATTTTGCGCGACGCCGGCGCTGGATTGCGATGGACGGTCGGGCAGGGCGGCGCGAGTCCTTGAATAGGCGAGACGAGCTTTTCGAATTCAATGTGCTCTTCGGCAAGGCCGGCGACGTGCGCGGCGTGGTCCAATGCACGGTGCACGCAGATAATCTAACGGTGCCGGCGCAGGCGAGGGTAATCGTCGAACGGACGATTGAGCCCCTCGGGATGTTCGACTTGGCGAAAGCCATGGTCGATACTTCCAGTTGACGGCGCAGAGGCCCTCGACCCGCGACGACGTGCTCGACAACATCTCGTTGTATTGGCTGACCAACACCGCTATCTCCTCGGCGCGCCTGTATTGGGAGAACCAGGCCAACCTCTATCTGCCCGCCGGTGTCACGATCCCGGCCGCCGTGACGGCGTTCCCCGGCGAGAGCTTCGTGGCACCCCGAAGCTGGGCCGAGAAGGCCTATAGCAAGCTGATCTACTTCCATCAGGCTGAGGCCGGCGGCCACTTCGCGGCGTGGGAGCAGCCCGACATCTTCAGCAGGGAAGTCCGTGACGCGTTCCGCTCCCTGCGCGGTTCGATCTGAAGCATCACGGCGCGCGTTGCACGCGCGCCGTACCTCTTCGTGAAAGGAATGAGACCATGAGCACGCAAACATCATACGTTGACCCTCAACACCTTCGACGTGCCAATCCCGGAGGCTCATTGAATCAAACTGACGTTCCGCGGACGCTCCCCGGTGCTGCATTAGAACTATGAGTGTCCGTGGCTTGCTGCGACGCGTTCTTTTCTCAACGCAAGGTGGCAGCAAACTGAAATATCTGGCGTCCCAAAGTCACGCAGCACCGCAACCAAACTTATGCTAAGGAAGCACGACCTCTAGAAGGTTGTGTGAGATGAAAAAAAGCGACGTAATTTGTTCTGAGTGCTGCGCTGGATTTCGCCGTCTTGAGTTGTCGTCACAGCCCGGCGAAAGGGGCGAGTACCGCTGTCCGGCCTGCAACGCTTCCCTTGAAGTTTTTGACGGTAGTAGGCTAATCGCATACCGACTGACCATCGAACCATGCACGAGAGCCATGCGCGATTGAGCCGCCCGCGGTTGGGGATCGCGATGGCCGAGGTCACGTCAGTAATCGGCCGCAGCTAGGTGTCGACTTGAAGCGGCCCTACCGATCGCGCCGATAGCTCATGCGAGGGACTGGGATGTCGTCAATCCAACCGAAATGGGGCGACGGTTTCCTCTGGGTTGCTTACTCCTCGCATGAGCCAGAACGGCCGTCTCGATCTGGTGCACTCTTATCGCGCTATGATTTAGGGGAAAATGGCGCGCCCGACACGATTAGAACGTGTGACCTTGCCCTCGGAAAGGCAACGCTCCGGCCTCCAGGTTCTCGGATACGCAATTAGCCGACGGCAAGCGCGGGTGTTGGAGCCAAGCGAGCGCGCGCACGATCTCCGCTTACTCTGTGGTACGCTGCCCCTCGAAGCTGCACGATGTTGCTTCTGCCAAGTCGATAATCAAGAATGCCTTTCAGGGCCGTAGCTGAATTGGTAGGTTCTGACCCCAAAAGAACGAAAATGCATTGTCTTTCAATGGAGGTTGACTGACACTCTCTCCGCCGCGCTGCGATTAGACCGCAACTTGAACCGAGTGTCGGTATCGGTGGTTGCGCCTCCCCGCAACCACTTCTGTCATAACTCACTCACCGTCCCGGTCTAACCGCCGGGGCGGATTCCGGGAATCAGGGATCGCGACGGCCCAGGTTCGGCTGCGCGCAGCGCTATCGTTGGGGTTCATCGAGAGTGAAGGATATAGACGTCCTCTGGACAGAACCTTGCCTTTGCTACGAATCCGAGGGTCGGACGTTCGAATCGTTCCGGGCGCGCCATTTGCATACAAAACCACGAACATTTCCGTCCTCGGTCTGTTTACCGGCGATGGCAGCCTGGAGGATATCCTTGCTGCCAACGATCCGGATGGCCTTATCGTCCACCACGATGGCGTCGATGATGGAGTGGATGTAGCCCTTCCGGGTGTTGACGTCTGCGGTGTCGAGCTTTTCATTCATCAGCCGAGCGAACGCGTTGATCTTGCCAGCATCGATGGCGGCTGCGGTGCTGCATTGGGCGCGAGCGTGGTCCAGCGCCGCCTTGGCGCGTTCCCGCTGCGATTTGAGCGCGGCAGTGCGCTCCCGGAGGAGGTCGTCGAGTTCGACGATTCCGTCTTCGATCGAGCGGTAAAGACGCTTGAGGCGGTCCTCGGCGTCGCTGAGCTCCCGCTGGAGATCAAGCAGCCTCCGATCCGCAGACTCACTTTGGCAGCTTGGCGCTCCATCAGGGACTTGAGGAGATCGGCGATCCTGTCGGGTGCCAGGACGCGCTGCCTGAGGTTGGTTAGAACGATCTCATCCAGCGTCCCAGCGGGAAATGCCGGCCCTTGCAGACGGTCTTTCCCTTCTGGTGCGCGCCGGCGCAGGAGTAGTACGAATACGACCGGCCCTGCCGATTGATCGTGCCGGTGCGGGTCATTCCAGAACCACAGGATGCACAGACCGCGATACCCGTCAGCAGCGAGGGGCCGTTAACCACCCGCGGGGGAGTCGTCTTCGGATTGCTCTTGGTCAGTTTCGCCTGCACCCTGTCGAAATCCGCCTGCTCGATCAGGGCAGGCACCGGAATCTGGATGACCGTCGAGGGATCGTATTTGCGTCCGTCACGTGAGCTGCGCACGCCGTATGGCCATTGACCAGTGGCATAGCAGCTGTTGGTCAAGATCTTGTGGACCGGTCCGACGCCGAAGGTGCGCCGCGCCGGGTGCGGTAGCCGTGGCTGTTCAGCCATTTCGTCGTTTCCTTCACGCCGAGGGGGCCGGTGGTGCCATCTCCGTCCAAGTAGAGCTTGAAGATCAGCCGGACGGTTTCCGCCTCCACCGGGTCGGTATCGAGCTTCTTCTTGATCTTCTGACCACGTCGCTCTGCTTCAACGATCTTGTAGCCGAGCGGAGGCGTTGCGCCATTCCAGAATCCCTGTCGAGCCGACTCGCGCATCGCTCTGATTGTATTTTTACTTATTTCCCGCGATGTATGCTCATCAAACGCTCCGATGATTTGTCGCACGAGAATTTGGCTCGGGTCGTCGCCGGTGGGTTGTGTGACCGAAACGACCTCGACGCCGTGCTTGCGTAATTTCCGGATCGTCAATTCCATTTCGGCGACGTTGCGAAAGAACCGATTGAATGCGTAGAAAACGATCGCGTCGTACGGATGATCAGATCCGCAAGCGCGATCGATCATCTCCTGCAGGACGGGCCTGCGATCGTCGGTAGCCGTCTTCGCTTCGACGAATTCATCGACGATCAAATAGCTATTCTGATCACAGAAGCCCGCCGTGATTTTTCGCTGGCTCGGAATGCTGGCTTCGGTGGTTAGTTGTCGCCCCGTGGAAACCCTATAATAGGTGGCAACGCGCTTCGTTGCGTCGAGCTTCTTCGAGATCGAATTGCGGAAAACGTGCTTGTTCATGAGCAATATCTGCGATTGGATTGCAGTGAGTACGAGCCCTTCAGATAGATTCTGCGCAGCTTGAGAGGCGTACTGTCAACGAAAATCCGTCCGCCAAATCAGCGACCTTTCGGATCATCGCTGAACAACTCCAGGAGCTCATTGCCGAGCAGAATCTCGATTGCACGCAACTCCCTGTCCAGGACAGGCAAAGGCTGGGGCATCTCGAACGTCACCTGGAAATCCGCCGCCTGCGGCTGCCGAGGACCGCGCTTCCGGGGGATGCCGGGTGACACAACGACGTGGTCGCTCCCTGCAGCATTGCAGGGCAGCAGACCAGATCGCCTGCGATGGGCTACGCGCCTAGAGCCCATGACTGAGCTCCCGTCGCGTTTTGCGGATCCGCTCTGCTTGTCGGTCGAGGGGTCTTGCACTCTCGATCACGTCGAGCGTGGAGATCTTGGGCGACGCGCGAGAAAGCCGCTATGGCACCGTGCGCTCCTTCCTCGACTCTTGTATCCGATCGCGGGGCGATGTCCCGCTTGTCAGCGCTGCATTTGCAAATTCATCATCTCGCCTTGCACCATCATGTTCTGATTCAGGTCGGCCATGATCACGAGCGATCCTCCGAGAACCAGGAAGACAATGAGCACGCCGAACGCGAGCGCCAGGACATTGTTGGTGCTGTCCGGTCCGGTCGTGATGTGAAGGAAGAAGATCAGGTGCACGCTCATCTGGGCGATGGCAAGGACGAAGAGTCCAGCCATCACGCCGGGTGCCCAGAGCAGTGACGTGTTGACCACCCAGAAGGACGTGGCCGTCAGGATCACCGCCAGCAGCAGACCGATCGTGTACACAAGAAAGCCGGAAGAAGCTTGTTGCTCCGAGGCCGGGATCGCCGGCCTGTCACCCGGTGCAACGTTCCAATGCACTTCAGTCATGGAAGAACTCCCATCAGATAGACAACGGTGAAAATCAGGACCCAGATGACGTCGAGCGCATGCCAGAACAGGGAGAAGCAGTGCAGGCGGCGGACCACCACCTCCTGGAAACCCCTTAGCGACAGCTGAACCATCATCAGAACAAGCCACACCAGTCCGGTCGCCACGTGCAGCCCGTGACAACCGACCAGCGTGAAGAAGGCGGAAAGGAATGCGCTACGTTGCGGGGTCGCGACCGGCCATCAGCGGACGTGGCCTCGTAGTTCGTCTACGCCCCGACCTGCTTAAGCCGCAGGATGGTGGGCTTGCCGTCCATGAATTCAGCCATCGCCCGGCCGAGTGTCTTAAAGTATTCTGTGCTGCGATGGGCTTCGACCGCTGCTTGATCGGCGTAGCGCTCCATGAACACATAGGTATTCGGCACTTCACCGTAGTAGAGCTGATACAACAAGCAGCCCTTCTCGCTTTCGTTGACCTTATTGACGAGCTCAGTCGCGATCTTCTCGAATTCCGCGGCCTTGCCCTCCTTGATCTTGATCGTTGCGACAGTTCCAAACATTCGTATCTCCATCAAGTTTGAGTTCGTTGTAACTGCGTTCAGAATAGCGTTGCTCGACCTGCCTTAGGTGCTCAGGACGACCGGCTTGCAGTACTCTCTCGCTCAACGCGATCTGTTGCCCGCAGCCTGCCAATTTTCACGTCACCGCTGCTATCACTCCGACCTCGGAGCCATTGAGCAGTTGTAAGGTCGACGACCGCACACTCACACCCCTCATTCTGCTGGGTGAGGCGAACCGATCTTCCCAAGATGGGCATTGCCGGAGCCCTGATGATGGTCCGCTGTTAGCCCCATCTTGCCGCGGAAGACGCGATACCCGACAACGGCATAGAGCAGCATGAGGGGGTAGACAAAGATGCCCGCACCCCAGAACATGAACGCAAGGCTGGAGTGGGGGGCTGCGCCGGCGTCGATCGTGATGGCGAACGGAATCATGTAGGGCCAGAACGAAAGCGCGAGCGTGCCGAAGGCGGAAACGAAGATAAGCGTAACCAATCGGAATGGCCAACGGTCATCGCGACGCAGGATGCTGCGCGCGAGGACCAACGCCGCGACGCCACCAATGGCCGGGAAGACGAAAAGATATGGCCGATCGATCCATTGGTGCATGATCGGAAGGTGTTTGAGCAGCGCGTGCAAGAAGACGATGACCAGGAACGCCAATACGGCGCTTGCGAGGACGGGGATCGCGCGATGCGCATAGGCCCTGATCGGGCCATCAGATTTCCTGACGAGCCAGCACGCGCCAAGAAGTGCGTAGCCGAAACTCAGCCCGACGCCACACAACAGCGCAAAGCTCGTCACCCAGCCAAATGCGCCGCCAGAATATTGGCCATCGGTGAACTGCAGCCCCTCGACCAGAGCACCGACCATCACGCCTTGCATAAAGCTCGCCGCGAGCGAGCCGCAAGCGAAGCAAACATCCCAGATCCAGCGTCGCTGCGCCTCGTTGCGAAACTCGAATGATACGCCGCGTAGGATCAAGCCCGCCAGCATGACGACGACAGGAACATAAAGCGCAGATAGCAGTGTCGCGTAGACGACCGGAAACGCGCTCCACAGGACGACGGCAGTGACAATAAGCCAGGTCTCATTGCCGTCCCAGAAGGGCGCGATGGTGCGCAGCATGATGGTTCGGCTGGCCTCGCTCCTTGTCAAGCCGAACAGCATGCCAACACCAAGATCGAAGCCGTCAAGCAGCAGATACAGAAGCATGCTGATCGCGAGAACTGAAACCCAGAACATGACCATGTCTATTCTCCTGCAGTCATGAAGCTCGCCGCGCCAGCCTCTCCGCCGGCCAACGACATCGGCCGGTTGGGGGTGGCGTCATACGGAAGCTCGGTGGCATGTCGCGAGGGGCCATCGCGCAAGAGCCGGTAGATGTAGAGGGTGCCGAACGAAAAGATGAAGAGGTAGATTGCACCGAACAGGATGAGCGAGCTCAGCGCGGTGCCGGCCGTCAGGAACGGGGTCATGGCCTGATCGGTGCGCAACGCCCCGTAAATCACCCAAGGCTGGCGGCCGACTTCTGCCGTGTACCATCCCGTGAGGATGGCGATGAACGGCAGGGGAAAGCTCAGAAAGATGGACCAAAGCAGGAAGCGGCTTCGCTCGAGGCGGTGCGTGACGCTCAGATAGGAGCCAAGCCAGGCAAGCGCGATCATGATCAACCCACAGCCGACCATGATGCGGAAGGTCGCAAACGGGATGAGCACCGGCGGACGATCCTGCGGCGGGAAATCGGTCAGTCCGACCTCCTTTGACGTCAGGCTCATGCTGCCGACAATACTTCCGAGCACCGGAATCTTGATTTCGTATGTGTTGGTCTCGTGTACCGGATCGGGCCACGCGATCAGCACCTCGCTCGCCGGCTGCTCATCGTGCCAGCGGCCCTCGATCGCCGCGAACTTCGCCGGCTGAAAGTCGTGGACATAGTCGCCAACCAGGTGGCCGAACGCCAGCTGAATCGGCATGAGCACTGCCGCGAGGAGCAGACCCATACGGAGCATGACCAACGCCTCAGCGCGAGATTTGTCTCGCAGCAGATACCACGCACCGCTTGACGCGACGCAGAATGCGCCCGTGAGGTAGGAAGCGAGCAGCATGTGTGGGAAGCGTGACCAGACCACTGAGTTGAAGATGATCTTCGTCCAGTCGTCAGGAACAAACTGGCCATTGTGCACGACGTAACCGACCGGCACCTGCATCCAGCTGTTGTTCACCATGATCCAGAATGCCGAAAGTGTCGTTCCAAACGCCACCATGACCGTCGAGAACAAATAGAACCAAGGTGCTACACGCTGGCGTCCAAGAATGAGGACGCCGAAGAAGCCGGCTTCAAGCGCGAAGGCAGTGAATGCCTCGTAGGAGAGCAGCGGTCCTTGGACCGGTCCCGACATGTTCGACAGCACGCTCCAGTTCGTGCCGAACTGAAAGGCCATGACGACGCCCGACACCACGCCTAGGCCAAAAGCCACGCCGAATATCTTGAGCCAGAACTGAAACAGGGTCCGGTAGACGGCATTGCCGGTCCACAGATGCTTTGTTTCCAGAACAGCGAGCCAGGCAGCCAGTCCAATACTGAACGCCGGAAAAATGATGTGAAAGGAAATGGTAAATGCGAATTGCAGCCGCGACAAAAGAAGTGCTGAAGCGTCCATCGAAGCCTCCTATCTGATCAGGCAGGGTCTTGCACGGCGTCGCTCTTTGAAGAATTCAACGTCGGCCGCCCAGGAACCGGTGGACGTTGCGAGGCAAGTCAACAGCTCAACGTAGCTCTGCGCGGCCCCAGTGCTGCTCTCCCCGACGCAGGCCTGGGCGTCGGTCTCGTCTTTCGTGCAGTCTGCGACCTTTTCGGTGCCGACGTTAGCCACCTCCGTGTTGCAGTTTTGGACAATATCGAAGGCGGGTATTCGGTCGGCGGCCCGGGCCTGATCAATGGCCGACGAAGCGATGACAATGGCGGCCACGGCAAAAACGGAGGTGCGCATTTTGGTCTCTCTGCTGGATACGTGTGAGTTGCGCCAGTCCATGGCGCAAGCACGCTTGATCATCCGATCCTGGGAGGTTCAGGTATCAATCGCGAGCTGCGCTGGCCGGTGAAATACGACCAGAGCCACTGGTGCTGCACGCGCCAACGATTCTGTAGCTGCGGCAGGGCGAGGATGTGAACGAACGCCCACACCAGCCACGTCAACGCTCCGCTTGTGCGCAGCCAGCCTCGCTCAAGCACCGCGTAGTTCTTGCCGACGACCGCCATGTTGCCTTTGTCGAAATAGCGGAACGGACGCTTGACTTTCCGTCTCTTCAGCTCCTTCGCGATCAGGCGGCCGACATAGTGTCCTTCCTGGATCGCCGCCTGAGCTACGCCTGGCACCGGGTGTTCGTTCTTTTGCATGACCGACGCCGCATCTCCCACGACGAAGACGCCGGGCGCGTCCACGACCTTCAGGAAGGGATCGACGAGCGCGCGTCCAGCGCGGTCGGTCTTGGCGCCGAGCATCTTGGGGATCGGCGATGCCGCAACCCCCGCGGTCCAGAGCACTGTGGCGCTCGGGATCCGGTTTCCGCCGGCGACCACGCCCTGCGCGTCGACGGTCTCGACCTTCACTCCGGTCATGACTTTCACGCCGAGCTTTTCGAGCCGTCGCGTCGCCCTGCGAGACAGCGACTCGGCGAACGTCGGCAGAACCCTCTTGCCCGCGTCGAGCAGAATGATGTTCGCCTGTGCCGGATCGATGCGGCGGAAGTTAGCGTGCAGCGTGACCTTCGCCATCTGCGCGAGAGACGCGGCGAGCTCCACGCCCGAGGGACCAGCGCCGACCAGCACGAACGTCATCTGCCGCGCGCGTTCGGCTTCATCCTCGGTCGTTGCGGCCAGTTCGAACGCGCCGAGGATTTTGGCTCGAATCGTCTCAGCGTCGCTGAGGTTCTTGAGGCCCGGCGCATATTGAGCGAACTCGTCGTGCCCGAAGTAGCTCGGACGCATGCCGGTCGCGACCACCAGATAGTCGTAGGCGAGTTTGCGGACGCCCACGCCGGGGCAAGACGCCTCGATCGTGCGGGAAGCGACGTCGACGTCGGTGACCTCGGCCAGCAGCACGCTCAGGTTCGGCTGTTTCACCTCGAGCTGCCGGATCGGCGCGGCGATCTCGGCAGGCGAGAGCACCGCCGTCGCCACCTGGTAGAGCAGCGGCTGAAATATGTGGTGGTTGCGGCGGTCGACCAGGACGACATCGACATCAGTGCGCCGCAGTGCACGAGTCGCGGCGACGCCGGCGAAGCCGCCGCCGATGATCACGACGCGCTTGCGCTCTCCGTGGGTAGCTTCGACAATTGCGGTTGCCTCGTCAGGCCGGTTCTCAGCCAACATCACACTCATGGTTCACCTCGTTTGCGCTTGCGCCGCGCCGAACTCGACGCAGCGCCATGAATTGCTGCGAGCACGGACTATTCGGCCGCCACGTGCGTCGGGCTCTTCGTAAAATTGGGCGGGCGCTTCTCGAGGAAGGCCGAGAGCGCTTCCTTGGCGTCCGCCGAGGTCACTCGCTCCATGAACTCCTGGCTTTCACTCTCGATCGCTGCTTTGAGCTGGCCGATTGAAGCCTGTTTGAGAAGCCGCTTGCTTGCCAGCAACGCGCCGCTCGGTTTGGCCGCTAGCTTCTGCGCCGTTGCGGTAGCGGTCGTGAGCAGATCGGCGTCGGGCACGACGTGAGTCACGAGGCCCAGCTCCGCGGCCCGCGTGGCCGTGAAGGGCTCTCCCAGCAAGTACAATTCCGCCGCCCGGAGGTAGCCTACGCGCGCCGGTATTGAGAAGCTTGATCCGAATTCCGGCACGAGCGCCAGGTTGATGAACGGTAGCTGGAATTTCGCGCTCTCCACCGCATAGATGAAATCGCAGTGCGTCAGCATCGTGGTTCCGCCGCCGATAGCCGCGCCTTGCACGGCCGCGACGATCGGTTTTTCGAACCTGACGAATGCGTCCATCAGATCGCCTTGCGGAAACGCGCCCGGCCTTGGCGGATTCTTGAGGAAATCCACGACGTCGTTGCCGGCGCTGAACACGTTTCCGGTGCTGTGCCAGAGCACGACACGGATCGCCTCGTCCTTGTCGGCCTTGTTGAGGATGTCGGCCAGGTTCGTATACATGGCGGACGTCATCGCGTTCTTCTGGGCCGGGCGATTGAGCTGGACCCGCAGGATCGCGTCGGTGCGCTCGGTGATAATGTCGCTCATGGGTTGCTCCTTTTCTCTATATTGCCTGTGTCAGGCGTGTTCCCGCACTTTCGGCACTGCGCCGCTCGTGCGCAGGTCTTCGACGCCTTTGGCGTCAAATCCCAGGTCGCGGAGGATTTCCTCCGTGTGCTGGCCGAGGTCGGGCGCGCGCCGGGCTGGGACCTTGGCGACACCGTGCAGTTGAATTGGGCTGCTAATCGTCGAGGTGAGCTTGCCGCCGGCGCCTTCGAGCGGAACGACGATGTCGTTTGCCGCCAGTTGCGGATCGTTGATCACCTCTTGCGGCCCGCGCACGGCGCCGAACGTGACGTGCACGCCGCTGAAAACCTCATTCCAATGCTCCATGGGTTGCGCGGAGAAAGCCTCGTCGAGAATGGCCGTGAGCTCCGGCATGTTCTCTGACAGCTTCGCCGGATCGGAAAACCTCGGATCGGTGAGGAGATCCGACCGGCCGATCGCCTTCGCAACGGCCACCAACTTGTCGGGCATGACGACAAGAACAAACCAGGTGCCGTCGGAGGCGCGATACACGTTGAGCGCCGCGCTGGCCGGGTGCTTGCGATCGTGCAGCCCGTAGAACTTCGCGCCGGCCAACGCGGCCTGGATCGAAACGCTCGCCGACCAGATCCCCGTGGCAAGCAGTGAGGTCGTGACGTACGTCCCCTTGCCGGTTCGCTCGCGACGGTAGAGCGCGGTGACGATCGCCGAATAGATTCCGACCGCGGTCGCATTGTCGCCGCTACCGGCCACCGGCCAGGTTGGCGGCGCGCCGGCATCGCGCGTCATCGACAGCAGGCCGCTGCGCGCCCAATACGCCGTGAGATCGAAGCCAGGCAGTTCGGAATCGGGCCCGTGTTCGCCGAAGCCAGTAAGATCCGCGTAGATCAGCCGTGGGTTCCATTGCGCGACGTCGGTGTATTCGAGCTTCAATTTCTTGCGCGCGGGATGCGGCGTATTGACGATGAATACGTCGGCCCATTTGACAAGCTGCTCGATCACCTGCTGGGCGCCGGGCGACTTCAGATCAAGCGTGATGCTGCGCTTGTTGCGGTTGGCGAGATGCCACTGATAGGGATCATCTGAAGCCGGCTGCGGTGGGATTTTGTTCGCATGTCGCCAGGGGTCGCCGCTCGGCGGCTCGACTTTGATGACGTCTGCGCCGAAATCCGACAACATGACGGCAGCGCCGGGCCCCGCGATGAAGCTCGCGAAGTCAACCACCTTCAGTCCGGAAAAAATGTTGTCGTTTGCCATTTGGTCTCTCCTAGATTGTCGTGCTTGCTTCACCGTCCCAGGAACTGGGGCGCGCGTTTCTCGAGGAAGGCAGACGTGCCTTCCTTCTTATCTTCCGTCCCGGCGCACAGGCCGAAATAGGATGCCTCCAGCGCAAAGCCTTCGCTCTGGCTCGTGTCCATTCCCTTGTTCACCGCCTCGAGCGATTGCTTGATAGCGATGGGCGCGTTCGAACCGATCATCTTCAAGATGGCTTCCGCGCGGGGAATGAGATCGGTTGCCGCAACGACCTCGTTGACGAGCCCGATGCGCCAGGCCTCCTGCACGCTGATGATCTCTCCGGACAGAATGAGCTGGAGCGCGCGGCCTTTTCCGACCAGGCGCGGCAGCCGCTGCGTGCCGCCACCGCCGGGAAGCAGCCCCAGCTTGACCTCCGGCTGGCCGAACTTCGCGTGCTCGACAGCGACGCGAATGGTGCAGGCCATTGCCGTCTCGCAACCGCCGCCCAGCGCAAAGCCGTTGATCGCCGCGATTACCGGCTTGCCGAGGTTCTCAATCAGATCCAGCACCTGCTGTCCGTGGCGGCTGGACCGCTCGGCGTCGATCGCACTCGCCTGCGCGAGCTCGGAGATGTCGGCGCCGGCGACGAATGCCTTGTCGCCCGCGCCGGTGAGAATGACGCCACGCACGGCGTCGTCGTCCCGCGCAGCCTCGAAAGCAGTTCGCAAATCCTTCCATGTTGCGGTGTTCAGGGCGTTGAGCACCTTGGGCCGGTTAATGGTCACATAGGCGATCGTGTCGCGTCTCTCGTACAGGACGTTTGTGAGCGGCAGGACTGCCGCCGATGGATCGGCAGGCACTATCTTGGACGAAGATTCGAGCGTCGTTGTTGTCGATGACATGTGATCTCTCTTTCCATTTGGCGAGCCGGTGCAGTGCGCACCGGCACGCTTGCGGTCTCAGATGAATGGGCTGCACCCGCTCGGGCTTACGCAACTGGCTCGATCGATTTCGTTTGGGCCGACTTTGCAACCTTGTTGCGCAGCTCGATCAGGCCAAGCAGGACTTCGTCGCGCGCCGCCTCCAGCTCCGCGATGGTGCGCGAGCCGACCTCCGCGTGGACGCTGTCGATGAGCTTCTGTTGCACGTCCGGCGTCAGCACGGGCGAGCCGAGAGTCTTCCACCATGCCGTCATCGGCCCGGAGAACTGATGGAAGAAGTGCTCGATCCCACCCGGGCCACCGCCAAGGTGATTGAGCATCATGTTGCCCATGACGCCCCATCTCAGGCCCGGGCCCCAGGAGAGGGCGGTGTCAACGTCGGCGGCGCTCACCACGCCCTCGGCGACGAGATAGTAGACCTCGCGCGCCAGCGCGGACTGCAAGCGGTTGGCGACGTGGCCGGGCATCTCCTTGTTGACCCGCACGGTTTTCTGCCCGATCGAAGAGTAGAACTCCTCCACACGCTGGATTGTCGCTTCCGAGGTCTTGGCTCCGCCGACGATCTCGGTCAGCGGGATCAGGTGCGGCGGATTGAATGGATGGGCGATGACACAGCGCTCCGGATGGGTCTTGGCGCCTTTCTGGATTTCACTCATGGTGAGCCCCGACGAGCTCGATGCGATGATCACCTCGGGTGGCAGGAGCTCATCGAGCTGCCCGTAGAGCTTCTGCTTGAAATCGATCCGCTCGGGCCCGTTCTCCTGGACGAGGTCGACGCCGGCAACCGCCTGCGCGAGATCGGCGGTGAACGTGACGTTCGACTGCGATGCTCCCGCCGACAGGCCCAGTCGCTTGAGCGCTGGCCAGGCCGTCTCGACGAACTTGCGGAGCGAGGCTTCTGCGTTTGGCGCGGGGTCGGTCGCGACGACCTGCAGTCCCTTGGCGAGAAACAGCGAGGTCCAGCTCGCTCCAATCACGCCGGTCCCGATCATGGCGATGCGGCGAATGGGTTTATTGTTCGACATGGGTTGATTCTCCTGCTCGATTTTTAGACTTCGGCGTAGGCGATGCCGGTGAGATTGCCCTGGGCGTAGAGAAAGTTGCGCTCATTCTTGCCGTCGAGATCGGCGGAATAAACTGAGCCGGCGAAGTCGGTGACGAACATCCGGTTGCCGGGAACATCGAGGGCAATGCCGATCCCCTCCATCAAATGCGTGACGACGATCTCCGGGTCGGCCTTGGTGTCGATCGGCACGCGATTGACGGTATTGCCGCGCGGAGGATCGCCGCGGTCGGTCCAGTAGAGGATACGGTTCGCCAGATCGAGCTCGAGGTCGACGGGTTCCGGCAGATGATCGAACAGCAACTCGATGTCGGTGCGGTTCGTCGGCGTCTCGCCCTTCGGGATCTCGATGTTGGCGCGGAAAATGCGGCCCAGTCCGCCCTTCGTCGCGCCTTTTTGCGTCCAGTAGAGTTTGCCGAGCTTCGGATCGATGGTGATGCCGACGCACCAGCGAGTTTCATCGAGCTGCTCCTTATCGCCGCGGCCGCGTTCGACCAGCGTTTCGACCTGGGAGCCGTCGAGGTTCGCGCGCATCACGCGCATGCCCTCGCGGTCGCACCAATAGAGCTTGCCGTTCTCCTTATCGAGGTGGATCTGCTTCGGCGTGTGTGTGACGCCCTGCGGGACGATGACCTTGCGATTTCCGCCGTCGAGGTCGGCGCGCTCGATCGAGCCGTCGTTGAGAGGGGGAACGCCCATGTTGGTCCAATAGATGTGACCAGCCTCAACATCCACGGCGATGCCATCGGGGAGGCGACCGTCGGTGATGATGGTCTTGCGGTCGGAACCGTCGGGATTCATCGAGTGAATGCGATCGCCGCTCAGTTCGAGGACGAACAGTCGACCGGAGCGGGTGGCGCCCGATGAGTTCTTCGATTTGGTTGCTTCCAGTGTCGTCATGGTCTTTCCTTCGGTGTCACAGTTGGCTTGTCTCAAGTTGCCTTCGTTGGCCTCTATTTGACGCACAGGCGCCGCCATCGCCAGTTAAGCGGTTTGAATCGCGCTGAATCGTTGAGAACGAGAAGGCGGTCCACGTATGCCGGATCGGGCAAGATCAATGGACGGCTGGCATTTCGCAGCCATTGGAGTACGATGCCGGCAGGGCGGAGAGAGGCCCCGTGCATGGACGCATAAGCCGTGCTTGGTGCCACTCAACCCGGAAAGCCCGACCCCGGAGTTTGTCAGGCGGTGTCGCGTTCGCTGAACAGAGCGTACTCGGATGGCAGCTCTCAGATCCTCTGGGAGGACGGTGAGCGCGTCTTTCACCGTAGTTGGCGACTTAATGGCGACGGCACGCGCCGCGCCGTGCTGCTTGTTGCTCCTGCCGCCGACCAACCATCGCGCTCAAGCCTCGATCGTCTGACGCACGAATACGAGCTGAAGGACGAACTCGACGGGGCGTGGGCGGTACGGCCGCTGGAGCTCGTGGGCGAGGCCGGCCGAACCATATTGGTGCTCGAGGATGAGGGCGGCGAGCCGATCGAGCGGTTGCTCGGCGTGCCGATGAAGGTGGGACGCTTCTTGGGCCTTGCCATCGCTGTGACTTCGGCTGTCGGCAAGCTTCACCAGCGCGGTCTCATCCATAAGGACATCAAGCCGGCCAACATCCTGCTCAACGACGCGACCGGCGAGGTACGGCTGACGGGGTTCGGCATCGCCTCGCGTTTCGCGCGGGAACGACAGTCGCCTCATCCTCCCGAGACGATTGCCGGGACGCTTGCCTACATGGCGCCTGAGCAGACCGGACGGATGAACCGCTCAATCGATTCCCGGAGTGACCTCTACGCGCTCGGGGTCACCTTCTACCAAATGCTGACGGGTGTTTTGCCGTTTGATGCCGTGGACCCGATGGAATGGGTGCACTGCCACCTCGCCAGGCGGCCGGTGCCGCCCGCCGAACGGCTGAACGAGATTCCTGGCGCCGTCTCGGCCATCGTCATCAAGCTGCTCGCGAAGAGGGCCGAAGACCGCTATCAGACGGCCACCGGTCTCGAGGGCGACCTTCGAAAATGTCAGAGCGAATGGGCAGCGCAGCGCTCGATTGACGACTTCCAACTTGGTGAACGCGATATACCCGATCGTCTGTTGATCGCCGAGAAACTCTACGGGCGGCGGCGCGAGGTTGAGACCCTGCTCGCCTCCTTCGATCGCGCCGTCAACGGTGGCGCCCCGGAATTGATCCTGGTCTCGGGCTATTCCGGCGTGGGGAAATCCTCTGTCGTGAACGAGCTGCAGCCGGTGCTGGTACCGCCGCGGGGCCTTTTCGCTTCCGGCAAGTTTGACCAGTACAAGCGCGACATTCCCTATGCGACGCTGGCACAAGCCTTCCAGAGCCTGATCCGGCCCCTGCTTGGCAAAAGTGAAGCCGATCTTACACCCTGGCGCGATGCATTGCGGGAAGCACTCGGACAGAACGCAGGACTGATTGTCGATCTTGTTCCTGAAGTGAAGTTGATCGTTGGAGAGCCGCCGCCGGTTGCTGAGCTTCCGCCACAAGACGCGCAACGGCGCTTTCAACTGGTGTTTCGGCAGTTCATCGGTGTCTTCGCTCGACCTGAACATCCCCTGGCGCTCTTCCTCGATGACTTGCAATGGCTCGACGCAGCGACGCTGGACCTCGTGGAAGACCTGTTGAACCGTTCCGATCTCCGCAATCTTCTTCTCGTCGGCGCCTTCCGCGATAACGAAGTCACTGCAGCACATCCGCTCATGCGTAAGCTGGAGGCGATCCGGGCAACCGGACGGGTGCAGGACATCAAACTTGCTTCGCTGAGAACCGAACACCTCGGAGAGCTTGTCGCGGATTCGCTCCGCTGCCAGGCGGAGCTGGCCACACCGCTCGCAAGTCTGGTACACGCGAAGACCGACGGGAATCCGTTCTTTGTGATCCAATTTCTTCACGCGCTCGCCGACGAGAGTCTCCTGGCCTTCGATCATGCGCGCGCGCGATGGTCCTGGGATCTCGAAGGCATCCACGCCAAGCGGTATACGGACAACGTCGTGGAACTGCTGGCCAGGAAGCTGACGCGGCTGCCGCTCGGCACGCAGGGAGTGTTGCAGCAGCTCGCTTGCCTTGGCCATGTCGCGGACGATGCGGTGCTTTCGATCATTGTGGGAACAACCGAGGAGGGGGTGCACGCGGCTCTGTTGGAGGCCCGGCACCAACAATTGATCGACCGCGTCGATCGCTCCTACAAATTCATTCACGACCGCGTGCAGGAAGCCGCCTATGCCCTGATCCCGGAAAACGCACGCGCGGAGGCGCATTTGGCAATCGGCCGGCTGCTTTTGGCACAGACACCGTCGGAAAGACGCGACGAGACGATCTTCGAGATTGTCAACCAGCTCAACCGCGGCGCGCCGCTGATCACGTCACCGGAGGAACGCGAGCAGCTCGCGGAGCTGAACTTGACCGCTGGCAAACGCGCCAAGGCGTCGTCGGCCTACGCTTCCGCGCTGACCTATCTCGTTGCGGGGGCGGCGCTGTTACCTAAGGACGCCTGGGAGCGACGGCAGGAGTTGGCCTTTGAATTGGAGCTGTACAGCGCTGACTGCGAGCTCTGTGCCGGTGCGCTGCAGGCCGCCGAGAAGCGTCTGGCCGCGCTTGCAGCGCGCGCTGGCGGCGCGGTTCAACAGTGCATCGTGGCACAGCGGCGCGTGGATCTGTACGTAGGGCTTGGGGCTGGCGAGAGGGCAGTGGGAGTTGCCCTAGAAAGCTTGCGGCATGTGGGTATTGATTGGTCAGCGCATCCTACAGAAGCTGAGGCGCGCCGTGAGTACGAGCGCATCTGGTCTTTACTCGGAAATCGCGCAATCGAGGATCTCGTTGATCTGCCGCTGATCCGGGATCCGGAGGCCAAGGCCACGCTCGACCTGCTCAGCAGCCTGGTGGTACCGGCCCTGAACGCCAACAAGAACTTGTTCACGCTCGGTGTCTGCATGGCCACCAATCTCAGTCTGGAGTACGGCAACAGCGAAGCATCACCGTTTGGTTACATGACAACGGCTGCGATCGCCGGTCCCGGCTTCGGCCAGTACGTTGAAGCCTATCGATTTGGAAAAATGGCTTGCGATCTGCTCGAACGTCGCGGATTTACGCACTTTGGGGCGCGGGCCTATACCGGCTTCGCGATTGTGGTCCCGTGGACACGACTGCTCAGGGAGGCAATCGAACCGTCTCGTCGTGCCTTCCAGATGGCGAAAGAACACGGCGACCCGACATATGCCGCACTCGCGGCCCGCGGCCTCAGTACCATTCTTCTTGCCCTCGGCCATCCACTCGATCAATTCGAACGTGAAGCCCAGGACGCCCTGGAGTTCGTGCAGAGGTACGGGTTTTTCCTCGACAGGCTTTCGGCGCCACTCGCGCTTGCCCGGTCCTTGCGCGGAAGAACCGCGAAATTCGGCTCCCTCGACGCTGGTGGGTTCACGGAGCGCTCCTTCGAGGAGCGCTGCACGGGTCAGCCCTCTCGCGCGTTTCTGGAATGTTTCTACTGGATCCGAAAGCTCCAGGCACGCTTCTTCGCCGGCGATTACGTCTCGGCATTCGAAGCCGCCGAAAAGGTGGAGACATGGTACGCAACGTCCCCGGCGCCGCTGTTTATCTTTCCCCTGGAGAAGGCGGAAAGCCATTTCTATGCCGGCCTGTGCCGCGCCGCACGGTGCGAGCCCGCAGGTCCCGACCCCTACGCCAGGCATCGAGAAGCACTTGGCGCGCACGAGCGAGAGCTTCGGGCGTTGGCGGTGAATTGTCCGGAGAATTTCGAGGACCGTGCAACGCTGGTCGGCGCCGAGATAGCCCGGATCGAGGGGCGTCCGCTCGAGGCTATGGACCTTTACGAGCGCGCCATCGGCTCAGCTCGCAGCAACGGCTTTGTCCACAACGAGGCGCTCGCCTGCGAACTCGCTGCCCGCTTTTACGCGGCGCGCGGCCTCGAGGAGGTTGCGCATCACTACCTCGAAAATGCACGGCGTGGCTATCTGCGCTGGGGCGCCGATGGAAAGGTGCGGCAACTCGACCAGTTACATCCGCGACTAAGGCAGGACGAGCGCACACGGAGTCCAACCGGTACGATCGAGGCACCGGTCGAACATCTCGATCTCGCAACGATGATCGAAGTCTCGCAAGCGCTTTCCGGCGAAATGGTTCTGGAAAAGCTCGTCGACAAACTTATGCGCGCAGCCCTCAAGCACGCCGGCGCCGAACGGGGTCTTCTGATTGTCCCGCGAGGTGATGAGCTGCAGATACAGGCGGATGCGATCGCCAGTGGAGAAAATGTAACCGTGCATCTGCGCGACGGCTTCTACAGCACAGCCGCGTTGCCGGAGTCATTGGTTCGCTATGGAACGCGCACGCATGAGACGGTGATTCTCGATGATGCTCTATCTCAACAGGCATTTTCCGATCCCTATCTTCTTCGGGGTCGTGTCCGTTCTGTTCTCAGCTTGCCGTTGATCAATCAGGGAAAGCTCGCGGCGATTCTCTACCTCGAAAACAACCTGGCCCCGAACGTTTTCACGCCAGATCGCGTTGCTTTGTTGAAGGTGCTTGCATCACAAGCGACAATTTCGCTCGAGAACTCGCGGCTTTATCATGACCTCGCGGATCGGGAAGGGAAGATCCGGCGCCTGGTCGACGCCAATATCATTGGGATCATCATTGCCGACGGCGAAGGTCGGATTCTGGAAGCCAATGACGCATTTCTACGTATCGTGGGATATGATCGTAAGGACTTGGTTTCGGGGCGCATGCGCTGGACCGAGCTGACCCCGCTGGAGTGGCGCGAGCGCGACCAGCTCACGTGGGCACAACTGCGCTCAACAGGGATCGTTCAACCTTACGAGAAGGAGTATTTTCGAAAGGACGGCAGTCGCGTTCCCGTGCTTATTGGCGCCGCGTTGTTCAAGGAAGGTAGCGACGAGGGCGTTGCGTTCGTACTCGATTTGACCGAGCGCAAGCGCGTAGAGGAGGCGCTGCGTGAAAGTGAGCGAAGTTTGCGCTCGGCAATCGACGGGATACCCGGTCTTGTTGCGATCCTGGCGCCTAACGGCGAGGTCGAAGCCGTCAATCGCCAGATCCTCGAATATTGTGGCGCGACACTCGATCAAATGAAGAGTTGGGGCACCAACGGAACGATCCATCATGAAGACCTCCCCTCACTCGCCGAAGTCTTCACAAGGTCTATAGCGGCCGGTATTCCATATCGGACCGAAGCGCGCATCCGTCGCTTCGACGGTGAATATCGGTGGTTCGACATCGGCGGCATTCCGGTTCGGGACGCATCCGGCCGGATTTCCCGCTGGTACGCGCTACTGACCGACATTGAGGATCGCACACAAGCGTTGGCGCGGTTGCAGCAGATGCAATCGGATTTCGCCCACATGAACCGCGTGAGCATGATGGGAGAATTGGCTGCTTCGCTGTCTCACGAAGTTCTGCATCCGATCGCAGCCGCCCGCAACAACGCTCGTGCCGGGGTGCTTTTTTTGGAAAGGAGTCCGCCAAATCTGGATAAGGCCAAGGTAGCGTTCGGTTGTGTTGTCAAAGATGCCGACCGCGCTAAAGATATCGTCGGACGGGTGCGTGATCAAATCAAGAAGGCGCCCCCGCGAAAAGAGCGCTTTGACCTCAATGAAGCGATCGACGAGATGATCGTGATGATGCAAAGCACAATCGCCAAGAACAGAATCGTTGTCCGAGCCCACCTGATGGATGGGCTGGTTCCTATTTGGGGCGATCGCGTTCAGCTGCAACAAGTCCTGCTGAACCTCGCGCTGAATGCGGCTGAAGCCATGGGCTCGGTTGAGGAGGGGACACGAGAGCTGGTGATCAGCACCGAGCAGGACCAGACAGGCGCCCTCGTGGCTGTCCGCGATTCCGGGCCTGGCATTGATCCGGCGAATCTCGATCGGGTCTTCGATACCTTCTATACAACGAAATCCAGTGGAACAGGCATGGGGTTGTCGATATGCCGCTCCATCATCAATGCTCATGGGGGCAAACTATGGGCGGAAGCGAATAAGCCGCGCGGCGCTGTATTTCAGTTCACGTTGCCCGACGTTGAAGAGGACTCATGACTTGTCTTCAAATCGGTGTGCCAGGCTGCAGAGCAGAGCGCAGGCATCGATCGAGATGGTCGTCGTCCACTGGCTTGCAGAGGAAGCAAACAACCCCGTCGCTTAGGGCCTGATCCCTGATGGCTTCATCGGGGTATGCAGTAACGAGGATCGTCGGAATCGCGTATCCAGCGTCGACCAAGTGTTTGTGCAGCTCAACTCCGGTCATCCCGGGCATCTGAACGTCGGTGACCAAGCAGGCGGTTTCCCGCAGGAGACGCGATGCGAGGAAATCAGCTGCTGACGGAAACGCTTCGACAGTATAGCCCAACGACATCACAAGTTGATGCATTGATTCACGAAATGATTGATCATCATCGACGATGGAAACCAGTGCACGGTTCAACATCGCGGCTTCCATGCACGTTCTTCCTCACTGCACATATCATCGGCAGCAATACCTTGCTGCATGAAGCTCACTGTCGGCGACATTTCCCAGCAATGCAATACCTGCGCCCCTAAGCGATGTGCATAGGGGCGTAGCCCATCCGCTCAGGCAACAGATGCTTTTCATCTCGATGGATTGAGCCTAGAATACCGTCGTTTGCGGGAAGAATGCGCCCCCCTTAAATGCGGGATACCGGGAATGGGTAACGCAGATCCCAGCGTCTTGGTCATCGATGACGATCCTGAGTTTCGCGAGTCGGTCGCGCGGCTGTTGGAGGCGATCGGCTTACAGACCCGTCAATTTTCTTCTGTTCCTGATTTTCTTGGGGCTGATCCACCGGAGGGCCCCACTTGCCTGGTCCTCGACGTGCGCATGCCAGGGCGAAGTGGTCTTGATCTTCAGCGCGACCTTGCAGCTGCGAACAGGCAAGTACCGATCATCTTCATCACAGCTCATGCCGACGTGCCGATGAGCGTGCAAGCGATGAAGGGGGGTGCAATCGAGTTCCTTACAAAGCCGTTCCGTGATCAGGATCTTCTTGACGCGGTCGAGAACGGCCTCGCTCGCGATCGCACCCGTCAAGAGAGTGAACGAGCATTTGCCATGCTCAAGGCGCGTTTCGAAATGCTAAGCCCCCGCGAGCGTGAGATCATGCTCCATATCGTGGCGGGTCGCCTGAACAAACAGATTGCCAACGATATCGGCCTCGCTGAGGGTACGGTGAAGGTGCATCGCACCCACCTGATGCGAAAGATGGAGGCGCGTACGTTTCCCGAGCTCTGCCGGATGGCTGATATCCTCAATATGAAGCCGAAGAGGCCATAGAGTTCTGAGCCGGCGAAGTGCATCCTCTTCAGGCACATTTATCCTAGCGTATCGGTCATTCCTGCAAATTTGCCATCTGCCGTGCCAGCTACACCGCTGATCATCCTCCCTTGCCTGGTCATCCGGCCAACGGATGCGGCAGCAAGGGATCATAACTAGAGATCCCGCACCCGCATTGTCCCTAAGCGATTTGCATATGATAGCTTAACCACAGGCAGGCCTCACACCACCTGCGGGCAATCGACCGCAGCGCCGCAAACCGTCAAATTACGCCTCGCAAAAGACTCTTGCCGGAAAATCGCCTTTCCCAAGCACGCGAGGTGAGAATGAGCGTAACTATCGAGCGCTTGCCGCATCCAGAGCCGCGACTTGACGTAAAACATGCCAGTCCGGATACGGACAAGGCATTCTACGATAAGCGAGCCGAATCCACCGATTTCCATCCAACCAATGTTTCGTTCGGATCCTTTCGCTTGCTTCCGATGCAGCTTCTTCTGTTGGAGGGCGACAAGCCAGTGCCTCTCGGAAGCCGCGCCCTGGATATCCTGATTGCTTTGCTAGAACGACGCGGCGAGCTGGTCAGCAAACAGGACTTGACCGCTCGCGTTTGGCCCAATCTTTTTGTCCACCCCTCCAACCTCGCGGTCCACATTTCTGCGCTGCGACGCGCGCTACGCGATGGCCAGGACGGACGTCGGTTCATCGTCAACATCCCCGGACGTGGCTACCGCTTCGTCGCCTCAGTCAACGTGTCGGGCGACCAGAACTGAGCAGCGAACACAAAGCATCCGCAAGTTTCGAGGAGGGATTACGGTGGCCGCGACGATAGCTGAGCAGCCGTTCACTGTTGCGAAGATTCCGGTCAGTTCGTGGACCTTCGGCATCCGCGTCTGGCTGGCGATGATCCTGGCCTTGTTCGTGAGTTTTTGGCTGCAGCTTGAAGCGCCGGCCTCGGCCGCGGTTACCGTTGGAATTCTTGCCGAACCGACCCGCGGTCAGGCGCTGGACAAGGCGGGCTTTCGGCTGCTCGGCACCATTGTGGGCGTGGCAGCATCAATCGCAATCACCGGGCTCTTCTCCCAAACGAGAGATCTGATCCTCGCAGCATTCGCGGTGTGGATTGGCATTTGCGTCTTTGCGGCGAACGTTTTGGATGGCTATCGGGCCTATGCCGCAGTGTTGTCAGGCTATACTGTTGCACTTATTGCGGCACAGCAGATCGACAACCCGCAGCACGTCTTTGAATCCGGCATGTCGCGTGGCGCCGCAATCGCGGTCGGCATTCTGTCGATGGCGGTCATAAATACGTGGATGGATGCCCCCGACCGTCATCCGCGTCTCATAGTTCAGCTCGGGGCGATTCGTCGCCGCGTTCGCGAGTATGCGAACACAGGCTTCCGCGGCGAACCAGGCAAATCGAGCACCTTCTTGGCGCTACTCCAGCAAATTGTGGCGCTCCGGCCAGTGATCCCAAGCCTGGCTCTCGAGTCGAGTAGCGGCTCCGTCAGGAGCGTGGCCGCTCGCAGCGTGGCGGTCGGGTTGATTGCTGAATTGCAGGCGGCCAGGATTAAGGGCGATCCCGAGACCGAAGCATCTGCATGGGCAGCCCGAGAATTTCTGCATCGGGATGAAGAGGTTCGCCAGGATCTGTTAGCCCTGAAGTCGGCCCGCTGGCCGCTTCGGGCCTGGCGCGCGCCCTTGTATCGATCCTGCAGAATTGCAGTTGAAAGCGGTGTCCGCGCCGCTCTATGGCTTGCAATTACCTCGATTTTCTACGTTTGGGCCGGATGGCCTGCGGCGAGTGTTTCGCTGTCTTTTGTCGCGCTGATTATCGGATTGGGGGCCAAAACGCCGAGCGTGCGCGGCTTCACCACCATCACGCTCATTGGTGCACCGATCGCGGCTGCGCTGACCGGCATACTTGAGTTCGTCATCCTCAATGGTGCCGACGCCTTTCCTCTGTTGGCGATCGCAATGGCTCCCTTTACGATCGGCGCAGCGGTTCTCATGAAGTCGCAAAATCTTTTGTGGTCATCACTCGGTCGGGTCAATCTGCTTTTCGTACCAGTTATCCTCGCACCGAGCAATCCGCAGACCTATAATCCGCAGAGCTTCCTCTTCACCTCCCTATTTGTTGTGGCGGCAGCGGCGCTGTTGCTCGCAGCGCAGACGCTGATTCCGCCGGTCTCCGATGACGAGCGCAGGATGCGGCTGCTCGCGGAGGCTCGCAGCGAGCTGCAGGATGTGGCCCGCCACACTGGAGAAGCCGTAGAAGACGCAATGTTCCGGGACGCCACGCGAATCGGGCAATTTCTGGCCGTCGGAGGCGCGCAGGACAGTCGCGCCCTCGCGGAGATGCTCTCTTGCTTCGATCAATCGGCGATGGTCCGCCGTTGCGATGCGAAGCTAATGCTGCTCACTGATGGGCCGCTTGCACCACTAGCGGATGAAGCACGCGCGGCGATCGAGAAGCGAGATACGCCGACGCTGCGCACCATTGCGCATCGGTTGCGTGAAACGGCTCCGCAGAAAGCCTCGATCGAGGCAGATGCTGCTGCGTGCCTTTTCCTGACAAGCAACATTCTTGATCGGGCCAGCGGCGTCGACTTCTCTCGGGGGGCGATCTGATGTCGCACGCCTTTCCAGAGCTGATCATGGGAGGCGTTCTGTTGGCGCCGTTTGTAACCTACTTGATGACGGCTCTTGTCGTCATCATCATGGTGCGGCCACTCCTGCATGTCGTCGGATTTGGGAAGGTGTTCAGTAACGCCTCAGTCGCAGAGCTCAGCCTATACGTGACTGTTCTGAGCCTGTTGATGCTGTTGTTCTAGAGGAGGTGGCCATGAGCGGAACCATTGATGATGAGGTCTTTGAGCAAGACGAGGTGCTGGCACTCACAGTGCACTCGTCGCCGGGTGTTAGTGACGCATCGCCTCGTCAAGCCGATGAGATCGACGACGTCGCGCGAAGGGTATCCGAAACTTGTCAGGGCAACAAACCAATCGTCTCGTCCTCCGGAAAGTCCGTAGTGCAGCGGCGAGGCGGCGCCGTGCGAACCGCGCGGTTTCTACTGCGCAAGATAGCTACCGCCGGGATTGCAGTCCTTGCGGTGCTGGTCGCTGTCGTGGCCTGGGATCAGTACAACGCCGGACCGTGGACGCGCGATGGGCGTGTGCGCGTTCAGGTTGCGAGTGTGGCGCCCGAAATCTCCGGCAAAATCACGGAGTTGCGAATCGTCGATAACCAGTTCGTTCATAAGGGCGACGTCTTGTACGTCATCGAGCCCGTCGATTTTGATGTCGCGCTACGCACGAACAAGGCGGTGTTACAGCAAAGAATGGCGGACCTCAACGTGAAGGATTTGCAGTCTGAACGCCGGCGCCGCTTGTCGGATCTCGCGAGCAGCACCGAAGAGAAGCAGATCTATGAAGGGAATGCGCTGCAGGCAAAGGCCGCGGTAGATTCGGCTCAGCAGCAGGTGCGGCAGGCGGAGATCAACCTGCAGCGCACTGAAGTGCGCAGTCCGGTGAATGGAATTGTTACCAACCTTCTGCTCCGAGAGGGAGATTACGCGCATCTAGGCGCTACCAATGTTTCGATCATTGACACGGACAGCTATTGGATCGACGGTTATTTCGAGGAGACCAAGCTGGCCCGCCTGTGCGTGGGTGACCAGGCCGAGGCAAAACTGATGGGTTACCCGACCCCGATCACTGGTCACATCGCCACAGTGACACTTGGGGTCAGCGTATCTAACGCAGCCGCTTCCACGCAGGGGTTACCAAATGTTGATCCGGTTTACACTTGGGTACGTTTGGCGCAGCGCGTGCCGGTCCGGATTGCTATCGACAAAGTGCCGCCTGGCGTGCCGCTGGTATCGGGCTTGACCACAACTGTCACGATTCGAGACGGCAAGGACGGCGAGAATAGAACACTCGTGCAAAGAGTTCGAGCCGAGCTCAAGACGAGCTTCTCCAGCTTGATCGGTGAAGCCTCGGCACGGTCGGGATGCATTCCCAGCCCTTCGTTACCACACGGAGCTCAATCATGAGGAGAATAGCCGTTCTCACCGCTTCTGCCGCGTTCAACGCATCTACGATTCCCACTGAGAATTGCCTCATGAGGTTGCTCCTCCCGCGTCGCCTCCTCCCTCGGCGCGGGTGCGGCAGAGACCCGCTATCGAGCCCCTGTCCCCCCGAGGCGCTCTTGCGCCGCAATGCGGCGCCGGGTCATTGGGCCGGTGACGTCAGTCACCGGCCCCCTTTTTCAACGATACGATCGTGGGAACGAAAATGCTGCAGCGTAGTGGATGCAAGAATGGATGTGCGAAGAGGTCGCAGGCCCGCTAAGCATTGCACACAACTCCATCAATTGCTGACCTCAAAAAGCAGGTGGACGTTCTTACCCGCGAGTTGAAAGAGGCGCGGGAGCAGTCGACGGCAACTACTGAAGTGTTGGGGATTATTAATTCCCAGCCAGGCCGCCTTGCGCCGGTACTCGACACCTACTGTCGTCGGCGGCCCGGCTTTGTCAGGCTGACGATTTTTTCATCTACCTGCGCGAAGGCGGGACATTTCGGCTAGGTGCCGGTAACGACGCTGTACCCGAGTGGATCGAACACCTCAAACAGCAGTCTATTCAACCGGGGCAAGGCGCCATTCTTGAAGCCGGCATGGGTCATACCCGGATGTTGTATTAGACGAAGAATATACATTCCCCGAAGCACAGAAGCGGGATGGATACCAGACTGTGCTGGGTGTTCCGTTGCTGCGGGAAGGAATCGTGATCGGCGGGATGGTCATGTCCGGCCGGCCAGTCGCCCGTTCGACGACAGCCACGTCGCGCTGGTCACCATCATTGCCTTGCCGCGCAACGGCACCACGGTTAGTTCGGGTCTGGAATGCCGCGCCTGGACCCGTTGTGGAAGTCGGCACCGGAGTCATCGCGGCGCACAAGGACTGCCCCTAGCATAGAGGGGGTAAGTTTTTCCGTTCGCACGGCATGGGGCCGCTGGATCGTTCTCGCCTTCCGCCGAGCCCTGGCTGATGCTCGATATCAGCACGCTGACGCTCGTGCACGACACTTATCTCACGCGGCCGATCCCGGTGTTCGTTCGCGACCACGCGCGAGCGTTTCCGAATGCCGGCAATCGCGTTTTCTCGCGATCTATTTGCCGCTGACGGCGCTGAGCTCCGCTGCAACCGGTAAAAGGCACGGTCGTCGGGGTGCACTGGCACTACGCACGGCTTTGACAACCATGAACCAGAGGACATTCCATCGGCCTGAGCGTCGCCAGCTTTATGAAAGCAGGCAGACCATGGGGATACAACCACTATGCAGAGCGCGGCGTGTGATCAACACTTTCGCACGAATTTGCCGAGATTTGGACAGCTTTACTCGCACCAACGCTATTTGTCGGATACCAGTTTGCCTAGCGAGGGTAGGCAGCTACGCAAGGGCTTGGCGCTCCCTTCCCTGGTCCTCCCCACGCCGGGCTCGCCCACGGCCGGTCCTTTACCCCGAGGACCGGCCGTCTCCCTTAGAGGGTTGACGGACGACGTACCTGATCGAACGGACACTGAGAGCCGTTGCAGGAGCGCCGCGAGACCCAATCCGATCGTTGCAACGCGTTCCGAGTGCCCGATCGTGGCGCGCATCGGTCAGAGAATCGTCCTAGACACCCGTCAATTCGTTAGGGCCTGCACTCATAGAGGTCCGCTCTGATGCGAAGCGGAAGTCGCTTGGTCACCCTTGGTTGGGAATGCCCGAAGAACCGCTTCAGTGTGTTAGACTGGAAACCGAAAGTTCTTGAACTGGTCACGTAGCGTTGTTTTCATGATTTTTCCGGTTGCCGTATGCGGCATGGCGTCGACGAAAACAACGCTGCTAGGCATCCACCACTTGGCAATCTTGCCTTCCATGAAATCAAGTACTTGCTCGGCCGTGACTGTCATGCCGCTCTTGAGCTGGATGACGAGCAATGGCCGTTCATTCCATTTGGGGTGCGGTAGGCCGATCACGGCAGCTTCCATCACTGCGGGGTGACTAACGGCGAGGTTCTCGAGTTCAATGGAAGAAATCCATTCGCCGCCCGACTTGATGACGTCCTTCGCCCGATCCGTGATTCGCATATAGCCGTGTGGATCGATCGTGGCGACGTCGCCCGTGTCGAAATAGCCGTCTTCGTCGAGGATCTCAGCATCGCTCCCGTAATAGCGACGCACTACGGCGAGACCACGAATCTTCAAACGCCCGTAAGTCCTTCCGTCCCGCGGCAATGATGCGCCCGCGTCGTCCGTGATCTTCAATTCGACGCCGAAAGGCGGATAACCCTGCGCTGTGAGGAAATCGATCTTCTCGTTGTCGGGTAAGTCGGTCACAGGCGGTTTGAGTACGCTCATCGTGCCCATGGGGCTCGTTTCCGTCATACCCCACGCCTGGCGCGGCGTTACGCCAAGCTGCAAGAACGCTTCGATCATCGCACGAGGCATTGCGGAACCGCCGCACACAACGAGCTTTAGATGCGGGAGCGCGAGTTTGTTCGCCTCGATATAGCCCAGCAACATCTGCCAAACGGTCGGGACGCCGGCGGTTACGGTCACTTTCTCTGCTTGCAGGAGATTGTAGACCGAGGCGCCATCCAGTTTCGGTCCGGGCATCACCATTTTTGCTCCCACGAACGGAGCGGCGAAGGCAAGTCCCCAGCTATTGGCGTGAAACATCGGCACGACGGGAAGAATAGTCCCGGTTGCAGTGAGGGCCATGGCATCGCCAGTATTACCCATCATTGCGTGCAGCACATTCGTGCGGTGGGTGTAAACGACGCCTTTGGGATTGCCGGTGGTCCCCGACGTATAGCACATAGCTGACGCAGCATTTTCATCGCCAACATGCCAACGATAACTGCCGTCAACGTCTGCGATCCAGTCTTCGTAGGCAACCGCGTTCTTGAGAGACGTTTGCGGCATATGGGCGTTGTCGGTGAGCACGATGTAGCGCTCGACGCCCGGCATCTTGTCGGCAAGTTTTTCCAGGAGCGGGACAAAGGTGATGTCGGTCATCACGATACGATCGGCTGCATCGTTGATGATCCAGGCGATTTGCTCGGGAAATAGGCGGGGGTTGACGGTATGGCAGATCGCCCCAGTCCCCATAATGCCATACCAGCACTCGAGATGACGCCATGTATTCCAGGCGAGCGTCGCAACGCGATCACCAACTGCAATCCCATCTAGATCCAGCTTCTGCGCTACTCTGAGCGCGCGATCGCGGATCGCGGCATAAGTGGTACGGTGAATCGGGCCTTCGACCGACTGGGTGACGACTTCCTGCCGGCCGTGGATCAGCGCGGCATGGTCGATAATGCGATGGCACAACAGCGGCCAGTGCTGCATTAGATTGTCGGTCGGTTTCGTGACTTGGAGGTTCATTGGCTTCCTTCCCATGTTTGTTTCTTGTCTCGCGAGCGGCAAACGACGCGATCGCGCGGCGGATTCCACAGATGGCCGAACGGGCCAAATGCATCTGCAGATTGTGATCGGATGTGCTTGGGAGGAGAGGCGGCCGTCTACGACTTGCTGCGCGGGGCGGGCTTCTCGACGCCCTCGGCAGTGTAGACGTCCCTCATATGAAGGTCTTCACCGCAGCACGCACAGACCATGCGATGTCCGGCCTTGCCTCCACAGCGGTGTAGCAGCGTGACCGGCGGCCCATCGGGAGCAACATATTTATCACCCCAAGCCATCAGGGCATTGATCACGGGAAAAAGGTCGCGGCCCTTGGCGGTGAGACGATACTCTACCCACTCGCCGCCCGGGGAGATGACGACCTTTTTCACGACACCGAGCGCGTCAAGGCTCTCAAGTCGGTTGCTGAGAATGTTCTTGGCGATGCCAAGACCGCGCTCGATCTCTGAAAAGCGACATTTGCCGTTCATTAGCTCACGGATGATGAGCAAGGTCCATCGCTCGCCGACCACTTCCAGTGAGCGCGCTATGGAGCAATCCTGACCGGTATAGTCCTTCTTCAGCATCACCAGATCGCTAACACAATCAGCCCGAGGTGAAAAGCACGGCACGCCTCGCTTCGCACACCTGACGATACGTCATACTCTCCTTGGAAAACGTGATCGCGCCGAGAAGCGCAGAGTCCACGGGTTGCCAAAATCGGGATACTTCGCAGTGATGACCGTCACCAGCTCTTCAGCACTGGTTGCCTGGACGGCGGCATCGGCGAAGTCGCGGATGTAGCCTTTGGTTTCGGCGAAAATGCGCTCGACCTCTCGGTCGGAAGCCTCGGGCTTCTTGTGTCCGGCGACAATCATCTTCGGCTTCATGCGCTCCAGCTTGTCGACGTTGGCGTACCATTCGTCCCATTGCTTGGGACCGCTCAGCCCGAGCATCATGTGGATGCCGTTGTAGACGAGATCGCCTGGCACAATCAGGTCGATGGCCGGAACATGGAGCGCGGTGCTCGGCGCGATGTCTGCCTGTCCCAGCTCAAGGATGCTCAGTGCGTGGCCTTCGAGCGAAAGACCGTCGTCGACGACCTCAGGAATGTCGGACGGAATGGCGACGCGACTGCCGAACATCTGCCGCCACTGTCGTTCCTGAAAATCGGCATTCTCGCGGATATAGTCGACAACCCCCCTGGTTGCAAACGCTCGCGCGGTCGGAAAGCGCCGCATAAGTTCGGTGATGCCGTAATAGTGGTCGGCATGTCCGTGCGTGACGTAGATCGTCGTGAGCCGTCGCCCGCGTCGTTCGATCATGTCGCCGAGCGCCTTGATGTCGGGATGGAGATGCTGAGCGTCGACCAGCACAGCGTCGGTTTCCCCGTAGATTAGTGTCGAAGAAGTTGGCGAGAACGTTCCTTTCCCGTCCTCCAACGTTGCAAGCGGGCCGACGAACACCTCCGCATTCAGCGGCAGCCCTCCATCCTTACTCATCGAAGCCTCCCTGGTCAGACCGTGCGCGATCAATGGCGACCGCTAACATAATTGGTTGCGTGACGCAACTATTCGTGTTAGCGGTCGTCTCCGATGTCACGGGAGAAGACGCCATCCATGCAGCGCATCGTCGAATTCAAAGCCGAAGATGGAACGGTCTTGCGTGGACAGTTTCACGCCAGCAAAGGGGCTTCGGCGCCCGGCATCGTGATGTGTCATGGCTTTGGCGGCACCCAGGAGCACATCGAGCACTACGCGCAGTTCTTCTGCGAAGCCGGGTTCTCGGTCTTGCTGTACGACCATCGCGGCTTCGGCGCGTCCGATGGCATGCCGCGACAGGAGGTCAATCCCTATGCGCAATTGGCGGACCTTCGCGATGCCATTTCCTATTGCCTGGCCCGGTCAGAGGTGAGGACAGATAAAGGCGTCGCTCTCTGGGGATCCAGCTTCGCCGGCGGGCTTGCCCTCGTGACTGCGGCCAATGATCCGCGCGTGCGCTGTCTTTCGATTCAAATTCCAAATGTTAGCGGCCATCGCAACGGGCCGAAAATGTTCACCGATGAGCAGATGGCTGAACTTCGGCGGCGCCTTGCAGAGGATCGTGAGGGACGTCTGGCGGGAAAGGCACCCCAGATGATTCCGATGTTCGCGAGACATCCGGGAGAATTGGCCACCTTCCTGCTCGGCATTCCGAAGCGAATTCTGGATCCTAGCCCGACCCCGACCCGCTGGTTGAACGAAGTCACCTTGCGCTCGATCGAGTACATGTTCGACTTCGAGCCTGCGGGATGGGCGCGCTATGTCGCTCCCAAGCCGATCCAGATGATCCTGGCGGAAAACGACGTTTGCACCTTCACCGACATCCAGCGCGACGTGTACGAGACGTTGCAGGCACCAAAGCGACTGCTCACCTTTCCGGGAGGGCATTTCCAAGCCTACGACCGCTACTTCAAGGAAACATCCGAGCCGGCCCGCGAGTGGTTTCTGCTTCACCACAAATCACCGTAGCAGACGGCAGATTCGATTTACTGCAGGAGGAGAAAAGCATGCCACTCTGGCATATCTACTGTCCGAAGGGAGCCTACAGTGACGCCGAGAAGCGTCAATTTTCGAATCGCATCTCGGACGCCTACACCAAGTTCGGAATGCCACGCTTTTACGTCAGCGTGATCTTCCATGAAGTCGATCAGAACTCGTTGTACATCGGCGGAGAGCCGGCGAACGACTTCGTGCGAATCTGGGTCGATCACATTGCGCGAAGTTTGGAACCGCAACACCGCGGCTGGTGGATGAAACAGGTAAGGGAGATTGTGACTCCATTCGTTGAACCTCGAGCATTTCGCTGGGAGGCACACGTCGATGAAACGCCTACCGAACTTTGGACGATTCAGGGGCTGAAGCCGCCGCCGGAAGGCTCTGACGCAGAAAAACACTGGGTTTCCGAAAACCGTCCGTCGATCTACTAGCGATTAACGACCTACGATCGGTTTCGACAAGTAAACGAGGTTGTGACTCAAAGTGGTAGACGCGCCCCGCTGCGTCTCGCCCTTGGAGGGCTTAGGTCCGAGACAGGTGCCTTAACGATAAACGGCGAGGGCCGGGTTCCGAAGAGCCGGCCTTGCGAGCTTGTTGGCTGCTGTCAGCCAGTAGATCGAGTAGGGTCAACGGAGTGAAAGCGCTGAACAAAGACATTAGGACGATTGTCGAACCGAAAATCAGCGCATACTAACCGAGAGGTCGATGAGTTGCGAACGCGTTGACCTCTAGCCAGAGAGTTCAGCAATATAGTCGATAAATGCTCGTAGCTTTGGTGTCACGCGTCGGCTCTGTACCAGACGAGATGATGCGGCCGTGACAGCGTCTTGTAGTCAGATAGCACTCTTACAAGGCGACCACTATCCAGATCGTCGCTTACAAATTCAAGACGGAGCATCGCTATTCCCGCGCCGGGGAGAGCGGCATGCCGAATTCCGAATGCATTGTTGATTTGTAGCTGGCTCTTGACCTCCACGTAGATCTCCCCTCAGGTTCACCTATGTTCATTCGCTACTGCGCCATGATGCGACGCGTCTGCGCCGCGAGAATCTCGCATCTCTCCTAAAGGAGGTGCAGGCGTGGCTTGCCACCTTCAACGACCTCGACGAGTTGCAAACTCAGGTGAGCGAAGCTGGCCTGGCGATTGGCGTCGTCCGGAGCACAAGTGAGTTTGGCGCTAGCGAGTGGGCTCGCGAGTGGAACGCGGTGGTGGAGGTCGATGATCGCGCTGGCGGCACCGTTCTGATGCCGGGCAATCCGTGGATCTTCAGCAAGTCCGAATTGCCTTCGCCTGGGATTCCCGCCTTTCAGGGTGAGCAGGGCGAGGAGATTTTGCGCGAGAGTCGTCTTTCCGAAGTTGAAATCTCGGAGCTATGAAGACGCCGGATCGTACTGAGCCAAAAGAGCATTAGCGATCCGTTCGACTGACCACATGCGAGAGGGTACGGCGGTTGTTTAATGACGTGAGCTCACGTCTGGCAGGAGGGGGAGAGGCTCGTTCTCGCAAGTATTTGATTTAAAAGGAAAATCGTGCTGCCATCAACGGGAATTCTTCTCTCTCCGACTATAAAGCGGCTTCTCGAAAGCCCCTCAAAATCGGGCCTTACTGCAAGCCAGAGGTCTCTGGTGTAGCCCCAGGAAAGCGGCATCCGAGCCGCTATATGGCTTGCAACCGCTTCGGCCTTCTACGTCTCGGCGGGATGCCCGCGGCAAGCGTTTCGCTGTTCGAAGCTCATGGTGAACCCTGCAGATGGGCCGAGTGAACACGCGGGCCCCTCTTTCGTTGCGGTCTCGGCTCGACGATCAGCATTAATCACTCGACAAGTGCGGCCAAGCCGAGGCGGACCGTTCTAAGCCAAGGTTTATCGGCTGCAACCACAGCAGTATTGGCAATTACTTGCGCGCAATAGAACGTGGTCACATCGGACTGTTACTCTCCTCGCAACAATTCGCTTTGCGGAGTTCGATCATGAGGAGAATAGCGGTTCTCATTGCTTCTGCTGTCCTCAACGCGTCCACGGTTCCTTCACTTGCTGCCGAGTGCACCTCAAGCAAGGACATTTGCACTCACGCTGCGATTGCGCAGGGTCAACTCGCCGGTACTGCCGACAAAGAGAAGAGTTGCCGCGATTACGCCGCCTCGTTCTATCAATCGGTGACGCTGCGGCAAGTCGCAGTTCAGCGGGTCGAGGGCGCCCGGGTCCTGGTGGCGCTCGATTCCGTGATCAATGCGTTCAATGATCTGCTGGCAACGAAGTGCGGTGGCTGACACATACAGTCAACGAGGTGTTCAGATGATCCTATTTCCTCTCATGACCACCTGGATATGGTTCGAGCTCATGCGAGCATCTTCCACTCTGCCGTCGGTGCCACCGCCACGACATCTGCGGCGGTAATTTTCGGTAACCGTTTTGTTGTAGGAGCTCAACATGACCCAAGTTTATTTTCACTGTTCCAGCACGAAAAAAGTTTTCGTCGACCGACGTGGCGCCGTTGTAGACGGTCTCGAAGAGGCCCGTGATCACGCGACTCGCGTCGTGCACTCGTTCACTGATGAGCTTAGCCTTGAAGACTGGCGCGACTGGGTCCTGCACGTTAGCGACGACCAGGGCGATGAGCTCTTTGTCATCCCCTTCTCGTTCGTCCTCGGCAAGCCGCATTGAGGTCGCCATGGCAGTTCAATTACCTTCCAAGAACCCGCTATTTTGCTCGTTCTGCGGCAAGAGCCAGCACGAAGTCCGCAAAGTGATTGCGGGTGGCACGGTCTTCATCTGCGACGAGTGCGTCGAGCTCTGCATGGACATCATCCGCGAGGAGGACAAGTCCTCGCTGGTCAAGTCACGCGACGGCATCCCGACGCCGAAGGAAATCTGCAAGGTCCTGGATGACTACGTGATTGGCCAGAGGCATGCCAAGAAGGTCCTGTCGGTCGCTGTCCACAATCACTACAAGCGGCTTAACCATCAGACCAAGCACAACGACGTCGAGCTGGCGAAGTCGAACATCCTGCTGATCGGTCCGACCGGTTCGGGCAAGACGCTGCTCGCGCAGACGCTGGCCCGCATCCTCGACGTTCCCTTCACCATGGCTGACGCGACGACGCTGACCGAGGCCGGCTATGTCGGCGAGGACGTCGAGAACATCATCCTGAAGCTGCTGCAGGCCGCCGACTACAACGTCGAGCGCGCGCAGCGCGGCATCGTCTAC
>NZ_JACMYO010000062.1 GCF_020889685.1 Bradyrhizobium oropedii
CGATCTCGTCGGGCGGCGGCGGCGGCACGTCATAATCGATCGCCGCGAACTGCGGCGGCGGCTCCAGCGCGGCCGACAGATAGGAGAGCCGGCGCCTTGCGTCGTAAGCATGCGGCCCGCGCGGATAGCGCCGCAGGTACGACCAATACGCATCAGCCGTGTCGGCGTTGTAGGTGCGCCGCCAGGTGATGGCCTCGCGCCGCGCCGCCACGATCGCGCGCACGCGCTTGGCCAACGGATCGGTCGGGTAGGCCTGCAGATAGTCCTCGTAGCCTTGCAGCGTGTCGCGCTCCAGCGCCGCGGCATAGGCATCCTGGGCCGGGAAATCGCGGATCGGCTTGGTGCGCAGTCCGGCGTCGACCTGCTGCGGCGGCGCATCCGGCTTGCGCTCGAAGAACATGAAGGGCGCGTCGACCTTCTGCGCATTCCACGGGATCTCGGCGCCCTTGGTCATCTCGTTGACGCGCAGGCGGACGCGGTCGAACACCTCGGGCAAGGTCAGGCCGCCGGCGCGAATCATCTCCGCCAGCGCTTGCGCGTAGGGTCCGTAAGGCGGCGCACCGTCGGGGGCGACGGTGCCGGGCGCCGAATTGAAAGCGATCAGCATCTTCGGATCGGGATCGACCAGCGCAAGGCCGCCGGCCAGCGGCTGGCCGTCCTTGGCGAAGGAATTGCTGCGCGCCGCATCGAGCACAATCACGCCGGCCTTGATCGGCAGCGCCGACAGCTGATGGCTGTAATCGGAGAGGCGAATCGCCTCGACCGGCACGTCGGTGTCGCGGGCGATCTTGGCATCCACCGGCACGAAGTAATTCTCGCCGGTGAGCTGCACGCCGTAGCCGGCGAGGTAGACGAAGGCCACGGCGTTGGGCCCCGCGTCCTGCACCTTCTGGATGAAATCGCGGAACGACTTGCGGAGCGTCTCGCTGTCGAGATCGCGTGCCCCGATCACGTCGAAGCCGGCGGCCTGCAGCGTTTGCGCGATCAACCCGGCGTCGTTCGCGGCGGTCTGCAACGCGCTCGCCTGATAGGCGCCGTTGCCGACGACGAGCGCAAGGCGTTTCTCCTGGTCCTGCGCATGCACGGGAAGCGACGCAAGCGACACCAGACCGACGATCAATGCCCACAGAATGCGCGCCATAGTGGTCGTCCCTTTTCTTCTCAAGAGTTGGCGTAACGGATGGAAATGCTACTTCCGTGAATACGCGCTGAACAGGATTGCGGCAATTGTGGCAATCCTTGGTCTGAGCCGTCCTTGCCGCCCCGGACCCCGCTTCCCTGACCAGCGCCGTTCGGCGATATTATGCAGATAAAACAGGCAAAAAGGGAGCACTCGATGCCAATCGCCGGACAAGGCATGCTGCTGACGTCGATGGATATCGACAGCTTACACGAAGCTGAATTCAATCTCTGGTACGACCGCGAGCATCTCGAAGAACGAGTCGCGATCGACGGATTCCTGGAAGCCCGCCGCTACATCGCCCATGACGGCAGGCCGAAATATCTCAGCCTCTACTCGACCGCGACCTTCGACGTGCTCGAGAGCCCGGCCTACCGCAAGGCGCTCGCCAGCCAGACCGACTGGTCGAAGGCCAACATCGCGCGCTTCCAGAACATGATCCGCGGGGTCTCCCGCATCACGATCAGCCGCGGCGTCGGCCGCGGCGCCGCGCTCGGCATCATCCGCCTGCGCCCGCCGGCCGACGGCGCGGACAAACTCCGCGCTGCATTGCGGGAGCAACTCGATCCCGCCGCGCGCGACGGCATCATCTCGATGCACCTTTTGGAGAACGATCCCGTGCTGTCGAAGCCGCTGACACCGGACGCCGACAAAGCCGATCCCGGCGCCGGCGACTGGTTCGTACTGATCGACGCCACTGACGTTGGCGCAGTCCCTGCGGCCGCAACGGCCATCACCGGCAACGCTGCCTTGAAGCAGTTCGTGGTCACCAGCGGCGTCTACAGGCTGTTGTGGGATATCGCCAAGAGCGATCTTCCGCGCGCGTAACAAGCGCGGCTTGAAGCGCGCTTTGGCGGTGCAGTCATGCTGCACCGCCACATAACGAAAACGAGATTAACGCTGAGCGCACATCAGCCGCGCGAAAGCAGATGATCGGACAATTTAGCCTTTGCCTTCTCTGGAACGGCTCTAATAAGATAAACCTATGATCCAATTCAAAAACCAGAACAACGCCACGTGAGCGTTCGTCGTCAACGATAAGGCCGCGCGGTCAGGCATTTTCGCGCGGGTCAAAGGTAGGAATGAAACCGACTGATATCTCGGCGCCGGATTACTTTCATAAAGTAGTCGATTGCCAATGGGCCTGCCCCGCACACACCCCCGTTCCCGAGTACATCCGGTTGATTGCTGAGGGGCGTTACAGCGACGCCTACATGATCAATTGGAAGTCCAACGTGTTCCCCGGCATTCTCGGGCGCACCTGTGACCGTCCATGCGAGCCGGCGTGCCGCCGCGGCCGCGTCGAGGACAATCCGGTCGCGATCTGCCGCCTGAAGCGCGTCGCCGCCGACTTCAAGGACGACATCAAGCATCGCCTGCCGAAGCCGGGTCCGAAGAACGGCAAGCGCGTCGCACTGGTCGGCGGCGGCCCCGCCTCGCTCGCCGTGGCGCGCGATCTCGCCCCGCTCGGCTATCACTGCACCGTGTTCGACGGCGATCCCAAGGCCGGCGGCATGATGCGCAGCCAGATCCCGAAATTCCGCCTGCCCGACAGCGTGATCGACGAGGAAACCGACTACATCCTCGACCTCGGCGTCGAGTTCAAGGGCGGCCAGCGCATCGACAGCCTGAAGCAGCTGCTCTCCGAGAATTATGACGCGATCTTCGTCGGAAGCGGCGCGCCGCGCGGCCGCGAGCTCGACATTCCCGGCCGCAAGGAGGCCGCCGCCAACATCCATATCGGCATCGAGTGGCTGGCCAACGTGTCCTTCGGCCACGTCGAAAAGATCGGCCGCCGCGTCATCGTGCTCGGCGGCGGCAACACCGCGATGGATTGCTGCCGCACCGCGCGCCGCCTCGGCGGCGAGAGCGTCAAGGTGGTCGTCCGCTCCGGCTTCGAGGAGATGAAGGCTTCGCCGTGGGAGAAGGAAGACGCCCTCCATGAGGACATCCCGATCCTCAACTACATGGTTCCGGTGGCGTTCAAGCATGTGGCCGGCAAGCTGATCGGCGTGATCTTCCAGAAGGTGAAGGCGGAGTACGACGCCAAGGGCCGGCGCAATCTGGTGCCCTCGGGCGAGCCGGACGAGACCATCCCCTGCGACGATGTGCTCGTTGCGGTCGGCCAGGAGAATGCGTTCCCCTGGATCGAAGCCGATTGCGGCATTGAATTCGACAAGTGGCACATGCCGAAGGTCGACACCAAGACGTTCGTCTCGACCAATCCCAAGGTGTTCTTCGGCGGCGACGCTGCGTTCGGGCCGAAGAACATCATCTGGGCGGTGGCGCACGGCCACGACGCCGCGCTCTCCATTCACAAGATGCTGTCCGGCGAGGACATCAACGAGCGCGCGCTGCCCGAGGTGCATGTTTCCTCGCAGAAGATGGGCATCCACGAGTGGAGCTACGACAACGACATCTCCACTGACAAGCGCTTCAAGGTGCCGCATCGCGACAAGGTGATCGCGCTGAAGGACATCCGCGCCGAGGTCGAGCTGGGCTACGACCTCAAGCTCGCGCTCGGCGAAGCGGAGCGCTGCCTGAACTGCGACGTGCAGACGGTGTTTGCCGCGCCGCTCTGCATCGAATGCGACGCCTGCGTCGACATCTGTCCGATGGACTGCATCAGCTTCACCGAGAACGGCGAGGAGGATGATTTGCGGCAGCGGCTGAAGGCGCCCTCGCCGCATCACGACCAGGCGCTCTACGTCTCCGGCGACCTGAAGACCGGCCGCGTCATGGTGAAAGACGAAGACGTCTGCCTGCATTGCGGACTGTGTGCCGAGCGCTGCCCGACCGGCGCCTGGGACATGCAGAAGTACCTCATCGATATGGTTCAAGCGGGATCAACATGTCAGTCCAAAGCCCGATCAGCAGCGTAAACGACTTCGTCGTCCGTTTCGCCAACGTCAACGGTTCGGGCTCGGCTTCCGCCAACGAGCTGTTCGCACGTTCGATCCTGCGCCACGGCGTGCCGGTGTCGCCGCGCAACATCTTCCCCTCCAACATCCAGGGGCTGCCGACCTGGTATGAGGTGCGCGTCACCGAGGACGGCCATCTCGGCGCTCGCGGCGCTGTCGACATGATGGTGGCGATGAATCCGCAGACCTGGGACAAGGACGTCGCCTCGATCCAGCCCGGCGGCTATCTGTTCTATGATTCGACCAAGCCGATGCCGACGTCGAAATTCCGCGAGGACATCACGGTGATCGGCGTGCCGCTGACCGCGATCACCAACTCGACCTACACCGATCCCAGGCAGCGCCAGCTGTTCAAGAACATCATCTATCTCGGCGCGCTCTGCGCGCTGCTCGACCTCGATCCCAAGCTTGTCGAGCAGCTGATCGGCGAGCAGTACAAGGGCAAGGAGAAGCTGCTCTCCTCCAACGTCCATGCGCTGCATCTCGGCCGTGACTGGGCGCTGCAGAACCTGAAATGCCCGATCGGGCTCAGGGTGAAGAAGTCCGACAAGGTCGGCGATCGTATCTTCATCGAGGGCAACAGCGCGGCCGCGCTCGGCGCCGTCTATGGCGGCGCCACGGTGTGCGCCTGGTATCCGATCACGCCGTCATCGTCGGTGGCCGAAGCCTTCACCAGCCATTGCAAGAAGTATCGCCACGATCCCGAGACCGGCAAGGCGAAATACGCGATCGTGCAGGGTGAGGACGAGCTCGCCTCGATCGGTATCGTGATCGGCGCCTCCTGGAACGGTGCGCGGGCTTTCACCGCGACCTCGGGTCCGGGCATCTCGCTGATGACCGAGTTCATCGGCCTGTCCTATTTCGCCGAGATCCCGGCCGTGATCATGAACATCCAGCGCGCCGGCCCCTCGACCGGCATGCCGACCCGCACCCAGCAATGCGACGTGATCGCCTGCGCCTATGCCTCGCACGGCGACACCAAGCACGTGCTGCTGTTCCCGGAGGATCCGGCCGAGGCGTTCGAGTTCGCTGCCGCTGCCTTTGATCTCGCCGAGCGGCTGCAGACCACGATCTTCCTGATGCTCGATCTCGACATCGGCATGAATCACCGGCTGTGCCGCCCGCTGAAGTGGGATGACGCGAAGCAATATGACCGCGGCAAGGTGATGACGGCGGAGATGCTCGAGGAAGGCCGCGACTTCGGCCGCTACCTCGACGTCGACGGCGACGGCATCCCCTATCGCACCTATCCCGGCACGCATCCGACCAAGGGCTCCTACTTCACCCGCGGCACCTCGCGCGACCGTTACGCGCGCTATTCCGAGGAAGGCGCCGTCTACGCCGACAACATGCAGCGCCTGGTACGCAAGTTCGAGACCGCGCAGGACATGGTGCCGCGGCCGTTGCAGGCCAATGCGGCAAAGCCGACCAAGTATGGCGTGCTCTATTTCGGCTCGACCTCGCCCGCGATGGACGAGGCGATCGGGATTTTGGAGGCCCGCGGCCATCAGCTCGACCGCATGCGCATCCGCGCCTTCCCGTTCCACTCCAGCGTCGCGAGCTTCATCGCCGATCACGACTTCGTCTACGTGGTCGAGCAGAACCGCGACGCGCAGCTCCGTCAGCTGATCGTCAACGAGAACGGCATCGACCCGGTCAGGCTGGTGCCGATCCTGCACTATGACGGCACGCCGATCACCGCGCGCTTCATCGCCAACGCGATCGGCGACCACCAGGATCATCTCAAGGTGACCCCTCTCCGCAAGGCCGTGACATGACCTACATAGCAAAGCCGAAATTTCATCATCCCGGCCTGAAGAAGAACGAGCTGGGCTATACCCACCGCGACTACGAGGGGAAGATCTCGACCCTGTGCGCCGGCTGCGGCCACGATTCGATCACCGCCTCGATCATCGAGGCCTGCTACGAGCTGTCGATCGAGCCGCATCGGGTGGCGAAGATTTCCGGCATCGGCTGCTCGTCGAAAACCCCGGACTATTTCCTCGGCAACTCGCACGGCTTCAACTCGGTGCATGGCCGCATGCCGTCGGTGCTGACCGGCGCCAACCTCGCCAACCGCGACCTGATCTATCTCGGCGTTTCCGGCGACGGCGACAGCGCCTCGATCGGCTTCGGCCAATTCGCGCATTCGATCCGGCGCGCCGTCAACATGACCTATATCGTCGAGAACAACGGCGTCTACGGCCTGACCAAGGGCCAGTTCTCTGCGACCGCCGACCGCGGCTCGAAGTCCAAGAAGGGCGTCACCAACACCGACAACGCGATCGACCTGGTCGCAATCGCGCTGCAACTCGGGGCCACCTTCGTGGCGCGCAGCTTCTCCGGCGACAAGACGCAATTGGTTCCCTTGATTGCCGCTGCGATCCGCCATAAAGGCGCGTCCTTCATCGACGTGATCAGCCCGTGCATCGCCTTCAACAACCACGCCGGCTCGACCAAGAGCTTCGATTATGTGCGCGAGCACAATGACGCGGTGAACCGGCTCGACGTGCTGGTCGGCCGCGATCCGATCAGCGTCGACTATGCGCCCGGCACCGTGCAGGTGGTCGAGCAGCATGACGGCTCGCGGCTCGCGCTGCGCAAGCTCGACGCCGACTACGATCCGCATGATCGGCTCGGCGCGATGACCTTCCTGCAGAAGCATGCGGCCAAGGGCCAGATCGTCACCGGCCTGCTCTATGTCGATCCGGAGGCCGAGGATCTGCACACCCATCTCGACACCGTCGAGACGCCGCTCAACACGCTGGACGAACAGGCGCTCTGCCCCGGCTCGGCCGTGCTGGACAAGATCAACGCCAGCTTGCGGTAAATTCGAATTCGGTTACAGACCGGGCCTTCCGTTCCACCGGAAGGCCCGGTTTGCGTTTAGTCGGCTACTTGTGCAGCAAACTCTATGTCGTCCCTGCCTAGTGCGCAATTGCGCACGGGAGCAGGGACCCATAACCACCGATGCAGATTGTCGAGCTGCGCTGGAACAACGAGTCCCGTTCACAACAGAGGGCACGGCGTATGGGTCCCTGCTTTCGCAGGGACGACAGCGGAGTTGGTGACGACTACTTGTCGCTCAGCACGTCGCCGAACAGTGCCCAGGACTTGCCGTCGAACCGTGCCATCTGGATCTGTCGGATCGGCGTCACATTGTCGGGCTCGGTCTGCACCTTGATGCCCGGCAGCAGCATCGGCAGTTCCAGCGCCTTCAGGTTGGTCGCCTGCTTGATGATGTTGTCGCGGCTGTAGTCGCCGTTGCAGTTCTTCAGCACCGCCGTCATGACTTGCGCGACCGTGTAGCCCTGCACGTTGAAGAGATCACCTGCCCTCGCGTTCGGCTGATACTTCTTCATCCAGGCCGCAAACTCCTTCTGCGCGGGATCGTCGGCCCAGCGCGGATCGGTCGGGTCCTTCAGATAGAGGCCGGTCACGACCCCGATCACATTCTCGAGCCCGGCCGGCTCGAGCACCGCCGAGACCGAGTTGGAGACAGTCGGCAGGATGGTCAACGGCTTCCAGCCCATGCTCGCCGCCTTGCGCAACGCCTGCGCCGCGAATTTCGGGGTCGCTTCGGCGAAGAACACGTCCGCGCCAGACTCGCGCATCGTCACCATCTGGGAATCGATGGTCGGGTCGGTCGTGAGGTAGGTGGTCTCGGCCACGATCTGGCCGACATGCTCACCAAGCCCGTCCTTGAAACCCCTGAGATAATCCTTGCCGGCGTCCTCGTTCGGCGTGATCACCGCGATCTTCGCATCCGGCTTGGTCTTCAGGATGTATTTTGCGTAGAGCCGACCTTCGAGCTCGTAGGTTGGATTGAAACCGACCGTCCACGGGAATTGCTTCGGATCGTTCCAGCGCGTCGCGCCCGAGGACACGAACAACTGCGGCACTTTCTTGATGTTCAGGTACTTCTGCACGGAGATATTGGGCGCGGTGCCGACAGCGCTGAAGATCGCGAGCACCTCGTCCTGCTCGACGAGCTTGCGCGTCTGCTCGACCGTCTTCGACGGCGAATAGGCGTCGTCGAGACTCTCGAAGTCGATCTTGCGGCCGTTGATGCCGCCCTGATCGTTGAGCATCTGGAAATACGCGGCTTCGGCGCGCGCGATGGTGCCGTAGGCGGACGCCGGACCGCTGTAGGGCGCGGTGTTTCCTATTCTGATCGCGCTTTCGGCTGCGATGGATGGCGCGATCGAGGCGGCCGTGAGCACGGTGAAGGCGAGCAGGCCCGCCAGGCAAGAGCGAGTTGACAAGAGCATATCCTTTTCTTGGTTTTCTTGACGCGGCGCACATTATCAATCGCGCCGGAGCAGGCAATCACCAAGAAAGCCGCCGCGGAATTTCCGCATGCCGGCAATCACGTTCGCGCACGGAACGTGATGTGTTTTCAAAGCCTGCAATGTTGCCGGGATGTTCATGATGTGAGCCTTCGCCGGACGCGAAGGTTCACCGAGCAAGATCTGCATTCCGCGCGGCGGGCTGCGCCGCGCTCAGGTCAGCGAGAGCGTCATCCTCAAGCCGCGACCGCTGCCGCGCGCGGACTGACGACGTATTCCTTCAGCACCTTATCGGTACCGTCGACTTCGGTCAGCGCGACGTCGTAGGTCCAAAGATCGGCGAGATGCTGCAGCACGCGCCGTGTGTCGGTCTCGTTGAGCTGAGCGCCCTTCACGGTGGTGTGGCGCAGCATCAGGCGGCGATCGCCGTCGAGATCGACATCCACGACCTCGATATTGGCATCGACGAACCCGACGTCGTATTGCCGCGCCAGCTCACGACGAACCCGGCGGTAGCCACGTTCGTCATGGATCGCATCGACCTTGATCCCCTGGCTTTCGGCGGGGTCGTCGTGCAGATGGAACATGCGGAAGCGCCGGATCAATGCCGGACTGAGGAACTGGTTGATGAAGCTCTCGTCGCGATAGTTGCTCCAGATCTCGCGCAGCACGCCCTCGACGTCACCCTTGCCGGCGATGTCAGGGAACCAGTCACGGTCCTCGTCTTCCGGATTCTTCACGATCCGCTCGATGTCCTGCATCATGGCGAAGCCGAGCGCATAGGGATTGAAGCCGGAATAGCGGCGGTCATCGAACTCGGGCTGGAACACCACATTGGTGTGCGACTGCAGGAATTCGAGGAAGTTTCCGTCGGTGATCCGGCCCTGCTGATGCAGCCGGTTCATGATGCGGTAATGGGTGTAGGTCGCGGTGCCCTCGTTCATCACCTTGGTCTGACCCTGCGGGTAGAAGTACTGCGCGATGTGGCGCACGATGCGAATGAGCTCGCGCTGCCAGGGTGCAAGGCGCGGCGCGGTCTTCTCGAGAAAATAGAGGATGTTCTCCTGCGGCAGACCGAGCAGGGCGCGGCGGCGCTCGGCGGTGAGCGCGGCCTTGCTCTTGGCCTTGGTGTTCGGCACCGTCCGCCACAAATCGTTGAACACGGCCTCCTCGTGCTGCCGGCGCTCGCCGGCCCGCTTCTCCTCGGCACGCAAATCGAGCGTCTTCTTTCCGGGATAGCGATCGACGCCATGCGACATCAGCGCATGCGCGGCGTCAAGCGTGCGCTCGACCGTCTCGCGGCCATGACGGTCCTCGCAGACTGCGATGTAACCCTTGGCGAATTCGAGATAGTCGAGGATGCCCTCGGCATCGGTCCACTGCTTGAACAAATAGTTGTTCTTGAAGAAGTGATTGTGCCCGAACGCCGCGTGCGCGATCACCAGCGTCTGCATCGTCGCCGTGTTCTCTTCCATCAAATAGGAGATGCACGGCGAGGAATTGATCACGATCTCATAGGCGAGGCCCATCAGGCCCTTGCGGTAGGACGCTTCCTGGAAGGCGAACTGTTTGCCGAACGACCAGTGCTTGTAGAACAGCGGCATGCCGACCGACGAGTAGGCGTCGAGCATCTGCTCGGCGGTGATCACCTCGATCTGGTTGGGATAGACGTCGAGCCCGAGTTCGGTGCGCGCGATCTTCTCGCAGGCGTCGTGAACCCGCTGCAAGGTCTGGAAATCCCAGTCGGCGCCATCGAACAGCAGTTCCCCGGAAGAACCCATCACGCTACACCCTTTCCTGCTTGCTGCGGCGCTTGAACAGCTCCTGGAACACCGGGAAGATCTCGCCGCGTTCGCTGACCTTGCGCATCGACAGCGGCTGGCCCTCGTTGCGCAGGCGCTCATAGAGCGTCCAGAGCGAGGAGTCCGGCATGTCGAAGGTATAGTTGGCGGCTTCACCGACCTCGAGATAGGCGAAGAACTGGCAGACCGGCAGAATCTTGTCGGTCAGCAATTGCCCGGTCAGCCCGCTGTCCGAGGTCATGTTGTCGCCGTCGGAGGCTTGCGCAGCGTAGATGTTCCAGTCGGCGGGACGGAAGCGGGTGCGGACGATGTCGTTCATCGCGACCAGCGCGCTCGACACCAGCGTGCCGCCGGAAGCCGGCCCATGGAAGAACGTATCCTCGTCCACCTCCTCGGCGCGGTCGGTGTGCCGGATGAACACGATCTCGACGTGCTTGTAGCGCCGCTTCAGGAACACGTAGAGCAGCATGTAAAACCGCTTTGCCAGGTCCTTCATGTGCTCGGACATCGAGCCCGAGACGTCCATCAGGCAGAACATCACGGCCTGCGCCACCGGCTTCGGCACCGTCTCGAAGCGGCGGTAGCGGATATCGATCGGATCGATGAACGGAATTCGCTTGGCCTTGGCCTTCAGCGCCTCGAGCAGCGCCAGCAACTCGGTGCGGCGCGTCTCGTCGTCGCACTCTGCAAGCTCCGCCTCGAGCGTCTCGATCTCGTCCTTGCGCGGCCGGCGCAACGCCACGCGTCGCGCCAGCGCCCGGCTCACCGTGCGACTGATCGAGATGTTGGCGGGCGAGCCCGATGTCGCATAACCCGCGCGGCGGATCCCCTCGCTCTCGGTCTCCGCGAGCTTGCGCTTGGCAAGATCGGGCAATTCGAGGTCGTCGAGGAAGAGATCGACGAACTCCTCGCGGCTGAGCACGAAGCGGAAGGCGTCCTCGCTGTCGCCCTCGCCCGCGCCGGAGCCCTTGGCGCCGCCCTGGTTCGGGCGTTGCAGCCAGTCGCCCTCGACGAACTTCTTGTTGCCCGGCATCACCATGTCGCGCGTGCCGCCTTCGCGCCGGAACCGCGGCTCGTCCATGCCGTCCAGCGGGATGGTCACTTCGCCGCCCTCCAGGACATCCTTGATGTCCCGGTCCTGAGACGACTTCTTGACGGCTCCCTGCACCAGCGCCTTGGCGCGCCGCAGGAACCGCTGCCGGTTCTCCAGGCTCTTGCTACCCGGATTCAACCGCCGATCGACGATATGCATGACCACGTTGCATCTGCCTCACCGGATGCGATCATGACCAGTCGCATCGCATTTTTCTTGGACGGGACGGAACGGGACGAAACGGAAAGCCGATGCCGGCTTTCCGGATCGTGTACTAGCCGGCCTGCTTCACCCGCATGTACCACTCGACGAGGCGGCGGACCTGACGCTCGGTATAGCCGCGCTCCACCATCCGCTCGACGAACTCGCCGTGCTTCTTCTCGGTCTCGCCGTCCTTCTTGGAGCCGAACGAGATCACCGGAAGCAGATCCTCGACCTGGGAGAATATCCGCTTCTCGATCACGTCGCGGACCTTTTCGTAGGAGGTCCAGCTCGGGTTCTTGCCGTTGTTGTGCGCCCGCGAGCGCAGCGAGAACTTGACGACCTCGTTGCGGAAGTCCTTCGGGTTGGCGATGCCGGCCGGCTTCTCGATCTTGGTCAGCTCCTGGTTCAGCAGCTCGCGGTTCATCAGCTGGCCGGTGTCGGGATCCTTGAAGTCCTGATCCTCGATCCAGGCGTCGGCATAATCGACGTAGCGGTCGAACAGGTTCTGGCCGTAGTCGGAGTAGGATTCCAGATAGGCTTTCTGGATCTCGTTGCCGATGAACTCGGCGTAGCGCGGCGCAAGGTCGGCCTTGATGAATTCGAGATAGCGCTTCTCGGTCTCGTCGGCCAGCTGCTCGCGCCGGATCGCCTGCTCCAGCACATACATCAGGTGCACCGCGTCGGCGCCGACCTCTGTGGTGTCGTGGTTGAAGGTCGAGGCCAGCACCTTGAAGGCGAAGCGGGTGGAGACGCCGTCCATGCCTTCGTCGACGCCGGCAGCGTCCTTGTATTCCTGCACGCTGCGCGCCTTCGGATCGGACTCCTTCAGGCTCTCGCCGTCATAGACCCGCATCTTGGCAAACAGCGTCGAGTTCTCGTGCTTGCGCAGGCGCGACATCACCGAGAAGCGGGCCAGCGTTTCCAGCGTGCCGGCGCGCACGGCGCGGCGGCAAGCTCGGAGGTCTGGATCAGCTTCTCGTAGATCTTCTGCTCCTCGGCGACCCGCAGGCAGTACGGCACCTTGATGACGCAGATGCGGTCGATGAAGGCTTCGTTGTTCTTGTTGGTCTTGAAGCTCTGCCACTCGGCTTCGTTGGAGTGCGCGAGGATGATGCCGGTGAACGGGATCGCACCGATGTTCTCGGTGCCGATGTAGTTGCCTTCCTGCGTCGCGGTCAGCAGCGGGTGCAGCATCTTGATCGGCGCCTTGAACATTTCGACGAACTCGAGCACGCCCTGGTTGGCGCGGTTGAGGCCGCCGGAATAGCTGTAGGCGTCGGGATCGTTCTGGGCATAGGTCTCGAGCTTGCGGATGTCGACCTTGCCGACCAGCGAGGAGATGTCCTGGTTGTTCTCGTCACCGGGCTCGGTCTTGGCGACCGCGATCTGGCGCAGCCGGGAGGGCTGGATGCGCGCGACGCGGAACTGCGAGATGTCGCCGCCGAAGGATTCGAGCCGCTTGTAGGCCCAGGGCGACATCAGCCCGCTCAGCCGGCGGCGCGGAATGCCGTACTTCTCCTCGATCATCGGCCCGAGCTGCTCCGGATCGAACAGTCCGAGCGGGCTCTCGAACACCGGCGACAGCTCGTCACCCGCCTTCAGCACGTAGATCGGATGAATTTCCATCAGCGCCTTGATGCGCTCGGCGAGCGACGACTTGCCGCCGCCGACCGGCCCGAGCAGGTAGAGGATCTGCTTGCGCTCCTCGAGGCCCTGCGCGGCGTGACGGAAGAAGCCGACCAGCCGCTCGATCGTGTCCTCCATGCCGTAGAAGCCGGCGAAGGCCGGATACGAACGTATCGTACGGTTCAAAAAGATACGGCCAAGGCGTGGGTCCTTGGCCGTGTCGATCATCTGGGGCTCACCGATTGCCGCTAATAACCGCTCGGCCGCATTGGCATATCGCATCGGATCACTTCGACACGACTCCAGATACTCGGCCATCGACATGTCGGTCTGGCTTCGCGCTTCAAACGACCTTGCGAAGGCGTTGAACAAAGAATCGTTGTACATGATCCCTCTCTCCACGATATGTATCGCCGCACGACTGACACGAGTCGTAACCAGAGCGTCCAAGGATCGAATCAGCGTCGGCACGCTGGGTCCATTGGACACTCGACCGACTCACTTCGGCAATGCACGGCGCGTGCAGCCCCTGCCTTATCAACAGGCAGGAAGCTTAATGGTTCATCAATATCCCCCGTTGGTAACCTGATTTTAGCGGTTGTAACCCCTCAGCCACATCCGTGGTTTACCGGGGCCCAGGCTTCCGAGGCAGACATCCGAGCGGGGCAACTTCCCCATCCGGAGATGAACGTTGGGCTCCCTGAAAAGGTGTGGCTGTCCAGCCTTGGCGTCAAGATGCGTGCGTCACAGACTCGCATGAACAAACTGTCAGACGAGGTTGAACGTGCCTCCTTGTCGCCGCGACTAAGGCAACGAGCCCGCGCAGTTCCGCGCGGCACCATTGCCGCGCTGTAAAGATGACACTTTGGAGGCGCAGGCTATTCCCGAGGCGGTCATGAAGCAGACGTTTCTTGTTGTCGCACTTGCCGCCGCAGCCTGCGCCGGCGCGGCGTCGACCGTCCAGGCGCAGGAAGAGGTCGACAAGGCGGTCGACAAGGGCCTGGCAGCCGCCTCGACAACAGGATGTTCGCAGGCCCGCCCGGCGCGAAAGCCTATGCCTGCTTCGTGCGGCGATACGATGCAAATCATCTGGCGCAGCATCCGAAGCAGAAGGTCCGTTCGATGAAGCTTCTGGTGTCGGCCGAAGACGCACCGGAAGACAAGACCACCAACTACTCGTTCCGCCTCGGCGTCGCCTACCGCCACCGCTCCGGCAATTTCGACTCCAGCGGCTACTGCAACCACGCGGTCGCGACCGAATCCGGACACGAAATCCGCTTCGAATGCGGCGTGGATTGTGAGGGTGGCGGTATCAGCGTGGCGTTGTCGAAGGACGACAAATCCGCGATCGCACGCCTCGCCAGCATCAGGATGTGGAATCGCAACAAGCCCGACGTTGAGGCGAGCGAAGAGCTGCTCGCCGGCGCCGACGACAAGATCTTCCGCGTCGATCGCGTGGACCTGAGCGAATGCGCCGAACTCGTGACCGACCGCAAGGAACTCGCGGCGCTCCGTCACAAGTGATAGGCTTGCACAAGCGATAGGCTTGGTCAGGTCAACAATAATTGCGCGAGGGACGCCATGCACCGACGCAGCATCCTGTGGGGCACGCTCTCGGCGATCGGCGCCGCCTTCGCGGCGTCGCGGGCGACTGCCGCCACCGAACCATCGCCGCAGAAGCTGAGGATGGTCTATCACCTCGACGACCTCGACAAGGTCAGTTTCGTGATCGGCAACATCCAGAACCATCTCGACGGCGTCGGCGGCCCCGGCAATGTCACGATCGCGCTGGTGGTGCACGGCCAGGCGCTGAAGGCGTTTCATTCGTCAGGAGCCAATCCTGACCTGTCCAAGCGTGTCGGGCAGTTCAGCAAGGATGGCATCGAGCTCGCCGCCTGCGGCAACACCATGAAATCGCAGAACATCGGCCTGAAGGACCTGCTTCCCGGCTTCGTCGCCGCCGAGCGCGGCGGCGTGGTCCGCCTCGCCGAGTTGCAATCCCAGGGCTATCTCTACCTGCGGCCCTGACGCGCGGTCGCGCACCGCAACGCGTCATAAAAATGTGCTGAGTTCGGGGTCTGCTCGGACCGCGTCCGAGGGGATCGAACTGTTGTGAATGGCGTTATCCCTTGGGAATACTGATATTCCGCCCGGGCCACCAGCCATGTTGACAATCCCCCTCCGCGCCCGAAAGCTGCCCGAGAACCCAAAAATCGACCCTCGATCGAACGAGAACAGGCACCCATGAACCCCGTCAAAGCACTCGAAAATCACCGCCAGGCCGTCTGGCTGGACTTCCTCGCCCGCGGGTTCGTCGCCAAGGGCGACCTGAAGCGGCTGATCGAGACCGACGGCGTCAAAGGCGTGACGTCCAACCCCTCGATCTTCGAGAAGGCGATCGGCAGCTCGGACGAGTATGACGGGGCGATCGGCCAGGCCCTCAAGAAGGGCGACCGCTCGGTCGCCGACCTGTTCGAGCATCTTGCCGTCGCGGATATCCAGCATGCCGCCGACGTGCTGCGCCCGGTCTATGACCACAGCCATGGCGGCGACGGCTTCGTCAGCCTCGAAGTGTCGCCCTATCTCGCCATGGACACCAAGGGCACGATCGTGGAAGCCGAGCGGCTCTGGAAGGACGTCCACCGCAAGAACCTGATGGTCAAGGTGCCGGCGACGCCGGAAGGCCTGCCGGCGATCGAATATCTGATCGGCGAAGGCATCAGCATCAACATCACGCTGCTGTTCTCGCAGGAGGTCTATCGGCAGGTCGCCGAGGCCTATCTCAGGGGCCTGGAGAAGTACGTCGCCAAGGGCGGCGATCCCTCCCATGTGGCGAGCGTCGCCAGCTTCTTCGTCAGCCGCATCGACTCCGCCGTCGACAAGCAGCTCGACGAGAAGATCGCAAAGGCCAACGACCCGCACGAAAAGGAACGGCTCGCGGCATTGAAGGGCAAGGTCGCGATCGCGAATGCCAAGCTTGCCTACCAGGACTACAAGCGCCTGTTCTCGGGCCCGCGGTGGGACAGACTGACAGCCAAGGGTGCCAAGCCGCAGCGGCTGCTGTGGGCGTCGACCGGCACCAAGAACAAGGACTACAGCGACGTCCTCTATGTCGAGGAGCTGATCGGCCCCGACACCGTCAACACCGTGCCGCCGGCAACGCTCGACGCCTTCCGCGATCACGGCAAGGTCCGCGACAGCCTCGAGGAGAATGTCGAGGACGCCCGCCACGTGCTGGAGGAGCTGGAGAAGTCCGGCATTTCGCTCGATGCGATCACCGAGGAACTGGTGAAGGACGGCGTCAAGCTGTTCGCCGACGCGGCCGACAAGCTCTACGGCGCGGTGGCCCACAAGCGCGCCACCTCGCTCGGCGGCGGCATCGATCACCAGAAGCTGGCGCTCGGCGCCACCATTTCGAAGGCCGTCGAGAAGAGCACCGAGGAATGGCGCACGTCGGCCAAGATTCGCCGGCTCTGGCACAAGGACAAGTCGGTCTGGACCGGCGACGACGAGGACAAATGGCTGGGCTGGCTGACCAGCGCCGCCTCCGCCGATGTCGCCGACTACGAGGACTTCGCAGCGCGCGTGAAGGGACAGAACTTCACCGACGCCGTCGTGCTCGGCATGGGCGGATCGAGCCTCGGACCGGAAGTGCTGGCCCAGACCTTCCCGCACAAGTCCGGCTTCCCGCGGCTGCATGTGCTCGACTCCACCGATCCGGCGCAGGTGCGCGCGATGGAGGAGTATGTCGACATCGCCAGGACGCTGTTCATCGTCTCCTCCAAATCCGGCGGCACCACCGAGCCGAACGTGATGAAGGACTATTTCTTCGACCGGGTGGCGAAAGCGATCGGCAAGGACAAGGCCGGCCACCGCTTCATCGCGGTCACCGATCCGGGCTCGTCGCTGCAAAAGGTCGCGATCAAGCAGGGCTTTGCCCGCATCTTCTACGGCGATCCCGCGATCGGCGGCCGCTATTCCGTGCTGTCGCCGTTCGGCCTGGTGCCGGCGGCAGCCGCAGGCATCGACCTCCGCAGCCTGCTCGGCCATACGCTCGCCATGGTGCGCTCGTGCGGCGCCGACGTGCCGCCGCAAGAGAACCCGGGCGTCCAGCTCGGGCTTGCGATAGGCATCGCCGGGCTCGAAGGCCGCGACAAAGTGACGATCTTCGCCTCGCCCGACGTCGCCGATTTCGGCGCCTGGGCCGAGCAGCTGATCGCGGAGTCGACCGGCAAGGACGGCAAGGGCCTGATCCCGATCGAGGGCGAGACGATCGGCGACGCCGCGGTCTACGGCAACGACCGCTTCTTCATCGACCTCCGCACCGAGAGTGAGAGCGACGCCGCGCATGAGGCGAAGCTCGCCGCGCTCGAGGCCGCCGGCCACCCCGTGGTTCGCATCGTGATGAAGTCGATCGGCCATATCGGCCAGGAGTTCTTCCGCTTCGAGATCGCGACCGCAGTGGCGGGCTCGATCCTCGGCATCAACCCGTTCAACCAGCCCGACGTCGAGGCCGCCAAGATCAAGACGCGCGAGCTGACGGCGGCGTTCGAGAAGACCGGGTCGCTGCCGGCCGAGCAGCCGGTGGTGTCGGCTGATGACGTCGAGCTCTACACCGACGCGCAGAACGCCGAGGAGCTGCGCAAGGCCGGCGCCAATGGCGATCTCAATTCCTGGATCAGAGCGCATCTGTCGCGCTCCGGCCGCGGCGACTATGTCGCCCTGCTCGCCTATATCGAGCGCGACGGCGACACCATCGACGCCATGCAGGCAATGCGGCTGAAAGTCCGCGATGCCAAACACCTTGCGACATGCGCCGAGTTCGGCCCGCGCTTCCTGCATTCGACCGGGCAGGCCTACAAGGGCGGGCCCGACAGCGGCGTGTTCCTGCAGGTCACGACCGATGACGCCCAGGACCTGGCGGTGCCTGGCCAGAAGGCGAGCTTCGGCGTCATCAAGGCAGCGCAGGCGCGCGGCGATTTCGACGTGCTCACCGAGCGCGGCCGGCGGGCGCTGCGCGTGCATCTCAAGGGCGATCTCACCTCCGGGCTCGCGGCGCTCGACGCCGCGATCTCGGCTGCACTGAACTGACGGAGGCCCACGATGCAACTCGGCATGATCGGCCTCGGGCGGATGGGCGGCAACATCGTCCGCCGCCTGATGACCCAGGGCCACACCACCGTGGTCTATGACAAGGACCCCAAGGCAGTCGCGGCGCTGGTCGCGGACAACGCCACCGGCGCCTCGTCGCTGGAGGATTTCGTCCTCAAGCTGGAAGCGCCGCGCACCGCCTGGGTGATGCTGCCGGCCGGCAAGATCACCGAAGCCACCATCGAGGCGCTCTCGAAGCTGATGCAGCCCGGCGACGTCATCATCGACGGCGGCAACACCTTCTGGCAGGACGACGTCCGCCGCGGCAAGGCGCTCAGGGAGCGCGGGCTGCATTACGTCGATGTCGGCACCAGCGGAGGCATCTGGGGCATCGAGCGCGGCTACTGCATGATGATCGGCGGCGACAAGCCGGTGGTCGACCGGCTCGACCCGATCTTCAAGACGCTGGCGCCCGGGATCGGCGACATCCCGCGCACCCAGGGCCGCGACGGCCGCGATCCACGCATCGAACAGGGCTACATTCACGCCGGCCCAATCGGCGCCGGGCATTTCGTCAAGATGATCCACAACGGCATCGAATACGGCCTGATGCAGGCCTATGCCGAAGGCTTCGACATCCTGAAGAACGCCAACATCGAGGCGCTGCCGCCGGAGCATCGCTTCGATCTCGACATCGCCGATATCGCTGAGGTCTGGCGGCGCGGCAGCGTGATCCCGTCCTGGCTGCTCGACCTCACCGCTTCGGCGCTGGCGCAGAACCAGACGCTCGACAATTATTCCGGCTTCGTCGAGGATTCCGGCGAAGGCCGCTGGACCGTCAATGCCGCGGTCGACGAGGCCGTGCCGGCCGAGGTGCTGACGGCCGCGCTCTACACGCGCTTCCGTTCGCGCAAGGATCACACCTTCGCGGAGAAGATCCTCTCGGCGATGCGCGCAGGTTTTGGCGGCCACAAGGAACCGCCGAAGAAGTCTTGAATCGAACGTGGAAGGTCACGTGCAGAAGAAACCCGACCCTTGCTCCTTCATCGTCTTCGGCGCCACCGGTGATCTGACGCACCGGCTGGTGGTCCCGGCGCTCTACAATCTCGCTGCCGGCAATCTGCTGCCGGACAAGTTCTGCGTCGTTGGCATCGCTCGCAAGGGTATGTCGAGCGAGCAGCTGACCGACAGCCTGCTGCAAGGGTTGCGCAAGTTCGCCACCCGTCCCGTGGACGAGGCGATCGCGAAGCGGCTGTTCGAATGCGTCACCGCGATCGAAGCCGATCCGAGCGATCCCGGGTCTTTCGATGCCATGAATGAACGACTCGACAAGCTCGAGAAGGCGCGCGGCACCGGCGGCAACCGTCTGTTCTATCTCGCGACCCCGCCAAAGGCCTTCCTGCCGATCAGCGAGCAGCTCGGGCGCACCGGCATGCTGGCGGAGAACGGCGTCTGGCGGCGACTGATCATCGAAAAGCCGTTCGGGACCGATCTGGCATCGGCTCGGGCGTTGAATGCCGCGCTGCTGAAGCTGATGGACGAGCACCAGATCTATCGGATCGACCATTACCTCGGCAAGGAAACCGTCCAGAACATCCTGGTGCTGCGCTTTGCCAACGGCATGTTCGAGCCGATCTGGAATCGCAACCACATCGACCACATCCAGATCACTGTCGACGAGAAGCTCGGCGTCGGCCATCGCGGCAGCTTCTACGACGCCACCGGCGCACTGCGCGACATGGTGCCGAACCATCTGTTCCAGCTGCTGTCGCTGGTGACGATGGAGCCGCCGGCGCGCTTCGACGCCCATGCGGTGCGCTCGGAGAAGGCCGAGGTACTGAGCGCGATCCAGACCCAGACCGAGCAGGAAGCATTGTCCAACTCGGTGCGCGGCCAGTATCACGCCGGCCGGATCGGCGACACCGAGATCGAGGACTATCTCAAGACCCCGGACGTCAAGCCCGATAGCTGGACTGAGACCTATGCCGCGCTGAAACTGACCATTGACAATTGGCGCTGGGCCGGCGTGCCGTTCTATCTGCGCACCGGCAAGGCCCTGACCACCAAACGCACCGAGATCGCGATCAAGTTCAAGCAGGCGCCGTTCGCGATGTTCCGCGACACGGCGGTCGACCGCCTGTCGCAGAATTACCTGGTCATCTCCACCGAGCCGACCGAAGGCATCGAGCTGCAGTTCAACACCAAGGTGCCGGGCCCGGCCATCAACATCGACGGCGTCGAGATGAAGTTCCGCTACAAGGACTACTTCAAGGCCGAGCCGTCGACCGGTTACGAGACGCTGATCTATGACTGCATGATCGGCGACAATCTGCTGTTCCAGCGCGCCGACAGCGTCGAGGCCGGATGGACGGCGGTACAGCCCTTCATCGACGCCTGGAAGACTGCCGGCGGGCGCGGCCTGCAACCCTACAAGGCCGGCAGCGAAGGCCCGGAGGCTGCCAACGCGCTGCTCACGCGCGACGGCCGCAGCTGGCGGAAGCTGGGCTGACATGGCTACGCCCGGCGAGCGCACAATCATCACGGTCGCCGATCCGGCAGCACTGGCGAAGACGGCCGCCGAGCGGGTGATCGCCAGGATCGACGAGAACAGCGGCCGGATCGCGATCTGCCTCACCGGCGGCTCCAGCCCCAAGGCGCTCTACCAGCTGCTGGCGACACCGGACTATCGCCAGCGGATTCCGTGGGACCGGATCGACTGGTTCATCGGCGACGAGCGTCTGGTGCCGCGCAAGGACCCGTTGCACAATATGGCCATGGCGCGCCAGGCCTTCCTCGACCGCTGCGCGCCGGCGGCGAATGTGCACCCGATCGCGACCGATACCGCCGATCTCAGGGACCCCGACGTCAGCGCGGCGCTGTACGAGAACGAGCTGATGGCGTTCTACGGCGCCGAGCAGCTCGATCCGAAGCGGCCGCTGTTCGACCTGGTGCTGATGGGCATCGGGCCCGACGGCCACACCGCCTCGCTGTTTCCCGGATATCCGGCGGTCGAGGAAACCCAACGCTGGGTGGTCGAGGTACCCAAAGCCAATGTCGAACCGTTCGTGCCGCGGGTGTCGCTGACCCTCCCCACGCTTGCCTCCTGCCGCGAGATGCTGTTCGAGGTCGCGGGCGAAAACAAGCGCGCGATCTTGACGCGCCTGTTCGCAGGCGAGAACCTGCCGGCAAACCGCGCGCGATCGCTGGGCGAGACCGTCTGGCTGATCGATCAGGCCGCGTTGCCGGAGGATTTTCGTGGATGATTTTCTTGATGAGCTTCTTGGGTGACCTTCTTGGGTGAGGAGCAAAACCCCTGCGCACTGGTCGTGATGGGCGTCTCCGGATCGGGCAAGAGCACCATCGCCGACCGCCTTGCAATCCGGATCGGCTGGCGCTTCGAGGACGGCGACAGCTTTCATCCGCCGAGCAATGTCGCGAAGATGCATTCCGGCCAACCGCTCACCGACGAGGATCGCTGGCCTTGGCTGCGCGCGATCGCCCATGAGATCGACCGCACCTGCGGCGTCCGCGAGCGCGCCGTCATCGCCTGCTCCGCGCTGAAGCGCAGCTATCGCGACATCCTGGTGCATGGCCGCCAGGATATCCGGATCGTCTTCCTCGACGGCACGCAGGAGCTGATCGCCGGGCGGCTGGCCGCGCGCAAGGACCATTTCATGCCGCCGGGCCTGCTCGCGAGCCAGTTCAGGACGCTGGAGCCGCCGACGCCGGACGAACGCCCGATTACGGTCGCGATCGACCGATCGGTCGACACCATCATCGAAGACATCGTCACTCAATTGAAGCTGGACCGCTCATGACCCGCATCGCCCTTGTCGTATCCGATGTCGACGGTACGCTGCTCACCAAGGACAAGACCTTGACCGACGGCGCCCTGACGGCGGTACGCAGGCTGCACGTAGCCGGCATCGGCTTCACCATCGTCTCCAGCCGGCCGACCATCGGGATGGGCTTTCTGGTCGCGCCGCTCGCGATCACGCTGCCGATCGGCGCCTTCAACGGCTCGTCGATCGTCGATCCGCAACTGAAGCCGCTCGAGCAGCATGTGATCCCCCCGGCCGTGGCCAAGCGCTGCATCGATTTGCTCCGCGAGCGCGGCATCGATATCTGGCTGTTCACCAACGACCGCTGGCTGACCCGCAATCCTGATGGCGAGTACAACGCGCACGAAAAGCGCGCGATCAAGCATGACCCGACCATCGTCGAGGATTTCGCACCCTATCTCGACCAGGCCTGCAAGATCGTCGGCGCCAGCTCGGATGCGCCCCTGCTGCAACGCTGCGAAGCCGACATGCAACAGATGGTCGGCCGTGACGCGACCGCGGTCCGCTCGCAGACCTATTATCTCGACGTCACCCCGCCCGGCCACGACAAGGGAACCTTCGTCGAGGGCATCGCGAAGCGTCTCGGCGTGCCGCTCGAAAATGTCGCTACGATCGGCGACATGCAGAACGATCTGTCGATGTTCGCGCGTAGCGGAATCTCGTTTGCGATGGGCAATGCCGGCGATGATGTAAAGGCGCGCGCCACGCATGTCACTGAGACCAACGAGAACGACGGTTTCGCGCGCGCGATGGATGTCGTGCTGACGACGGGCCGCTAAAGCGCGATGAGATTGGGTTGAATCGTCATCGCGCTTTAGCTCCTTGTTTGAGCATGACCCTTTCGGAAAACCGCTTCGCACTTTTCCGGATCATGCTTTAAGCCACGATCCGGAAAATCAGGTCGACCGCTGCACCGCAGGCTTCTCGGCGTCGGCCCTTGCGGCACTGAGATTGTGCGCGGTGTTGATCAGCGCGATATGGGTCAGCGCCTGCGGGAAGTTGCCGGTCTGCCGGCCGGCGCCGGAATCGAATTCCTCCGCCAGCAGCCCGAGATCGTTGGCGACCGCCACCACGCGGTCGAACATGGTCTGCGCCTTGTCGACGTCTCCCGCCAGCACATGGGCGTCGGCGAGCCACAGGCTGCAGGCCAGGAACGCGCCCTCGATCGGCTGGATTTCATCGGATACCTCGCGCGGATCGTGACGCAGCACGAACCCGTCACGCATCATGTGCCGGTCGACCGCCTCGATCGTGCCGCGAATGCGCGGATCGGTCGGCGGCAGGAAGCCGACCGACGACAGCAGCAGCAGGCTGGCGTCGAGCAGCTTTGAACCATAGCTCTCGACGAAGCTGTTGAGACCGGAGTCGAAGCCCCGTTGGCAGACGTCGCGATGGATCGCCTCGCGCAGCACCCGCCATTTGACCAACGGCGCCTTGAAGCCGAACCGCTCGGCGCTCTTGATGGCGCGGTCGAACGCGACCCAGCACATCACCTTGGAGAACACGTAGTGTCTGGGCGTGCCGCGGCGCTCCCAGATGCCGTGATCCGGCTGGTCCCAGACCTCGGCGAGATGATTGACGACGGTACACTCCAGCGACCAGTTCTCCTCGTCGAGCTTCAGCCTGGCCATGCGGGACTGGTGGAAGGCGTCGATCAGCTCGCCATAGACGTCGAGCTGGAGCTGCGCATGCGCAGCGTTGCCGACGCGAACCGGCGTCGCCCCCTCATAGCCGGGCAACCATCCGGCTTCCCATTCCAGCAGGCGACGCTGGCCGAGAATGCCGTACATGATCTGCATGTTGGCCGGCGCGCCGGCCGCAGCCCGCAGCAGCCAGTTGTGCCAGGCCGCCGCTTCCTCGGTATATCCCGAATTCATCAGCGCCAGCAGCGTGAAGGTGGCGTCGCGCAGCCAGCAGAACCGATAGTCCCAGTTCCGCGCGCCGCCGAGCTTTTCCGGCAATGACGTGGTCGGCGCCGCGACGATGCCGCCGGTCGGCCTGAAGGTCAGCGCCTTCAGCGTAATCAGCGAGCGCATCACGAGGCCGCGCAGATCACCGCCGTCGTAGGTCGAGCGGCTGCACCATTCCCTCCAGTAGTCCTCGGTATCCTTCAGCGCCGCCTCGGGATCGATCGGCGCCGGCACCGGCTGAAAGGACGCGCCGTAGGTCAGCACGAACGGCACGGTGTCGCCCTCGCCGATCTCGAAATCGGCGAGCGTGGTCAGGTCCTTGCCTGATGTCGCGACCGGCGTGCGCAGCACGGTCATGTCCTGCCCGCTGATCGCGAGCAGCCCCTCGCCGTCCGGATTCTTCTTCACCCAGGGCACGTCGACGCCGAAGCCGAAGCGGATCACCAGCTCCATGTGCATCTTGACGCGGCCGCTGATGCCGCGAACGAGGCGGACCACGTCGGAAGCGTTGCCGCGCGGCGGCATGAAGTCGATCAGCGCGACCACGCCGCCCTCGGTCTCGAACCGCGTCTCCAGGATCAGCGTATCGTCCAGGTAGCGGCGCGAGGTCCGCTTGATCGTCCCGGCCGGCGCCAGCTGCCAGCGGCCGTTCCGTGACGTGCCGAGCAGCGCCGCGAAGCAGGCATCGGAATCGAATGCCGGCCAGCACAGCCAATCGATCGAGCCGTCGCGGCCGACCAGCGCCGCCGTCTCGCAATCGCCGATCAGTCCATAGTCTTCGATCCGGGAAGCCACACACCGTGCTCCGCGTTAGCCTGCGTGCGACCGCTCACGGGTTGCGCGCTTGAGCGCGTCGGGGTCGATCGCCGACGCGAGTTGCTCGAGCAGGACCGGCAGCCGCCGCTTCCAGTTCGGATGCTCGCAGACGGTGCCGGGGATGTTCGGCTGCTCGACGATGCCGAGCAAATCCTCCATCGAAACCGCCATCATCCGCGACCGCGTCCGTGCCATGAAGCTCACCACCGAATAGAAATCGTTGTGGTGGATGTCGTGCCGGCGCAGCACGTCGTCGAGCTGACCCAGTGCGTCCCAGCGCCCCTGGTCGGTCTCGCCGGGGTCGATCCCGAGCGCGCGCTTGGTCTTGAGGTCGCTGAACGAGCGCCAGCCGGCATAGGTCGAGAGATCGTGGGTGTTGAAGGTGACCAGCGCATTCGGCAGATAGTAGTCGGCGTTGCGGAAGGCGCGCTGGTCATCCTGCTCGAACATCATCACAAGATAGGACCAGATACCCCAGCCACTCATCTGCTCGCGGAAACCCGGCGGCACGGTGCCGAGGTCCTCGCCGATGACGACGCAGCGGCTCGCCACACTCTCCTGCGCCGTCGCGGCCAGCAGCGCCTCGAACGGCATCAGCACATAGGCGCCGTTGGCCGGGCCGAAGCCGCGCGGCACGAGATAAAGCCGCTTCAGCCCGAAGGCATGGTCGAGCCTGATCGCGCCGGCATGGTGCATCGAGGCGCGCAACATCTGCCGGAACGGCTCGAACAAACGCTGTTCGAGGCCGGCGGCGTTGAAGCCGGCCAGCCCCCAATCCTGGCCCGCGGTGTTGAGCGGATCGGGCGGCGCGCCAACGCCGAGATGACGCGAGATCGCGACCTGCTCATTCCATGCGTCGAAGCCATCCGACTGCACGCCGACGGCAACATCGAGATAAAGTCCGACCCGCATGCCGAGCTTGTGCGCGAGCGCCTGGCAGGCGCCGAGCTGCCGATCCGCGGTCCATTGCACGAATTCAACGAATTCGACCTCAGTGGCGGTGTCGCGCGCCCGGCGCAATTTCGCGCACGCCGTATCGTTGGGCTGCCGCCATTCGTCCGGCCATTCCCACCACGGCGTGTTGAATTTGTGCCGCATCACCTCGAAGCAGGCGAAGCGCGACAGCAGCACGCCCTGCTCCTTGCGATAGGCCTCGAAATCCTGCCAGCGGCCGAGGCCGGGATTGGCCTTGAAGGCTGCGAAAGCCGCGCGCAGCGCGGGCCATTTCAGCGCCGCGGCACCGACATAGTCGACCATGTCGCGGCTGCGGAGCTGCGCCAGCGCGGCTTGGGTTTCGGCATCGGCGCGGAATTCGGGAATCTTCGCGACGTCGACATAGAGCGCGTTGAGGAACAGCCGGCTGTTCGGCGAATACGGGCTGCAATCGCCCGGCCGATCGTCGAACAGCGCATGCAGCGGATTGAGCCCGATGCCATCGGCGCCGAGCCGATGGGCGAATTCGAGCAGGCCCTGCAAATCGGTGAAGTCGCCGATGCCCCAGTTGCGCGCGGACCGCACGCCATAGAGCTGGACCGCGATCACCCAGCAGCGGTCGAACGCGCCGCCGAATGCGCCGTCCGGCGCCACCAGCAGCGGCAGCTCCTCGCTGCCCGATGCGTCCTTGAGCTGCAACCGGTGCACGCCCTCGGGCAGGCCCGACGGCCACGTCACACTCCGCTCATGCGCCTCGCCTTGCGCGAGCACCGCAGTGCCGTTGGTGAGCTTCCATTGCACCGGAAGCCGGGCCGTCTCCGCGAGCTGCGTCTGTCCGCCATGGCCGCCTCTGACGACCACGGGATCGGCGATCATCCGACGCGGCGTCTGGGGCGGCAGCGCCGCGAGGATCGCCGTCAGCGCCTCGGGGGTTGTCACACGGCGGTGACCGCTACCATCGATATACTCGGTCTGGATTCCCAGGGTCTGGGCTTTGGCGTAAAGGTCCATTCGGCACGCTGCTTGCTCGCAACGGTATTGGGATCGTTGCTAAATTGTACAGATACGGGAAAGGGATAGTTGATGTTCAACGCTCCACCCTATCCGGCGTTCCCACCGGGAACCATTGCCCGGCGAGCGGCTTTCTATATGGGTCTGGCGTGCCTCCTTCCCGGCGCCGGGACTTCATTTGCCTATTCAATGGCGGCATCACCGTGAACAAAACCGCCCGGCCTGTCGAGAGTGCCTACGGCACTTTTCATATTACCGATGTCTATCCGTCGGTTGATGGCGGCCGCTTTGCGGTCAAGCGCATCGCGGGCGAACCTGTCGAGGTGTGGGCCGATATCTACCGTGACGGACATGATGTGATCGCAGCGGCATTGGTGTGGCGGCATGAGGGCGATGGCGAATGGCAACACGCGCCGATGATGCCGCACAGCGACGACCGCTGGGGCGGCAGCTTTGTGCCCGGCCGGCCGGGCCGCTACAGTTTCGCGATCGAGGCCTGGACCGACGACTTCGCCAGCTGGCGGCATCGCTTCGAGCAGAAGCAGCGCGACGGCTGTGACCACACGCTGGATGCGGTCGAAGGCGCGGGCATGCTGACCCAGGCGCAGGCCGGGGGACCTGCCGCAGCCGCAATCATCATCAGGCAGTGCGAAATCTTTCTGCAGACCGGCGAGCCGGGCGCGCTGCTCGCACCCGAATTGCGGGAGGCGATGGCCGGCAGCCAGTTTCGCCGCGACCTGGTGCGATCGCAGCTTTATCCCCTGACCGCGGACCGGCCGCGGGCGCGCAGCGGCGCGTGGTACCAGATGTTTCCGCGCAGCCAGGGCAGGACGCCCGGTGCGCATGCGACCTTCAACGATTGCATCGCCCGGCTTCCCGACATCGCCGCGATGGGCTTTGACGTCCTGTTGCTAGCACCGATCCACCCGATTGGACAGACGCACCGCAAGGGCCGCAACAATGCCGCCATCGCGCAGCCAGGCGATCCCGGCAGCCCCTATGCGATCGGCGCGGCCGAGGGCGGCCACGACGCGGTGCATCCGGAGCTCGGCACGCTCGACGACTTCCGCGCTTTCGTGGCGGCATGCCACGCCCATGGCCTCGAGGTGGCGCTCGATTTCGCCGTGCAGTGCTCGCCCGATCATCCCTGGGTGACCGCGCATCCGGAGTGGTTCAAGCGGCGTCCGGACGGATCGATGCGCACCGCCGAACATCCGCCGCAGCGCTGGGACGATGTCATCAATCCGGATTTCGGATCCAAGGACGCAGCCGCGCTATGGCGTGCGCTGCGCGATGTGGTGCTGTTCTGGGTCGAACAGGGCGTCACGATCTTCCGGGTCGACAATCCGCACACCAAGCCGCTGGCATTCTGGGAATGGCTGATCCGCGAGGTGCAGGACCGCGATGCGGATGTGCTCTTTCTTTCCGAAGCCTTCGCGCGGCCGAAACTGATGAAGGGTCTCGCCAAGCTCGGCTTCACGCAGTCCTACACTTACTTCACCTGGCGCACCCAGCGCGTCGAGCTCGAACAGTATCTCGGCGAGTTGACCTCGTATCCCGAGCGTGACTTCTTTCGGCCGAATTTCTTCGTCAACACACCCGACATCCTGCCCTTCCACCTGCAAAGCGGCGAGTCCTGGATGTTCAAGTCGCGTCTCGCGCTGGCCGCGACGCTTTCAAGCAGCTACGGCATCTATAGCGGCTTCGAGCTACTCGAGCACACGCCGGTCCCCGGCCGCGAGGAATATCTCAACTCCGAGAAATACGAGATCAGGGTTCGCGACTGGGATCAGGTGGGGAACATCAAGCCCTATATCGCGGCCCTCAACCGAATCCGGCGCGGCAATCCGGCCCTGCAACAATTCGCCAATCTGCGCTTTATCAATGTCGATGACGGTGGCGTGATCGGTTTCATCAAGGAGGCCGCCGATCAGGGCAATGTGATTGCGGCTGCGATTGCATTGTCGGGCGAGCCGCGCGAGGTCTGGCTTCCGCTCGGCGACATCATGGTCGGCCGCGGCGAGGCCCGCCGCCCCGTCACGGAAGTGGAAGACCTCGTCACCGGCGAGCGCCACCTGCTCGAATGGGGAGGCATTCGCCTGCATCTCGATCCTGCGCGCGATCCCGCGTTGCTGTTGCGCTGTGTCGCCTGAAGGAGCTTTCATGAACGTATTCTCCTCCGTCGATGCCGAGGTGAAGGTCGCAACCGAGACCGCGGACCAACTCTGGTACAAGGACGCGATCATCTACCAGCTGCACGTCAAGGCGTTCGCGGACAGCAACAACGACGGCATCGGCGACTTTGCGGGGCTGACGGAGAAGCTCGGCTATCTGCAGGAGCTCGGCGTCACCGCGCTGTGGCTGCTGCCGTTCTATCCCTCGCCCGGCCGCGACGACGGCTACGACATCGGCGATTATGGCGACATCAATCCCGATTTCGGGACGATGAAGGACTTCAAGCGCTTCATCCAGGAAGCCAAGAAGCGCGGCCTGCGCGTCATCACCGAGCTGGTCGTCAACCACACTTCGGACCAGCATGCCTGGTTCAAGCGTGCGCGCCGCAGCCCGCCGAATTCCAGCGCGCGCAGCTGGTATGTCTGGAGCGACACCGATCAGAAGTACCTGGATACGAGGATCATCTTCACCGATACCGAGAAGTCGAACTGGACCTGGGATCCGGAGGCCGGCCAGTTCTACTGGCACCGCTTCTTCTCGCACCAGCCGGACCTCAACTTCGACAATCCGCGCGTGGTGCGCGCCATCGTGCAGGTGATGAAGCGCTGGCTCGACACCGGCGTCGACGGCTTCCGGCTCGACGCCATTCCCTATCTGTGCGAGCGCGACGGCACCAACAACGAGAACCTGCCGGAGACGCATGCCATCATCAAGCGGCTGCGCCAGGAGCTCGACGCCTATGCCAAGGGCAAGATCCTCCTGGCCGAGGCCAATCAATGGCCGGAGGACGTGCAGGAATATTTCGGCCATGGCGACGAATGCCACATGGCCTATCACTTCCCGCTGATGCCGCGCATCTACATGGCGATCGCCCAGGAAGACCGCTTTCCGATCACCGACATCCTCCGGCAGACGCCTGACATTCCGGCCGCGGCCCAGTGGGCGCTGTTCCTGCGCAATCACGACGAACTGACGCTGGAAATGGTCACCGACGTCGAGCGCGACTATCTGTGGTCGACCTACGCCAACGACCCGCGCGCCCGCATCAATGTCGGCATCCGCCGTCGCCTCGCACCGCTGATGGACAATGACCGGCGCAAGATCGAGCTGATGAACTCGCTGCTGCTGTCGTTCCCCGGCACGCCGATCATCTATTACGGCGACGAGATCGGCATGGGCGACAACATCTATCTCGGCGACCGCAACGGCGTGCGGACGCCGATGCAATGGTCGCCGGATCGCAATGGCGGCTTCTCGCGTGCCGATCCCGCGCGGCTCTACGCACCGATGATCATGGACCCGGTCTACGGCTATGAGGCCGTCAATGTCGAGGCGCAGTCGCGCAGCCTGTCGTCGCTGCTCTCGGCGACCAAGCGGCTGATCGCGGTGCGCAAGTCGACGCTCGCCTTCGGGCGCGGCACCATGACCTTCATCCGCCCGGAGAACCGCTCGGTGCTCGCTTATGTGCGCCAGTACCAGGGCGAGGTGATCCTGTGCGTCGCCAATCTGTCGCGCTCGGCGCAGGCTACCGAGCTCGACCTCTCCGCCTTCAAGGACCGCATCCCGCTCGAGATGCTCGGGCGCACGCGCTTCCCGGCGATCGGCGAGCTGCCCTACATGATCACGCTCGCCCCTTACGGCTTCTACTGGTTCCAGTTGCAGGAGCGCGACAAGTCCGAGCCGGTGACGCCACGGGCCGTGCCGGAATTCGAGACGCTGGTGGTGCCGCTCAATTCGACCTGGACCTCGCTGGCGCGCGAGCGCGGCGTGTTCGAGCACGACGTGCTGCCCGGCCATCTCGCCCGTACGCGCTGGTATCCGGAGCATTCCGCCAAGGCGATCCAGCCAACGCTGGTGTCGGCGATCCCGTTCTGCGACGTCGGCGACAACAGGCCCTGGCTGATCGTCTTCGAGACCACGCAGCGCGGTACCACCAGCCGCTACGTGCTGCCGATGCAGATCGAGTGGGTGCGCTTCGACCGTGAACGCTACAATCCGCGCGCTTTCGCCGCCGTGCGCCAGGGCGCGCGCGAAGGCACGCTGCTCGACGTCGCCACCGACCAGATCTTTACCGGCCTGTTCCTGCGAAACTTACGGGAAAACCTCACAGTCGACGAGGGCGAGCAGGGCCTGAAGCTCGAATTCCGGCCGACCAGCCGCTTCTCCGACCGGCCGGTGCGGCAGCCCGAGCGCATCCGTGTGTTCGAGAACGATCAGCCACATTCGACCGCGCTGGTCGACAACGAATATGTCACCAAGATCTACCGGAAGCTCGAGGTCGGCATCAATCCGGAGATCGAGATGGGCCGCTTCCTTACCGAAGTGGTCGCCTTTCCGAACACGCCGGCTTTGCTCGGCACCTCCGAACTGGTCGAGGGCGACAAGCGCAGCGCGGTCGCCGTGCTGCATGCGATGGTGGTCAACCAGGGCGACCTCTGGACCGTCGCGGCCTCGCATCTCGACCGCCTCATCGAGCGACAGCGCCTGCTGGCGGCGAGCGAACGTCCGGAGGAGAATGGCGATCATGCGACCTGGCTGCGCCACATGTCGCACGGCGGAAAGCACCTCGCCGAGCTGCACATCGCGCTCGCCAGCAATCGCGACCTGCCGGACTTCGCGCCCGAGCCGACCAGGCCCGAAGACCTGCAGCGCTGGATCGACGAGATCATGGCGCGTGCCGAGCGCGTGTTCGACACGCTGAAGCAGCGCCGCGGCTCCCTCAAGGAGCCCGAGCGGCTGCTGGCCGATCAGTTGCAGGCCCAGCACGACATGCTGCCGGAGCGGCTGAAGGCGCTGCTGCCGCGCGAGACCGACGGCTTCAACATCCGCCATCACGGCGACCTGCATCTCGGCCAGCTCCTGGTCGCCAAGGACGACATCTTCATCATCGATTTCGACGGCGGACCCGGCCGCACCATCGCCGAGCGGCGGCGCAAGGCGCCGGCGGCCCGCGACGTCGCCGGCCTGATCCGTTCGATCGACTATGCCGCGACCGCGGCGCTGGAACGCGCGCTCAGGGTCGCGCCCGACGAGAGCGGCAGGCTGAGCCTGGCTCTCGCCGAATGGCGCGACCAGGCCACGGAGGTCCTTTTGACCGCCTATCGCGAGACCATGGCCGGACAGCGCCTGTGGCCGGCAGACGCCAGGGCGGCCGACCGACTGCTCAACTTTTTCCTGCTTGAGAAAGCCTTCTACGAGATCGAGTATGAGCTGGCCAACCGGCCGGATTGGCTCCGCGTCCCACTGACTGGCCTGTTGAGACTCCTGGCCCAACAGCCGCATGAGGTTGCATGACCAAACTGCCCGCCGAGGCCTATGCCATCATCGAGGGCCGCCACTCCGATCCCTTCCACTATCTCGGGCTCCACGCCGAGGGGGATCGCAACGTCGTGCGCGCCTTCCTGCCTGATGCCAGCAATGTCGAGGCGATCGGCGAGCATGGCGAGGCGGCGCCGCTGGCCAAAATCCATGACGCAGGCCTGTTCGCGGGTCCCTTGCCGAACGGCTCGACGCGCTACCAGCTCCGCGCCCGCTTCGGCGACAACGTCGTCGAGCTGGAGGATGCCTACCGCTTTCCGCCGATCCTGAGCGATTTCGATCTCTATCTGCTCGGCGAAGGCACGCATCTGCGCGTCTACGACACGCTCGGCGCCCATCCGATGACGCTCGACGGCGTCGACGGCATCGGCTTCGTGGTGCTGGCGCCCAATGCGCGGCGGGTCAGCGTGGTCGGCGACTTCAATTTCTGGGACGGACGGCGGCATCCGATGCGGGTACGCGGCCCGGGCTATTGGGAGCTGTTCATCCCGCGCGCACGCGTCGGCGACCACTACAAGTTCGAGATCATCGGGCGCAACGGCCAGCATCAGCCGCTGAAGTCCGATCCCCTGGCGTTCGCCGCCGAGGTGCGCCCGAAGACCGCCTCGATCGTGCTCGACGAGCGCAAGATCCCGCATCCGCGCCCGGCGCCCGATCGCGTCAACGCGCTGAGCTCGCCGATGTCGATCTACGAGGTTCATCTCGGATCGTGGCGCCGCAAGGGCCGCAACGAGTGGCTGACCTATCGCGAGATGGCGGAGCAACTACCGGCCTATGCCCGTGACATGGGCTTCACTCATGTCGAATTCCTGCCCATCACCGAGCATCCATTCGACGGCTCTTGGGGCTATCAGCCGACCGGCATGTTCGCGCCGACCAGCCGGTTCGGCTCGCCCGACGATTTCGCCGCGCTGATCGACGCCTGCCACGGCGCAGGGGTTGCCGTGCTGCTCGACTGGGTCCCCGGGCATTTCCCCGACGATCCCCACGGTCTCGGCAATTTCGACGGCACCGCGCTCTATGAGCACGCCAATCCGCTGCAAGGCCGCCACCTCGATTGGGGCACGCTGATCTACAATTACGGGCGCACCGAGGTCACCAACTTCCTGGTGTCGAATGCGCTGTTCTGGCTCGATCGCTACGGCATCGATGGGCTGCGCGTCGATGCCGTCGCCTCGATGCTCTATCTCGACTACAGCCGTCCCGCCGGTGGCTGGATCCCGAACAAATATGGCGGCCGCGAGAATATCGAGGCGATCGATTTCCTGCGCCGCTTCAACACCGAGCTGTTCGCACATTTTCCGCAGGCAACGACGGCGGCGGAAGAGTCCACGGCGTGGCCGCAGGTGTCGCGCCCGGTCGAATATGGCGGGCTCGGCTTCGGCTACAAGTGGAATATGGGCTGGATGCACGACACGCTGAAATATATCGGCAAGGATCCCATCCACCGCAAATTCCATCACGGCGACATCCTGTTCGGCTTGCACTACGCCTTCTCGGAGAACTTCATCCTGCCGCTGTCCCACGACGAGGTCGTGCACGGCAAGCGCTCGATCCTCGGCCGCATGCCCGGCGACGACTGGCAGCGCTTTGCCAATCTGCGCGCCTATTACAGCTTCATGTTCGGCCACCCCGGCAAGAAGCTGATGTTCATGGGCTGCGAGTTCGGCCAGGAGCGCGAGTGGAATCACGACCATTCGATCGATTGGCATTTGCTGCAACAGCCGAGGCATAGCGGCATCCAGAACCTGGTCCGCGATCTCAATCGGCTCTACCGCGCGCTGCCGGCGCTGCACGAGCTCGACTGCGACCAGGCCGGGTTCGAATGGGTCGTCACCGACGACGCCAACAACAATGTGTTCGGCTGGATCCGCAAGGGCAATGACGCGCGCGCCCGCTGCCTCGTGGTCCTGAACTTCTCGCCCAACGTCTATCGCAACTATCGCGTCCGGGTGCCGTTCGCAGGCAAGTGGCACGAGGTGTTCAACTCGGATTCCTCCCATTACGGCGGCACCAATGTCGGCAATGTCGGCGAGGTCCGTGCCTCGGAGGGCGCCACGCCGGAGCTCAGCCTCACCATTCCGCCGCTGGCAGCGATCTTCCTCGTACCGGAAAGCTGATTCATGCGACTGACCGGAGGAACGTCCGCACGGCTCGGTGCAAGCTGGGACGGCAGGGGCACCAATTTTGCGCTGTTCTCGGCCAACGCGGAGAAGGTGGAGCTGTGCCTGTTCGACGGCCAGGGCCGCCGCGAGCTCGAGCGGATCGAGATGCCGGAGCGCACCGAGGACGTCTGGCACTGCTATCTCAACGACGTCTCGCCGGGCCAGCTTTACGGCTACCGCGTCTACGGGCCCTATGCGCCGGAGCGCGGCCACCGTTTCAACGCCAACAAGCTGCTGCTCGATCCCTACGCCAAGCGGCTGGCGGGCCGGCTGGTGTGGAGCGATGCGCATTTCGCCTACCGCACCGGCAGCGCACGCGAGGATCTCTCGTTCGACCGGCGCGACAATGCCCGCGGCATGCCGAAGGCGGTCGTGGTCGACGAGACCTTCAACTGGGGTCGCCGCGAGATCCGGCCGCACATTCCCTGGGAAGACACCATCATCTACGAGGCGCACGTCAAGGGCCTGACGCAGAAGCGCGAGGACGTGCCGCCGAACCTGCGCGGCACCTATGGCGGGCTGTCGTCGCCGGCGATGATCGATCACCTGAAGCGGCTTGGCGTCACCACCATCGAGCTGTTGCCGATCCATGGGCTGATCGACGACCGCATCCTGGTCGAGAAGAAGCTTTCGAATTACTGGGGTTACAACACCATCGCCTTCTTCGCACCCGAGGCACGCTACGCCCAGGACAATGCGCTGGATTCGTTTCGTACGACAGTCGCGCGACTGCACGATGCCGGCATCGAGGTGCTGCTCGACGTCGTCTACAACCACACCGCCGAGGGCAACCATATGGGCCCGACGCTGTGCTTCCGCGGCATCGACAATGCCTCCTACTACTGGCTGAACCGCGAGAACCCGCGCTTCTACGACGACTTCACCGGCTGCGGCAGCTCGGTCAATCTCACCCATCCGCGCGTGCTGCAGATGGTGATGGATTCGCTGCGCTATTGGGTCGAGGTCTGCCATGTCGACGGCTTCCGCTGCGATCTTGCCACGACACTTGCCCGCGGACCGAACGGGTTCGATCGCAACCATCCCTTCCTCACCGCAATACGCCAGGACCCGGTGCTGGCGACCGCAAAGATGGTCGCCGAACCCTGGGATCTCGGTCTCGGCGGCTATCAGGTCGGTGCGTTTCCGTCGCAATGGTCGGAGTGGAATGACCGCTATCGCAGCGCGATGCGGCGCTACTGGAGCGGCGAAGGCAGCCTGATCGGCGACATCTCGGGCCGCATGACCGCCTCGTCGGATTTGTTTCACCACGACAACCGCGCGACCCGCGCCAGCGTCAACCACATCACGGTGCATGACGGCTTCACGCTCGCCGATCTCTTCAGCTACAATGAGAAGCACAACGAAGCCAACGGCGAGGACAATCGCGACGGCTCCAACGACAATCACAGCAACAATTGCGGCCACGAAGGCCCGACCGATGATCCCGCGATCATCGCGCTGCGCCGCCAGCTCAGAAGGAATGCGCTGGCCTGCCTGCTGCTTGCCCAGGGCACGCCGCTGATCCTCGCCGGCGACGAGGTCGCCAACACGCAAGGCGGCAACAACAACGCCTATTGCCAGGACAACGAGACCGGCTGGATCGGCTGGGAGAATCTCGGCACGGACGACGACGCCATCGATTTCATCGGCCATCTCACCGCGCTGCGCCAGCGCTTCGGTCAAATCCGCTGCCAGAGCTGGCTCGACGGCCGCCGCGGCGACGGCAGCTACGGCGTGCTGTGGCTGACGCCGGCGGCAGAGGAGATGAAGGAGTCCGACTGGAAATTCCCGGAAAGCCGGTTCCTCGCCTACGTGCTGGGGCCGATGGAACAAGGCCAGGCGCCGATCTTTATCGTGCTGAATGCCGCGCCGCAGGAGATCGTGTTCAGGATGCCGAGGATGGCGGAATACAGCAGCTGGCGGCAGGTCTTGAACACCACCAAGGCGGAGCAGACCGGTGACCAATTCGCATCCGGCACCGACACCACGGCACCGCCGCGCTCGGTGCTGGCATTTGCGGGCTCCGCATGAGCAGGCAGCATTTCGGCGCTGAGCTGACGCCCGATGGCGCGCGCTTCCGGCTGTGGGCGCCGGCAGCCAGGCGTGTCGACCTCCTGCTCGACAAACCGCATGCACTCACGCGCGATGCGGCCGGCTGGTACGTTGCCGAGATTCCGGGCGCACGGGCGGGCACCCGTTATAAATTCCGCATCGATGACGAAGTCGATGTGCCCGATCCCGCCTCCGCATTCCAGCCGGACGACGTGTTCGGCCCGAGCGAGGTGATCGATCACACCGCCTTCAAATGGCGCGCGACCGAGTGGCGCGGACGGCCGTGGCATGAGGCCGTCGTCCTCGAGGCTCACGTCGGCACCTTCACGCCGGAGGGCACCTATCGCGCGATGATCGACAAGCTCGATCACCTCGTCGCAACCGGCATCACCGCGATCGAACTGATGCCGCTGGCGGATTTCGCAGGGACGCGCAACTGGGGCTACGACGGCGTGCTGTGGTACGCGCCCGACAGTGCCTATGGCATGACCGAAGACCTCAAGACCCTGATCGACGAGGCGCATCTGCGCGGGCTGATGGTGATGCTCGACGTGGTCTACAATCATTTCGGACCCGAGGGGAATTATCTCGGCCGCTATGCGCCCGCCTTTTTCAGCGACGCGCACACGCCATGGGGCAGCGCGATCGACTACCGCGTGCCCGAAGTGCGCGCCTTTGCGATCGGCAGCGTCGTGAGCTGGCTGCGCGACTACCGCTTCGACGGGCTGCGGTTCGACGCCGTCAACACCATCGTCGAAGCCGGCGAAGTCTCCATCCTGCACGACTTCAGCAAGGCCGCCGGCCAGCTAGCCACCGAGACCGGCCGGCAGATCAACCTCGTGCTGGAGAACGGCGACAACATCGCAAGCCTGCTCGATGCCGCAGAGGACCCGCCGCATGGCAAATTCCGCGGCCAGTGGAACGACGACTATCACCACGCCTGGCATGTGCTGCTGACCGGCGAAGCCCAGGGCTACTATGGCGATTACCGCTCACCGAAGCAGGACCTCGCACGCGCGCTGTCGTCCGGCTACATCTATCAAGGTGAGGTCTCGGAGTTCTGGGGCGGCAAGGCGCGCGGCGAGCCGAGCGGCGCGCTGTCACCGACCTGCTTCATCAACTTCCTGCAGAACCACGACCAGATCGGCAACCGGCCGCTCGGCGATCGGCTCGAAAGCCTCGCAAAGCCTGCGGCGATCGAAGCCGCGCTGGCGGTGACGCTGATCGCACCCAACACGCCGATGCTGTTCATGGGCGAGGAATGGGGTGCGACGACGCCCTTCCCGTTCTTCTGCGATTTCAAGGGTGACCTCGCCAACGCGGTCCGCGCCGGACGGCGCAGGGAATTCGCCTGGGCCTATGCCAAATATGGCGACGACATTCCCGACCCGCTTGCCGAGGAGACGGTGCGGTCGGCGGTGCTCGGCTGGGCGACGCTCGGCCACGATCCCGCCCGCACACGGCTTGCGCTGGTGCGTGACCTGCTCGCCGTGCGCCGGCGCGAAATCACGCCGCACCTCCCAGCGGCACGGTTCGGCGGTGACCGCGTCACGGGCGATCTCCTGACTGCGCATTGGCAGATGGGCAGCGGCCGCACGCTGTGGCTCACGGCCAATCTGTCCGATCGAGAGATCACCGGCACACCGGAGCCGAAGGGAACTGCGATATGGGGCGGCGCGTTGTCGAACGACCTCCCCGGCTGGGCGGTGCGCTGGTACATCGGATAGCACAATGCCTCCGGCGATCCCGATCGCGACATACCGACTGCAACTCACCGCCGATTTCGACTTCGATGCTGCCGCCGCCGTGGCGCCGTATCTGAAGGCGCTCGGCATCAGCCATGTCTATGCCTCGCCGTTCATGAAGGCGCGCCAGGGCTCGACCCATGGCTACGACGTCGTCGACCACACCAAGTTCAATCCGGAGCTCGGCGGCGAAGAAGGCTTCGCGCGGCTCAGCGATGCGCTGAAGAAGAACGACCTCGGGCTGATCCTGGATTTCGTGCCGAACCATGTCGGCATCCATTTTGCCGATAATCCGTGGTGGCTCGATGTGCTGGAATGGGGACCGGTATCGCCGCACGCGGTCTCCTTCGACGTCGATTGGGACCAATTGCCCTATCGCGGGCGCGGCGGCGTGCTGCTGCCGATCCTCGGCTCGTCCTATGGCCAGGCGCTGGAGCGCGGCGACATCGCGCTGCGTTACGACGCAAATGAAGGCAGCTTCTCCGCCTGGTATTTCGAGCACCGCCTGCCGATCGCACCGGAGCGGTACGGCGAAGTGCTGCGGACCATCGTCCGCGAGGCCGGCGCCGAAGACGGCGCAGCTGGACGCGCCATGCTTGAACTCGCCGCGCGATACCGCGGACTGCGCCATCCGAACCGCGTCGAAGCCCCGACGCTGAAGGCGGCGATCAAGGCGATCGATGATAGCGCCGCGATCATCGCGCGCGGGCTCGATGCCTATCGCGCCGGCGAGGATCGCCCGACCCAGACGCTGGCGCTACACCACCTGCTGGAGCGCCAGCACTACAAGCTCGGCCACTGGCGGCTGGCCTCCAGCGACATCAACTATCGCCGCTTCTTCGACGTCAATACGCTGGCCGGCCTCAGGGTCGAGGACGCCGCCACCTTCGAAGCGAGCCACAGCCTCGTGAAGCGGCTGATTGCGGAAGGTCGGCTGCAGGGCCTGCGGCTCGACCATATCGACGGCCTGCGCGATCCCGCGCAATATTTCCAACGGCTGCGCCGCCTGATCCGCTCCGCGCAGGGCGCCAAGGCAAAGCCGTTCTACATGGTGATCGAGAAGATCCTCGGCGAGGACGAGAAGCTGACGAAGTTTGCCGGCGTCCACGGCACCACCGGCTATGAATGGATGAACACGATCAGCCAGGTGCTGGTCGACGGCACCGGCCTCGATCCGCTCAACGAGATCTGGCGCCAGATCAGCAACCAGTCGCCGAACCTGACGCCGGTGCTGCGCGCAGCCAAGCGCCGCGTGCTGGAGACCTTGCTGACCAGCGAATTCATCGTGCTGGCGCGGCTCGTCGCACGCATCGCCAGCGGGCATTATTCGACCCGCGACTTCTCCGCCGACAGCCTGCGCCAGGCGCTCGAACTCTACGTGCTGCATTTCCCGGTCTATCGCACCTATCTCACCGGCTCCGGCCCGACCGTGCATGACCGTGCGCTGATCAGCGAGACCATCGAGCGAGCCCGCGCCGACTGGTTCGCCGCCGACGAGGGCATCTTCGATTTCCTGCGCGATGCCCTGACGATGGACCTGCTGAAGCCCGGCCGCCCCCCGCACAGCGCGCCGCGGGTGCGGCGCTTCGCGCTGAAGGTGCAGCAATTCACCGGGCCGCTGATGGCGAAGTCATTGGAGGACACGACGTTCTATCGCTATCACCGCCTGCTGGCGCTCAACGAGGTCGGCGGCGATCCGGCGGCGCGTGCGATTGCGCCTGAGACCTTCCACGCCATGATGCAGGCCCGCGCCCGCGAATGGCCGCACGGCATGACCTCGACCGCGACCCACGACACCAAGCGCGGCGAGGACGCCCGCGCCCGGATCATGGCGCTCGCGGAAACCCCCGGCGAATGGACCAGCGCGGTGGCGCGCTGGAAGGTGCTGAACGCGCCGCATCTGGTGCTCGATGGCGAGATGCGCGCACCGTCGGCGACGTTCGAATACATGCTGTACCAGGCCCTGCTCGGGGCCTGGGACCCGGATGATCCAGCGCTGGTCGCGCGCATCCAGGCCTATGCGCTGAAGGCGGCGCGCGAGGGCAAGCAGGAAACCAGCTGGCTCAATCCGCACCAGCCTTACGAGGCCGGCGTGAAAACCTTCATCGAGCGGATCCTCGATCGCAAGACCTCGCCTGAGTTCCTCGATGCGCTCAACACGCTGGCAGAACGCACCGCGCTGATCGGCGCATTGAATTCGCTCAGCCAGATCACGCTGAAGGCGACCATGCCGGGCGTGCCGGACTTTTACCAAGGCACCGAAAGCTGGGACCTCTCGTTGGTCGACCCCGACAATCGCCGTCCGGTCGATTTTGCCGCACGCGCGGAAGCGCTTGCAGCGCTGGAGACGCCGGATTGGGACGCGCTGGCACAGAGCTGGCGCGACGGCCGGCTCAAATTCGCATGGACGCGGCATCTGCTGCGGCTGCGCAACGAGGCGGCCGAAATCTTCACCAGCGGCGGCTACGAACCGCTGGCCATCAGCGGGCCGCACCGCGATCGTGTCATCGCCTTCGCACGGCGCCATGGCCGCGAGGCAGTCATCGTCGCGGTGACGAAATCGTTCGCGCCGTTCACGCAGGGCGGTCGCAGCTGGCCGCCACCTGAGGCCTTTGAAGGCGAGCTCGGCCTGGTTGGATACGCCCTCCCCAGCGGCGATAACAAAATTCAGCTCTCGACACTGTTCGCCAGTCTGCCGGTCGCGGTGCTGAAGGCCAAGGTTGCGGCAGCATCGAGGCAAGCCTCAAAGCGCGCGCGCTCACACAGCTGACACCGCGCGTCAGCGCTTGGTCAGCAGCAACTGTCCGCTCTTCTGAATGGCGGCCTGCGCGACCTCGGCGAAGCGTTGCAGCAGCCACGGCAGCGTCACCTCCACACGCACGACGGCATCCTCGACGTCGACATGTCCGGCCGCGACCTGCCCCATCGCGCGGACACGAAAGTTCATGCGGTTATTCTCCCAGCGCTCCTCGTCGACACTCAGCACCGGCACGTTCGCGGCTGCGCGCGACAGGCCTGTCTTCAGGCGGCGCATCGCCTCGTCGCGGCCGAGGCTGTGGGGAATCGAGACAATCAGCGGAGCCGACATCGTGGTGTACTCCTCCATGGATTCTGTTGATGTAATTCTGTTCCACCGCAAATGGAAGATCACACAGTTTTATCGCACCGCTCAAACCGGAACCTTCACAGTTGCGGGTTGTTTCCTCCCCCGAAGGGCAGAGACGACAGGCCCGTGGGCTGAGGAGAACTGAGATGTCACTTGGAACGATCATTCTTATCATTCTGGTCATTGCGCTGCTTGGCGGCTTCAGCGGCATCGGCGGCGGACCGTTCTACGGCACAGGCTATTATGGCGGCGGCGGTCTCGGCCTCGTGATCGTGATCCTGCTGATCCTGCTCCTGCTGGGACGCTTGTAGCGCCGGGGCGTGTGTTGCGCCCTATCCGCATCAACAACTGTCATCACCCGCGAAAGCCTTCGCGGGTGATCCAGTATTCCAGAGGCGTCGACGATTGAATCGATGAGCCGCGGCGTACTGGATACCCCGCTTTCGCGGGGTATGACGACGTGAGTCAACGGCACAAGCCCGCCCGATGACGGCTACAATGCCGCGAGCTTCTTCATCGCCGGCTTGATCGACGAGGCCGCGCCCTCATAGCCGTCCCAGGCCTTGGTCTTCGCGAGCAGGGTAGGCACCGACCGCACCGTGTATTTCTTCGGATCGAGATCGCCGCGCACCTGGGTCCAGGTCAGCGGCATCGACACGGCGGCGCCCGGCCGCGCCCGCGGCGACAGCACCGCGACCGCGGTCGAGAGCCGGTCGTTGCGCAGGTAGTCGAGGAAGATCTTTCCGGTGCGCTTGGCCTTCGACATGTTGACCAGATAGCATTCGGGATCATCCTGCGCCATCCACCGGCAGATCGCTTGCGCGAACGCCTTGGCTTCCTTCCACGTCACCTTGTCCTTCGCACTTGAGAGCAGCGGCGCCACGACGTGAAGGCCCTTGCCGCCGGTGGTCTTGCAGAAGCTCTCGAGGCCGACCGCGGTGAGCCGCTGGCGCATGTCCTTGGCGGCGTCGATCACGTCGGAGAACGCGACGTCGGGCGCCGGATCGAGATCGAACACCAGCCGACCCGGCGTGTCATAGGCATCCGGCGCGCAATTCCAGGGATGTAGCTCGAGACCGCCGAGCTGTGCGACCGCAGCCAGCCCCTCGATCTGGTCGATCTGCAAATAGGGTTTGCGGTCGCCGGAGACCTTGGCGAGCTTCAGGAGCTTCGACGTGCCGGCCATCGCGTGACGCTGGAAGAACGTCTCGCCCTTGATGCCGTCAGGCGCACGCACGATCGAGCACGGCCGGCCCTTGAGGTAGGAGATCATCCATTCGCCGACCGCTGCAAAATAGTTTGCTAGGTCGAGCTTCGTCACCGCCTCGCCGTCGCCAGCGTCGGGCCATAGCGCCTTGTCGGGATGGGAGATGGCGACGCCCATCACCTCGCCGGATGATTTCCCCTTGGCCATCGGCTTCACCACTCTGGTTACGACCGGCCGCTCGGCCTCGACCTCATGCGCCGGCTTGTCCCGGCGCAGGCCTTTGAACGCGGCCTGACGGATATTGCCGGCGTCGGTCCAGCCGGCGAACTCGATCTCGGCGACCAGTTCGGGCTTCAGCCAGTGCACGTCGCGGGTCTTCTTCGGTGCGTCCTCGCCGCCGAACGGGCTGGTGTCCGATGCCGCGGCCTTCAGCGCCGGCATGATGCGGCGGACCGTGTCCTGGCCGAAGCCGGTGCCGACGATGCCGACAAAGGCGAGATGACCGTCGCGATAGACGCCCGCCATCAGCGAGCGGAATTTGCCGTTGGTGGTCTTCCAGCCGCCGATCACCACCTCATGGCCGGCGCGGATTTTCGCCTTGGTCCAGTCGTCCGAGCGGCCGGAGCGATAGGCGCCGTCGAGCCGCTTGGAGACGATGCCCTCGAGCCCGAGCTTGCGCGCCGAGTCCAGCACGGCCTCGCCGCGCTCCTCGAAATGCTCGACATAGCGGATCAGGACGTTCTTGCCCTTGCGCGCCGCGAGCAACGCCTTCAACCGCGCCTTGCGCTCGGTGAGTGGCAGCGGGCGCAGATCCTCGGTGCCTGCGAACAGCAGGTCGAACGCGTAGAAGATCAGCTGGTCGGTCTTGCCGTCGGAGAGCGCCGCCTGCAGCGTCGAGAAGTGCGGGATGCCGTTCTCGGCGAGCGCAACGATCTCGCCGTCGATCAGGGCATCCGGCAGCTTGCCCGCCTCCTTCACGATCGCGCCGAACTTGTCGGACCAGTCGAGCCCCTTGCGGGTCTTCAGCACGGCCTCACCATCCTCGACGCGGAGCTGCACGCGATAGCCGTCGAACTTGATCTCGTGGCACCATCCCGCGCCATTGGGCGGGCTTTCGACCGCGGCGCAGAGCTGCGGCGAGGCGAAATCAGGCATCTCCGCCACCTGCTTCGATATCGCCTTCGGTCGCTCCTTCAACTTTGCTTTCGGCGCCGGC
>NZ_JACMYO010000063.1 GCF_020889685.1 Bradyrhizobium oropedii
CGGCAAGTCCCGCCCCCATCGACAGCACCGTGCGCCGCGAGATATTAGCGCCACCGCGCGTCGATCCCCTCAAAGTCATATCGTCATCCTTTCGTCCTGTCATGCAACGGCAGCCAAATCGCGCTCGGCCGTCAGCAGACCGTCGAGCAATTCTTCCTTCAGAGCTGACAGCGCCGGATCGCCGCGATGCCGCGGACGCGGCTGGTCGAAGCTCAGATCACGCGCGATCCCGCCGTCCTTGACGAGGAGCACGCGATCGGAGAGCAGCAACGCCTCCTCGACGTCGTGCGTGACCAGCACGACGGTGCGGGGCCGCGCGACGAGCAACTGTTCCAGCAGCAATTGCATCGCAGCCCCGGGTGATGGCGTCGAGCGCTCCGATCGGCTCGTCGAGCAGCAACAGATCCGGTCGTGGATCAGCGCCCTCGCCAGCGCCACACGCTGGCGCTGGCCGCCGGACAGCCCGATCGGAAATTCACTTTCGCGCCCCTGCAATCCGACCGCCTCGAGGATGCGTCCGGCATCCTGCTTCCTGCCCTTGATGCCCAGCAACACATTACCGAGCACGGGCCGCCACGGCAGCAGGCGATCCTCCTGAAACATCAGGCGCACGTCTGCCTTGTGGCCTGTCGCGCGGAGCTCGATGCGGCCGCGCGTTGGGGCATCCAGGCCTGCTACGAGACGCAGCAGCGTCGACTTGCCGGCTCCGCTGGGTCCGATGATCGAGACGAACTCGCCAGCAGCGATTTCGAGATCGACGCCGTCAAGGACCGTGCGGCCGGCGAACGATTTGCCGACCGAGCGCAGACTGACGCTGGCTCCGCTCATGCCTTCACCCTGTCAGCATAGTTCGGATGCCAGCGCAGCAGCCGCCGTTCGATCAGGCGCGTGATCAAATCCGATAGCCAGCCCGCGATGGCATAGAGAATAATGGCCAGCACGATGATATCGATGCGCAGCAGCTCGCGGGCATTCTGCACGAGGTATCCAACGCCATCCCGCGACGCGATCGTTTCACCGACGACGAGCGTGAGCCAGGCAACACCGAGTGCATAGCGCATGTCGACCAGGATCGGCTGGAGCGCCGCCGGCAGAATGATGGACCGGACCAGCTCGGCGCGGCCAAGGCCGTAGGATTTTCCAAGCTCGATCAGCTTGGGATCGACGTTGCGAATGCCCCGACCGTGTTGATGTAAACAGGGAAGAGCGAACCCATCGCGACGAGAATGAGCCGCGGCTCCTCCCCGATGCCGAACCAGAGGATCATCAACGGCACCAACGCGAGGTGCGGGATGGTCCGGATCATCTGCAGCGAACGATCGAACAGGTCGTGCAGCGGCTCGAACAGCCCCACGGCCAGGCCGCGACCATGGAACATTGTCGCCCCCCTTTTCGAGCTTGAGTCTGTCTTCGACCGCATCTAGTCGCGAGAATAGTGAACGTTTGTGAACAGCCCGCCCGTCGCTCTCGATTAAGGGCCGACCAATACTGTTGCGCGAGGTTAGGTCTCCAAACTCTGGATTGCCTTGTCGAGTGTTTCGCCGCCGACGAAGCGCTGGCGCAGCTCGCGCTTGAGCAGCTTGCCGCTCGGATTCTTGGGCAGGCTGTCGACGAAGATGACGCGCTTGGGCACCTTGAAATGCGCCATCTGCCCGGCGCAGTGCTTGATGACGGCGTCCTCGTCTAGCTTCTCGCCGCTCTTGACCACGACGATCGCGGTCACCGCCTCGATCCAGCGCGGATCGGGCAGGCCGACGACGGCGACCTCGGAGACAGCCGGGATGCGGTAGACCATCTCCTCGACCTCGCGGCTCGCAACATTCTCGCCGCCGGTACTTGATCATGTCCTTGACGCGGTCGACCACGGTGATGTGGCCCTCGGCGTCAACGGTGGCGAGATCGCCGGAGTGAAACCAGCCGCCGGTAAACGCCGCCGCGGTCTTCGCGGGATCGTTGTAATAGCCGGAGAGCAGATGCGGCGAGCGGTGCACGATCTCGCCGACTTCACCGACTTTCACATCTTCCATCGCCGTGTTGACCACCCGCGTTTCGACATTGAGCACGGGCTTGCCGGCCGAGCCGGCCTTGCGCAGCTGGTCCTCGGGCCGCAGCACGGTCGCAAGCGGTGCGATCTCGGTCTGGCCGTAGAAATTCCAGAACTTGACGTTGGGCAGACGCCGCTGCAGCTCGAGCAGCACCTCCACCGGCATGATCGAGGCGCCGTAGTAGCCCTTCTGAAGCGTTGACAGGTCGGTCTTGTCGAACTTCGGCGAGCGCAGCATCGCGATCCAGATCGTCGGCGGCGCGAAGAAAGAGGTGATCCTGTGCGCCTGGATCAGCGCCAGAATGTTGTCGGCGGCCGGCTTGCCCGTGATGACGCCGGAGGCGCCGAGATAGATCTGCGGTCCCAGGAACACGTCGAGCTGGGCGCAGTGATAGAGCGGCAGCGCGTGCAGGAACTTGTCGTTCGCGCTCATGCCGCCGCCGATGATGCAGCTGACATATTGCCACATCACCGCTTCATGGGTCAGCATCGCGCCCTTGGGCAGGGATTCCGTACCGCTGGTGTAGACGATCTGCGCGAGATCGCGGTTGTCGACGGAGGCCTCCAGGAACGAGCCGTCGGCATCAAGGAGATCGTCGAAAGTGGTGAGACCCGCGGGCGCCGTGGCGGGATCCTCACCCGGCAGCCAGATCATCTTCTCGACCGCGCAGTCCTTGGTCGAGGCGGCGCGCGCCGGCTCGACGAAATCCGCCCCCGCAGCGAGCAGCTTTGCGCCGGAGCTCTTCAGGATGAAGTTGATCTCGTCCGGATTGAGCATGAAGTTGATCGGCACCAGCACCGCGCCGATCCGGGCCACCGCGAACCGGAGCGCCGCAAAGGCGTGCGAATTGCGTGAGAGCACGGCGAGGCGATCGCCCTTCTTCACTCCGAGGCCGAGCAGGCCGCGGCCGAGCCGGTTGCAGATCGCATCCACCTCGGCAAACGTCCAGCTAACATCTCCGCAGACGATCGCTGATTTGCTCGGCTCGCGTTGGGCAGAGCGGCGCAGGAGATCGCCGAGACTGTGCTCCCGAGCCTTTTCAATTGTCCGCGTGAGCTCTTGGGTCATGTTGCTCCCTTCAATTTGCAGTTGCCCTGGCACCGGTCTGGAGCAGCGCGGGGCCGTTTGTCTTGCATATACTTTCCATATGGTCTAATTTGTATCAAGAGGTCCGCGCCAGAGACTTCGGGGAAAAGTGGTTTCAGGGAGGATTATCGGCATGATCGCCAGAATCGTGATCGTAGCCGCGGCCATGTTCGCCGCCTGCATTTCGGCGAGAGCGGACGACCGGCCGCTGAAGATAGGCTGGCTCATGAGCTATACCGGTCCGGGCGCCGCCGCCGGTGCCGCATCCGACGCGGCAATCGAGGTGTTCTTCAAGACATTCGGCAAGTCTGTCGCAGGCCGCAAGATCGAGATCATCAGGCGCGACACCACGGGCCCAGCACCCGACGTCGCGCGGCGGCTCGCCCAGGAGCTGATCGTCGGCGAGAAGGTGGATTTCCTTGCGGGAATGGATTACACGCCCAACACGATGGCGGTCGCACCGTTGTCGACCTCCGCCAAAGTCCCCCTCCTCATCGTCAATTCCGCGACATCGGGGATCCTCGCCAAACATCCCTTTGCGGTCCGCTTCGGCTTCACGACAACCGAGATGGCGCAGCAGCTCGCAACCTACGCCAGCAAGCAGCAGTTCAAGTCGGTCTATACTTTCGTGCACGAGTACGAACCTGGCCTCGACGCCGAAGCGATGTTCATTCGCGAATTCAAGGCCGCTGGCGGCGCCATCGCCGGTTCGGTGCGCGCGCCGCTCAAGGCAACCGACTTTTCCGCCTACATTCAGCGGATCAAAGACGCCAATCCTGACGCCGTTTTCGTGTTCATGGCGGCCGGCGAGCTGCCACCCATTTTCCTTCGCCAGTTCAAGGAAGCCGGGCTCGATCCCGCCAAGATCATCGGCATTGGCGATATCACGGACGAATCCTCGCTCCCTGCAGCTGGTGACGCAGCACTGGGTGTGGTAACCGCGTTCCACTACACGCAAACGCATGAGTCCGTAGCCAATAGCGAGTTTGCCCGCACCTACAAGTCGATTGCGCCGGATCGTCCGCTGAATTTCATGCCCGTCGTCGCCTACGACGTCCTTAAGGCAATCTATCAAGTGGTCGAGGCCCAGAAGGGCGAGCTAAATCCCGACCGGACCATGGAGCTGCTGAAACAGACGAAGTTCGAAAGTCCGCGCGGGCCGATCTCGATCGATCCCGCGACCCGCGATATCGTCCAGACCGTCTATTTCCGAAAGGTTGAGAAGCGCGACGGACAGATCGTCAACGTCGAGTTCGCATCGACACCGGACGTCAAGGACCCAGGTTCGGCACGCTAGGTGGCACGATGCTTGGCTTCGTCAATATCCTGCTCGGCGGCATCGCCTACGGGTTCGTGCTGTTCCTGATGGCCGGCGGACTCTCGATCACGCTTGGCCTCATGGGCTTCGCCAACATGGCCCACGCGGCGCTCGCAATGGTCGGCGGCTACACCGCCGCGCTGTTGATCGGCAAGGCCGGCTGGCCGTTCCTGGCGGCCGTCGTCATGGCGGGGCTGACTGCGGCGCTGACCGGAGCGATCCTGGAACGTACGTTGTTCCGACGCCTCTATCAGGCATCCGAGCTCGAGCAGGTCCTGCTCACGATCGGCGTCGTCTACGCGGCCATCGCAGCAGCAACTTACCTCGTCGGGCCCGAGCAGATGGCCATTGCAGTCCCCGCCTGGCTCGACGGCAATCTGCGCATTGGGCCGGTCGACCTCAACCGCTACCGCCTCTTCCTGATCGTAACCGGCCTCGTGCTCCTCGTCTCGCTGGTCGGCCTGATCGAGCACACCACGTTCGGCGCCAAGATCAGGGCCGCTGTCTTCAACCGCCGGATGACCGCATCGTGCGGCATCGATGTCGACAAGCTCTACGCCCTCGCCTTCGCACTCGGATCGGCGCTCGCCGGGATTGGTGGCGCGCTCAGCGTCAAACTGCTTGGGCTCGATCCCAACTTCCCGATCAAGTTCCTGACCGAGCTATTGATCGTCGTCAGCGTCGGCGGGCTCGGCTCGCTGCGCGGGACGTTTCTCGCCGCCATGCTGTTCGGGATCATCGACGTCGTGGGCAAATATTTACTGCCCGAGATCGGAGCCTTCATCATCTACGCCACTGCGCTTGCCCTGTTGACCGTGCGGCCGCAGGGCCTCGTTGGCCGCCCGCGATGAGCGACATCACACTCGACCTCGCACGAATAATGGTCGTCAACCGCGCACGGTGGACCACCATCGAGGTCGCGTTCTGGATTGCGGCCGCAGCCGGATACTTTCTTTTTCCTGCAAAGCTCGTCCTGTTGACACAGATGCTGATCGGCGGCCTCTTTGCCATGTCGCTCGACCTGTTGCTGGGCTATGGCGGGATCGCCTCGTTCGGCCATGCCGCCTTCTTCGGCCTCGGCGCCTATGCGGCGGGACTGCTCGCCGCCCACGGCTGGGGCGAACCGCTGTCCGGTGTTCTCTTCGGCGGGCTGGCCGCCGGCGGACTTGGACTGGCATTCAGCTCCGTGATCGCCAAGGTGCGCGGCGCGGCGGTGCTGATGGTGACGCTGTGCATCGGGCTGTTGCTGTTCGAGGCCGCAAGCCGCATGCCGTGGCTGACCGGCGGCGATACCGGCCTGCAAGGCATCGACATGTGGCCGCTGTTGGGCCTGTTTGAATTCGACCTCTTTGGCCGGACCGCATTCTGGTACGCCTACGCCGTCGCTTTCCTGCTCTACCTTGCGGCCCGGCGATACATCCATTCGCCCGAAGGTCTCGCGCTGAAAGGGATCCGCGAGAACCACGATCGCGTTCCCATGCTTGGCGTATCGACCGCCCGCCGCAAGATGATCGCCTTCACGATCTCGGCGACCATCGCCGGCATGGCCGGCGCATTGCTCGCCCAGACCACCCAGATCGTCGCGCTGGAGACATTGAGCTTCGAACGGTCGGTCGCAGCCCTGATCATGCTGACCGTCGGCGGGCTCGGCACGCTGATCGGTGGCTTCATTGGCGCGGCGACTTTCATCTGGGCGCGCGACGTGCTCTCCGCGCTCAACCCGGTGTACTGGATGTTCTGGCTCGGGCTCATTCTCATCGCGCTGATGCTGACGGCGCGAGGCGGACTGGTCGGCGCCTTGACGCTGCTCACGAACTATTTGGCGCGCGAGAGACATCCGCGATGACCGCACCAGCGCTCGAAACAAAAGCCCTCTGCAAGCAGTTCGGCGCCTTGAAGGTGACCAACGAGGTCAGCCTTCGGCTGAAAGCCGGCGGCCGCCAGGCCCTGATCGGGCCGAACGGTGCGGGCAAGAGCACGTTGATCAATCTGCTCACCGGCGTGCTCGCGCCAAGCAGCGGCAGCATTCTGCTCGAGGGCGCGCCGATCAATCGGCTGACCACCGATCAGCGTGTCGCGCTCGGACTCGGCCGAACGTTCCAGATCAACGCGCTGTTTCCGCATCTGTCGCCGCTGGAGTCGATCATGCTGGCGGTGGCGCGACGGAACGGCCGCCTGGGTAGGCCGCTCCAGGCGCTGCACCGAGAGACGGATACTACCGACGAAGCGTTCGCGCTGGCTTGCTCCGTCGGCCTTGGCCGGGACTGCCTGCGTCCGACTGCGGAGCTCGCCTACGGCCGCCAGCGCCTGCTGGAGATTGCGCTCGCCCTTGCCGGCCGGCCGCGCGTCCTGCTGCTGGACGAGCCGGCCGCGGGCGTTCCCGCCAGCGAGAGCTTTGAACTTATGCAGGCGATCGAAGCGTTGCCTCGCGACGTCGCTATTCTCTTCATCGAGCACGACATGGATCTGGTCTTTCGGTTCGCCGAGACCATCACCGTGCTGGTGGCAGGTACGGTGTTGTGCGAGGGGACGCCGGGCGAGATCGCCGGCGATTCCGAGGTGCGCCGTGTCTATCTGGGGGTCGCCGGTGGCTGAGCCCCTGCTCGAGATTGAGAACATCGACGTCGGTTACGGCGAGGGTGTGGTGGTCCATGATCTGTCGCTGACCATTGAGGTTGGCGGATCGCTCGCCCTCCTGGGGCGCAACGGGGCCGGAAAATCGACCTTGATACTCGCGATCGCGGGTCACCTCGCTCCGCGAGGGGGGCGGATTCGGTTCGGTGGGCAGGACATCACGACCATGCCGCCACACCGGCGATGCCGCATGGGCATCGGGTGGGTGCCGCAGGGCCGCGAAGTGTTTGCGCCGCTAACCGTCGAGGAGAACCTCCGGATCGCAGCGGCGCCGGGAGCCTGGACGCTCGACCGCGTCTACGAACTGTTTCCGAAGCTGAAGGAGCGGCGCGGCAATTTTGGCAATCAGTTGTCCGGAGGCGAGCAGCAAATGCTGGCCATCGGGCGCGCCCTGGTTACAAATCCCCGCCTTCTGCTGCTGGACGAGCCGCTCGAAGGCCTCGCGCCGGTTGTCGCGCAAGACGTCGCGCGTTGCATCACGGACATCACGCAAAGCGAAAGCATGGCCGTCGTCCTGATCGAGCAGCATGCCGGCTTCGCGCTAGGGCTGGCGCGGCATGCGATCATCCTCGAACGGGGTCTTGCCGTCCGATCCGGTGCGAGCGGCGCTATCGCCGCAGACCTCGATGCCCTCGAGCAGCATGTCGGAATCAGAAAGCCGGTTCGCGCCGCCTGAAATAAGGCCGTGGACCGCGGCTTGCTCATTATCTTTTCCATATGGTATATTTAGCGAGCAGAAAAGCGACAAAGGAACCGGGAGGACCGCATGGGCTTTCGCTTCGACCCCGAGGACCGTGACTTCGTCAATAATCCCTACCCCACCTACAAGATCCTGCGCGACAACCATCCGGTCTACCGGCACGAGCCGAGCGGCTATTATGTGATAACGCGCAACGAGGACGTCGCCCGCATCCTCAACGATTTCGAGACGTTCTCGTCTGCCCGCGGCAATACCCTGGTCGACTCGCCGCTCCGCATCGGAAAGACGCTCGGCACGACGGACCCGCCTCGCCACGACGAGCTGCGCCGGGTCGTCATGAAGGGATTCACGCCTGCCCGGATCCAGTCGATGCAGCCCGCCATCGAGCATGACGTGCAACGCCTCCTGCACGAATTCGGTGAACGCCGCGAATGCGACTTCATGGCCGATATCAGCCGCCCCATTCTGTACGCCGCGCTCGGCCGCATGCTCGGCCTCGATGGTCACGCCGCTATCCGCGCGGCCGAACTGTCGAGAGATCTCTTTCATGCCGCCCCGAACGCGATGGGTCCCGTGTCGAAGCCGGGCGTGATGGAAGACGTATTCGCCGTGCTCGGCGAGCAGCTCGAGCGCCGGCGCAAGGACCGCAGCGACGACCTGTTCTCGTTCCTGCTCGAGGCTCAGGAGGCCGGTGCGCCGCTCTCTGACGCGGAAATTCTTGGCAACATGTCGACCGTGCTATTGGCGGGGAACGCTTCCATCGGCCACTACTTTTCGAATCTCATTCATGCGCTCTGGCAGAATCCGGACGAGCGTTCGAAATTGCTGGCCGATCCGACAAAACTCGACGCGGCCGTCAACGAAGGCGTTCGGTGGGACACCTCGACGCAGTCCTTTGCACGCCAGACCACAAAAGAAATTTCCCTGCACGGGGTAACGATCCCGGCCGATAGCCGTCTGGTGGTCTGCTACGGCGCGGCCAATCGCGATGAACGGGTGATTCCTGATCCGGACACATATGACATTGACCGTGGCAAGACGCGCCATTTCGGCTTCGGATCCGGTCCTCACATTTGTCTCGGCGCGCCCACTGCTCGGGCGATGATGCGTACCATCATGACGCCGCTGTTGCCGGCGCTCGGCGAATACGAACTCGACGTCGCAAATGCCGAGCGAGTCGCTCACATGATGGCACGCGGATTCTACAAGCTCCGGATTCGTTGGTAGGTGGCGATGACCGTATTTGATCTCGCCGGCGACGCCTTCTTTGAGGATCCCTATCCGACCTATCGGCGGATGCGGACCGAACAGCCGGCCTATCATTGTCCGAAGACCAATCTCTGGTTCGTCAGCCGGCACCGCGACGTCGCGGACGCGCTGGCAAGGCCCGATCTGTTCTCGTCCTCAGCGGGCAATGCGCTCAGCGATTCCCCGCTTCGCGTCGGCAAGACGCTGGGATCGATCGATCCGCCCCGCCATGATGAACTGCGGCGCATTATCATCCGCGGAGTCACACCGGTGCGCATCGAGCTGGTTCTCCCCTGGATCCGTGCCGAGCTCGCGCGGCGGGTGGAAGTGCTGAGCCCTCGCCGCCAATGCGATTTGGTCACGGATATCAGCCGGCCCCTGTTGTTCGGAGCCCTGGGACGCATGCTCGGCCTTGGACCCGATTCCGCTCGGAAGGCCAGCGAGCTTTCGGAGCGATTGTTTCGTGGACACGCTGGCCCCGCGGGCCCTGCGCTCGCGGAGGACGATCGTGCCGTGGTCATTGCGCTGTTGACGGAGGAGCTGGCGCGGCGCCGCGTGGAGCGCGACGATGACCTGTTCTCTATCCTGATCGCGGCACAGGCGGCAGGAGCACCTCTCAGCGACGCCGAGATCGTGGCCAACATGATGACCGTGCTGCTCGCAGGCAACGCCTCGATCGGACATTTCCTGCCAAACCTGATGCACGCGCTCTGGTGTCATCCCGATCAGCGCTCGCGCGTGATGGCTGATCCGTCGCTCGTCGATGCCGCCATCGAAGAAGCGATCCGCTGGGACACCTCGACGCAATGCTTCGCCCGGATGACGTCAGCACCGACCGAGATTGCGGGACTCCCCATTCCGCCGGGCGCGAGGATCGCTCTACTCTATGCGTCGGCCAATCGCGACGAGACGGCCATTGCCGATGCCGACCGCTTCGACATCACACGCGGCAAGGTGCGTCACTTCGGCTTCGGGTTTGGACCGCATATCTGCCTCGGCGCGAGCGCAACCCGCTCCATGCTGCGCGCAATCCTGCGGGACCTGCTCGTCGCGCTAGGCGACTTCGACATTGACGTCGCCACGGCCGAACGAGTTCGTCACCTGATGGTGCGTGGCTTCAAGAGCCTCCCGATCATTTGGTGAGGCGTTTTCCCTTCGGCGTCGCAACGCGCGCCGGCGCGCGCCCTCCGCCGGTTCGCGGAAGAACAAGGCACAGCATGTCCGGACATGCTCATCGACAAACTTCTTGGAGAAGGGCGAGCGTCCCATCACCTGCTGGACTTCGGCGGACAGCATGAAGATACGCGTGACGGCCCCAATGAACAGATATTGCAGATGATAGGGATCGCCCTCGACGTAGCGCCCCTGCTTCTGTGCGACCCGGATCAGCTTGGCCACGACGTCGAAATAGTTGCGCACGCGCTCCTCGACCAGCCAGGTGAGCCGATCGCTCTCCCGCTTGCCTTCATGCGACATCAACCAGTGGAAATTCGGGTTGGCTGCCGCGAAGCGAATGAACTGCTCCTGGAGCACCCTGAGCTGCGCAAGCTCGTCCTTCCCGGTCATTCCCGCGAGGTGATCCTGGAAGTGCTGACCGAAATTGAAGCTCGTCGTCGTCACGACCGCCTGCCAGAGCCCATCCTTGTTCTTGAAGTGATAGGTCACCAGCGGATGCTGGACGCCGGCCTTCGTCGCGACGGTGCGTGTCGAGGCGCCTTCGAAGCCGCGCTCGGCGAATTCCTCAAAGGCCGCCTGAAGGATCCGTTCCCGCGTGTCGAGCGAACGCTGCTGCCGACGCCGCTGGTTGACGACATCGTCGAGGGTTTCCTTGGTCAGATCCGTTGTCACAGCATCCCCGCGAGGCAGGCCATATCCGATCAAGGCTATCCGCCCGGCCACCGGATTTGTCAACCGCGCCGGGGCGCGAGGGTATCAGCGCGTCGGTTTGGATTGCAGGGCGTGGTACCGCAAGCGCTCGCGCGCCTTGTCCAGACGCTCGCCGGCGATGACGGCATCCCTGATCTTGGCCTCGGCGGCCGCGATCTGACGCGCCGTGGCGAGGATCTCCTCGAGCCGGGACGCCGGCAACGCGACAATGCCGTCCCCGTCACCCACCAGCCAGTCTCCCGGTGCGATCCGGACGCCGGCAATTTGGACCGGCACATTCATGGCGTCGGCGGTCACGCGGTCCTTGCCGGTGCGCATGGCGTTGCCGCGCGCGAAGATCGGGTAACCGAGATCGAGGCTGCGATCGATGTCGCGGCAGACGCCGTCGATCACGGTGCCGCCGATGCCGCGGCGCGAGGCGACCATGGTGAGGATATCGCCCCAGACGGTCGCATCGAGCCGCCCGTCATTGTCGATCACCACGATCTGGCCAGGCGCGACGTCGTCGATGTAATCGCCGACCGAGCCGCCATGGACGCCGACGGGCAGCATGCGGATGGTGAAGGCAGGTCCGGCGAGCCGCATCTGGTGATCGAACGCCTTGATGCCCAGACATTGTCCCTCGATGCCAAGGCGATCGAGCGCGTCGGACAATGTGGTGGTGCCGATCTCCTTCAATTCACCGGCGATCTCCGACATTCAGGTCTCCCGTCGTTTCAGCATGTCTTCGTAGTCGCCGCTCAAGACCTCGCCGACCGCCTTGCCCGCGTCGATGGCTTCCGCCATGCGCTGCTCGCGCGCGTAGATGTCTTCAGCGGTCGAAACGATCTCCTCGGCGCGCGCCGCGTCGACGAACACGATGCCGCTGCCGTCGGCGATCACGAGATCGCCCGGCTTCACGGCGACAGTCGCGAATGTGATCGGCTCCTCACAGGAATGCTCGGCAACGCGTCCGCGCGCCGTCACCGGCACTGCGGCGCGCGCGAACACCGGCAGACCAAGCATGCGGCTCTCGTCGATGTCGCGGCAGGCGCCATCCACCAGCACCGCTGCGACACCGCGGCGAACGGCACCCCGGCTGAGCAGGCCGCCCCAGCCCGAGACCTCGGTGCGGCCACGATGTTCGACGACGATGACATCCCCCGGATTCGACGCCATGACCGCGCCCGCACCGAGATGTCGTTTCGGCAACCCCGGCAGGGGCGCCCCCAGCTTGATGGTGACCGCTCGTCCGGCAATCTTGACCGGGCCGGTGAGCGGGGAGATTCCAACCACGGCGCCGGAAAGGCCGAGTTTGTCGAGGGCGTCCGACACCGCGCAGGTATCGAGGGCGGCGAGCCGCGCAATCAGACCGTCCATGGCGCGACCTCAGGTACCGTCGAGAACCGCCGTGGCGTCACATTGCACGAGCATGTTGGCCGGCAGATGATCGTTCTGGAACGTGTGACGCGCCGGACGGGATGCTGGATCCGGAAAGGCGGCGAGCCATTGCGTATTCACGGCCCCGCGCGCCTCCGGCACCTTCACATAGACCGTCATCTTGACGATCTGGTCGAGGCTTGCGCCGCCTGCGTCCATGATCCGCTTCAGGTTCGCGAACATCAGCTCGGCCTGCCGGCCGACATGATCCGGGATCTTTCCGCTTGCCGGATCGAGTCCATAGACGCCGCCGGTCATGATGATGTTGCCGACCCGCGACGCGGCGGGAATTGGCTGCCCACCATGGCTGAACCCCTCGACTTCAATGCTTCGTCGTGCACCCATGCTGATCTCCTCCCCTGCTCAGGCGTCGAGACGGGTGAAGAATTTGCGTGCGTTACTTTCGAAGATGGCCTTCTTGTCGGCGGAGGTCAGTTCCGCGATGGACTCGATCACCGGCTTGAGGTCATCGTAGGGCCGACCCGTTTCCGGATCGACGCCGCCGCCGCTGCCGGGGCGCTCGGTGCCGAACATGCAGCGATCGGTGCCGACCACGTCGAACAGCAGCTCCAGCGACTTCTTGTTGTGGACCACGGTGTCGAACCAGAAGCGCTTCAGGCTCACATCGAAGCTCTCGGTATCCTTTGGCAGGCGGCCTGCGGCAATGGCCATCTGCCGATTGGACCGCCAGCGCCCGACCTGGAACGGAACCGATCCCCCGCCGTGACTGACCATGAGCTTCAGCGTCGGATAGCGCTTGAAGACATCCGAGCGTGTGATCGTGGTGATGGCGAGGCTCTCCTCGGTGATGAAATGCTCGTCATAGGTTTCCCGGCCGCAGCAGGCGCAACTGTGAATGTGCGCAGGAATGTCGTGCTTGCAGAGGAATTCATAGAGCGGATACCAATACGGATCGGCCAGAGTCGGGCTCTTCCCCATGCCCTCGGACGGATCGGGATTGAGCAGGACGCCGATGAACCCAAGCTGCTCGATGCAACGCTTGATCTCATCGAACGTCGCCTCGACGGGAACACCGACAGCCTGCGGCAATCCGCCGACGCCACGAAAGCGCTTGGGATGCATCTTCACGGTGCGGGCGATGATGTCGTTGTTGTCCTCGGCCCAGGTGACGACGTCCTCCCAGCGGTTTTCGCCGTGGATCATCATGAAGGGGCGCGGCGAGATCACCTGCAAATCGGTGCCGACGCCATCCATGATCGCCACGTTTTGAGCTGCGGATTTCTCAAGCTCCGCATCGGAGATCGCCGCCGGAAACTTGCCGTACTGACCGCGAGCGACGACTAGGTTGCTGCGATGGGCATAGAGCGAGGCAGGCGCGACGAGATGGGCATGAGCGTCGATGATCATGGGCGCGATCTCTCCCTGGCCATGGGCCTGATTATTAATTGGTCCACTTGGTATATATAAGAAACGGCAAACTTGCAAGTGGATTTTCGTCTCCCCCTCGTCCGGTTTCGATTGCAGCCCCGATCGCCCTATGTAATATTGTCCACAAGGTAAAATTAATTTCAGGGAGGACTGCCGATGGCTAGGATCGTGTTCAGCTTTGCCGCGTCTCATACGCCGATGCTGGCACTCGAGGGAAAGCGCTGGAGCGAGCGCGCCGAAGACGACAAGAAGAACAAGGCGTTGAACCTGGCCGACGGCAGATTTATCAGCTACGACGATCTCGCAGAGGAAAACGGCGCGCCTTACGGCGATGTCGCGACCGAAGCCAAGTTTCTGGAAATCGAGGCCGCCTCCCAGAAGGCTCTTGATGCGATCGCCGACCGCCTCGCGGCCGTTGCGCCCGACGTGGTCGTAATCATCGGTGACGATCAGGCCGAGCTGTTCAGCCATGCCAACATGCCGGCGATCTCGATCTTCCACGGCGAGGAGATCCTGACGCACGAGAAGCACCTGACGCCGCAGACGCCGGGCTGGGTCGGAACCGTGATGAAGGGCTATGCGATGGATGCCGTGCATAGCTTCCCGGGGCAGCCGCAGTTCGCGCTCGAACTGATCCGCGGCCTCGTCGACGAGGACGTCGACGTGGCAGCCGCTGCCAAGGTCGATGATCCGCTGAAGGCGGGATTTGGCCACGCCTATGGCTTCATCATCGAGCGGCTGTTCCGGGGACGCGCCATCCCGGTCGTGCCGGTGCTCCTCAATACCTATTATCCGCCGAACGCGCCGACAGCCCGTCGCTGCTACGACATCGGCACAAAGCTGGCCCGCATTGTCGAGAAATCGCCGAGCAACCTTCGCGTCGCCGTTGCGGCAAGCGGCGGTCTCAGCCATTTCGTCGTCGACGAGCAGCTCGATCACAAGGTGCTTAACGCCATTCGCTGCAAGCATCCGCAGGTCCTGCGCGGCCTGACACGCAACGAGTTGAATTCAGGCTCGTCCGAAATCCTCAACTGGGTGATGACGGCGGCGATGTCCGAGGGACTGACCAACGATTGGTCGGAGTATTACCCTGCCTATCGCACGCCGGCAGGGACCGGAACTGGAATCGGGTTCGCGACGTGGTCCTAGCTGGCGAGCTTGGCCGCACTCGTCATCGAGATAGCGTCTAGCGGGTCAAAGGTCCCTATTCGCTATCGACATGTCGTCTGTGGCGGGTCAGCAATCTGGCCGGCGTCATGGGCTTTCAGCTGTCCAAGACGACGTGAGGCGAGCGGCTGGCGGAAGCCATGATCTCGCGACCGGCGAGAAGGAAGACGATGCGCCTGAAACTTCGTGTTAGGCCTTGAGGGCCCGGCGCGGGCGTTTGATCCGTGTTAAATCCACCGACTTCACATCCTCCTGTGAGGGCGTCGCCGATGTTTGAGAGCCGAGCAGAGTGGACAAGCACTATCAGCTGGACGGCTTGCTCATGACGGTAACAAATGCCCGCGCAACCTCATCGAGCTGATGTTCTGGCAAGCCTGCAACGTTAATTCGTCCGTCCTCGACCAAATAGATCGCGTGCTCCTTACGCAGTCGTTCGACTTGTTCCGCTGTCGCCCCGATGCGCGAGAACATGCCCCGTTGTCGAGCGATAAAATCAAAGCGGGTGCTGTTCGATTGACGTTGTAATGCTTCGGCGAAACTGAGCCTCAGATTGACCATTCGTCGACGCATTCCCTCGAGTTCGATGGCCCAATCCGCTCTTAGCGCAGCATCCTCGAGAACAATTCGTACGGCGGCAGCACCGTGGTCAGGTGGCATCGAGTAGAGGCTACGCGCGGCGCCAAGGAGCTGCGCCACAGCGACGTCGCTCTGTGTTGACGTGCGCCCAACGATGACCGCCACTCCAACGCGATCGCGGTAAACACCAAAAGTCTTGGAGCAGCTTGCAGCAATGACCATTTCGGGAATTCTGGCGAAAATGGATCTGAGCCCAGCAGCGTCCTGCTCCAGCCCTTCCCCGAACCCTTGATAAGCTATGTCAATAAAGGGCAGCAAAGCCCGATCTGTCAGACAATTGGGACTGGATCGACGGCGAGGTCGCACCGCTCTACAGCGAGAATGGACGGCCCGGGATCGAGACCCGCTTCATGATCGGGCTGCTGTTGCTCAAGCACATTTACGGGCTGTCCGATGAGGGCATTTGCGAGCGCTGGGTCCACAACCCGTACTTTCAGTTCTTCACCGGCGAAGAGTTCTTCCAGCACGCCTTCCCGCACGAGCGCTCGGACGTCAGCCATTGGCGCAAGCGGCTCGGCGACAAGCTGGAGCTGTTGCTGGCCGAGAGCCTGCGGGTGGCGCACGAAGCCGGTGCGTTACGCAGCCAGGACCTCAAGCGCGTCACGGTCGACACCACGGTGCAGCCGAAGGCCGTCAGCTTCCCGACCGACGCCAAGCTGTTGCATGCGGCCATCAAGGGGCTCAACCGCCTGGCGAGAAGGCACGGCGTCAAACTGCGGCAATCCTATGCTCGTGTGGCCAAGGCCGCCGCGATGATGGCAGGCCGATACGCCCACGCCAAACAGTTCAGGCGGCATCAGCGGCAGTTGCGTATCCTGCGCAGCCGGCTGGGCCGGATTCGCGACATTCGCCGCAAGATCGAGGGCCAGTCGGCACTGGAGGAGGCGTTCACCCTCCCGCTCTGCCGGGCCGCGCAGATCCGCTCGCAACCTCGCAACAGCAGCGCCAGCGCGGCTGGAAGCTTTATTCCTTCCATGCTCCGGAGGTGGAGTGCATCGGCAAGGGCAAGGCCGCCGCCCCTTACGAGTTCGGCGTGAAGGCCTCCATTGTCACCAACAACCGCCGGGCTCCCGGTGGCCTGTTCGTGCTGCACGCCAACTCGCTGCCCGACAATCCCTACGACGGTCACACCTTGCGGGACATCATCGACCGCACCGAGGCGCTCACCGGCTGTCCGATCGAGCGGGCCTATGTCGACAAGGGATACCGCGGCCACGACGCACAAAACCCACGGCGCGTCTTCATCTCCGGCCAGAAGCGCGGCGTCTTCGGCATCATCAAGCGCGAGCTGCGCCGCCGCTCCGCCATCGAGCCCATCATCGGCCACATGAAGGCCGAAGGTCACCTCGGCCGTTGCTACCTCAAAGGCCGCGCAGGAGATGCCGCCAACGTCATCCTCTCCGCCGTCGGCCACAACTTCCGCCGCATCCTCGTCTGGCTCAGAGAACTCTTGGCCTTGTTCCTGCGGCTGATATGGCCAACGCTCGCCTGTCCGCCCCAGCTCAATCCGGCTTCTTAACGGACGACTTCGGAATGGCTCGGATTGCGACCAGTAGGATCTGTCAGTATCGGCGCGGATATGACCCAAGCGCGCGAATGTCTGGGTGCTTTCCGAGCAGCAGGGTCAGGCTCTCCATTTTCTCGTTCCCAGCGACCTCGATCAGATATCGATGCCTGTCGAGGGCTGTTTTTGCCGGTCGCTCGTAAATGGTCAGGATCTGGACTCCGGCGCCTGCAAAAGAAGCAAGCAAGGAAGCAAGATCCGCATCACTCACAGTTGCTAGCAAGGACGTCTTGTCGTTATCGGTAGGCGGAGGGCTATCCTTGCCCAATACCCACCAGCGTGTGACATTGTGCGGGCCCTCTTCGATCCCATCCACCAGCGAATCCAGACCATAAATCGACGCGCCAATTTTGGGGCCAATGGACGCCTTGTCCAAGGCGTCGCTGTTGGCCACGGCTTGCGCCGCAGCGCCGCTGCTCGCCGCCGCGGTCCGTCGCACCTGCGGAAATTGGTGATCTAGCCAAGGCTTTACCTCGTCAAAGGCAACAGGATGCCCGAGAACTTCTTTGACATCCTCCAGACGCGTTCCATGACGAGCAAGAAGGCTATAGCCAAGCATTTTGGGATATTCGGCGACGATCCTTACGTTTGGCAGAGCGAGGATCGGATCCAGATAGGGAGTAGCTCCCACCAGCGAGGTCGTAACAGGCAGGCAGGCACGATCGATTTTCCCGCTCTGATATGCTGACAGCAATTCGTCTTGCGATAGAGGGACCAGATCCGAAGGTCCGAACAGCTCCAAGCAGGCCTGGTGTGTCCACGATCCAGCCGGCCCAAGATAGCCAATCTGCCCCGCCGCCGCAGCTGTCATGTGCAGTGCGCCGCTCGCTGCTGCGATGAGAGGAAGTGCGACCTGCAAACACTGTCTGAACCGCGACAACAACGCCATGAACCCCCTCCTATGATATCAAGATCCCACCTTAAGCGATGGTCCCTCCGCCATCGACCAAAACGGTCGAACCGGTTGCAAACGGCGTCTTCGCCAGAAAAAGCACTGCATTTGCCATATCATCGGGCTGCCCCACGCGGCCCGCTGGCAGATTCTTCGCCGCGTTTCCAAACATGGTCCCGCGGTCGCCTTCCGACATCCCCGACCACATCGGCGTCGCGGTCAACCCGGGCGAGACCACATTCACACGGATTGGCGCCAATTCCAGCGCGAGGCCGCGAGCGAGAGCTTCCAATGCAGCATTAATGGCGCCTTGAAGAACGGTGTTCGCCGATGGCCGAAAGCTTCTGAAGCCGGAAACCAGGCACAATGATCCTTGCTGACTGATCCTGGCCGAGCGAGCGACGTGGTATGCGCCCCAGAATTTGCTCATCATCGTCTTCCGCGCGTCTTCCATCGTCTGCTTGCGCATGGGGCCGCTGACAGTTTCGGCGGCGGAGACCACAACGTGATCCCATTCCCCCTCGGGAGCAAAGAAGGAGTCTACTGCCTCATCATCCGTGACATCGAGCTCCCGGCCGACCGATCCGGAGCCAATTTCCGATACCGCTTTGTCCAGCTTGGCCCGCGAGCGGGATGCGATATGAACCCGAGCGCCTTCCGCAAAAGCCTGCTTTGCGACCGCTAGGCCAATGCCTGAACTCCCTCCAATCACCAGAAATCGAGCGCCTCTCAGATCACCTACCATAGCCTTCCCTTTGCGCTATCGGGGCGCACGCAGCTTAATCGTCGCCAGCCCGACCACCGCCTAATCAGATTTCAAGAAGATCCCGCCCGACGATGACCTCGCCGGAGAAGGATTCCCGCGCGGCGTCAAGCCACACATATTCCGGAACAGTATCATCGCCCGGCACGAAATGATTGATCACGAGAGTTTTGACACCGGCTTCCTTTGCAACCTCGCCAGCTTGCTGCACGCTCAGTGCATTTCCAGAGATGCTTTTGAAAATCGCTTCCCTGCGGGATGGTTCGGCCGCAATCCGTTCGGCCAATCCCCGAATGCCCGGCAGGTACTGTCCCTCGCAAACAAGCACGTCGGCTCCCTTCGCGAGTTCGATAAGTGCGTCGCACTTGCGCGTATCGCCCGAAAACACAATGGAGCGATTAGGTGTGTCGAAGCGATAGGCGAGTGCCACCTTGATAGGCGGGTGATCGACCAACGCACATGTCACCTTGACGTTTTCGTCCTGCATTACTGCGCCCGCAGACGTGATCTCGTGCGGCACAAGCAACTTCCGCGGATCAAGCCGTCCTTCGTCGTGGATACGCAAATCAACGTCGAACTCATTCAATTCGAAGAATTTTTCAGTCATCTTCGACAGCGGTGGCGGCCCATACGAATTGACGGCGCCTTTTAGCGCAGCGCTCCATGCCAGATAAAACAGATTGCCATAGTCGAGGTTGTGATCGGAATGCTGATGCGTGATGAAAATTGAGTTGAGATCCTTGAGGGCAAAGCCTGCCCTCACAATCTGCCGCGCGACGCCATTGCCGCAATCCACGACATAAATCCGGCCGCCGGCGACGACCATGGCGGCCGGTGCAGAGCGAGATACCTTTGGACTGGGGCCTCCAGCAGTCCCCAGAAGGACCACGCGCGCGCGATCCGGGGCGGAGGTCGTTGCCCCCTTGGGTGCCTCCTGTGCGGATGCCGGCATATTCCATCCGATCAGTGATGCGGCGACGCCCGTGAGAACTTGCCTACGATCTGGGGACATTATTTTCTCCATTTGACTAGTCCGTTGGGCTCGGCCTCGGTCTTGGTGCCCAAGCCGCATCGGTAACGGCCGATCGCGCTCCGTCCAGGAAGTCCGCGCGCAGAGCCTGCGCGCGAGGTTCGACACGCGTTATCGAGTCGGCTTTCAGAGGTCCGTAGCCGCGGATTTCACCAGGGTACGAGGCGAAAGCGACTGCCGCTTCAATATTCGACGCAATAAGCCCCGTCGCGATTTCTTCCGCGAACGCCAAATACTGATCGCGTAACCGGCGTTCCATCCGCCTTTCGTGCATCCACCCGAAGGGATCGAACGCAGAACCTCGTAGGCCCTTCAATCGCGCGAGCAACCTCAGGACCGGCAACATATAGCGCGCGGAGAACGCCATCTTTCGCGGGCGGCCGGTCGCAGCATCCCGTGTTGCTAAAATGGGCGGAGCCAAATGTAGTTTCAGTGACCCGCCTTCAAACCGCTCGTCCACGCTCTGCCAGAATGAGGGTTCCGTCAACAGCCTGGCCACCTCGTACTCGTCCTTGTAGGCCATCAACTTGAACGCATTTTCGACCACAGCCGCAGTCAATCGTGTAGATCCGGCGCAAGCCTTCTCCTCCGCGGTCCGGACAAGGTCGACGACATGCTGGAAACGATCCGCGTAGGTGTCGTCCTGATAGTCGCGGAGGGCCTTCACCCGAAGCGCGATTTTTTCATCAAGAGTGTTCACCGGTTTGGGCGAAGTCACAATCGGCGTTTCGGCGTCGACGATCAAATTCGCAAGCGCATCCGGTTCGCCAACCGAAAGCCTACCGAGATGAAACGCGCGAAGCGTCCCGGCAACGTCGACGCCGTTGAGGCGGATGGCTTGCTCGATTGATTCCAAAGAAAGCGGCAACGCGCCCATTTGGAAGGCCGAACCAAGCAGGATCATGTTTGCGACGATAGGATCGCCGTGGGCGCGCTCCGCCAGCTGCTTGGCTGCAATTCGAGTGGCCTGGTGACCGGCCCTTTGCTCCAGGCGCCGAACAAGCCGTTCCGCATCAAGATTGATATTTGCATTTTCATGGAAGGATTGCGTTGCAACAACCTGATCGTCGATCACGACAGTCGTGGAAGAACCAACCGTCTTCAAGGCTTCAAGTTGGGTCGCCGCGACGATGTCTGAGCCAACCAGGAGGTCGGCATCTTCGAACCCCAGCCGCAACGGTGCCACGCTCGTCGGAGTGGGAAGGATACGCAGATGGCTATAGACGGTGCCCCCCTTCTGGGCGAGCCGGTCATGTCATAAATGCCAACTCCCCGTCCCTCCAGGTGAGCAGCCATCCCGATCACGGCAGTTGCGGTCACGACGCCCGTGCCTCCGATACCGGCGACCAGAACGCCGAACGCTCTCTGATACTCGAATTTTGAGACGGGTACGGCGAGGCGAGCCACCGCGTCGTCGAGATTGGGCGATGTCGGCTTCCTCAGGCGGGCTCCCTCAAGCGAAACGAAGGAGGGACAGAACCCTTCCAGGCATGAAAGATCGCTGTTGCAGCTGGCCTGATCAATACGTCGCTTACGGCCAAATTCCGTTTCCAATGGTTGGACCGACATGCAATTCGAGGCCTGCGAACAGTCGCCGCATCCCTCGCATACTGCGGGATTGATGACGACGCGCTTCGACGCGGCGGCCATCTGACCTTTTTTACGCCTCTTGCGCTTTTCAGTGGCGCAGATCTGCACGTACACGATGACGGTCGTCCCTTCCGTCTCACGCAGTTCCCGCTGTACGTTCTCCATTTCCGTGCGATGAACAACCGTCACGCCGGCAGGCAGTGACTGCTGGGCACGAACGGCATCGGGATCTTCGGCCACGACGACAACGCGCTTCACCCCTTCCAAGAGCACCTGTCGGACCATGGCGCCAACGGACAATCCGCTTTCGACCGTCTGGCCGCCCGTCATAGCGACCACGTCATTCGCAAGGATCTTGAAGGTCACGTTCGCGTCGGACGCCGCCGCCGCACGGATCGCCAAAGAGCCCGAATGAGAAAACGTTCCGTCTCCGAGGTTGACGAAGACATGCTTGGTATTGGTGAAATGCGAAAGGCCGATCCAGTTGACACCTTCCGCACCCATATGGGTGCAAGGCAGCGGATTGCGATCCATGAATTGCACGAGCCCGTGGCAGCCGATTCCAGCCACGCCGAACGAGCCCTCGGGCAGTTTCGTGGAGCGATTGTGCGGGCAACCCGAGCAAAAGACCGGTCGTCGCGCAAGCGGACCGGGATCAACCCGCTTCCAGGCTAGCCCCCGCTGCTCGAGGTCATCGAGGGCCGCTCGAAGCCCATTGAGTCCTTGATCCTGCGGTGCTCTCTCCAGGAGGCGTCGCGCGACGGCCTTCCCTACCATAACAGCATCGAGCGGCTCATCCACTGGGAGGAGCGTGGCTCCATCCGGTGTGTGCTTGCCGGAGATGTCTGGTCGGCGGGCCGAATGGTACATCAGGGCGGCCGCTTGAAGCTCCATGTGAGGACGCTTTTCCTCAACGAAGAGCAATTCGTCGACCTCACTGGCGAACTCGGTCAATGACAAAGGATCAAGCGGGTAGATCAATCCGACCTTGAGGACCCCGATACCAAGCCGCTGCGCCTCGGCCTCGTCGATCCCGAGCCACCTCAGTCCGTCGATGACATCCTGGAACGCCTTTCCCGCCGTCACGATGCCGAGACGGGTCGGTTTTGTCGCGCCGAATGCAACTCGGTCTATGGCGTTGCGTCGGGTAAATTCGTGGATTCTGGGCAGCTTGTTCCGGACCATTCGCTGGTCCTGAGCCGCAACCGCGAGCATTTCGACGCGAATGCTGACATCGGCACCGGACGGACCGGCGGCCAAGGTCGGCGTGAGTTCATCCACAGAGAAATCGACAGCCTGGGTGCAGTCCGCGGTCTCGTTGACAAGCTTCAATCCCGCAAGAAGTCCGCACTCACGCGACAACGCAAAGCCGGCCAAGCCAAACTTCAAGATGTCATGCACATCCGAGGGATACAGGATCGGCACTTCGTGGGCCGCCAGAGCAAGATCGCTTTGGTGCGCAAGCGAGGAGGATTTGCCGGCATGGTCGTCGCCGAACACGAGCAACACCCCGCCATTGGGATGAGTGCCCGACATGTTGGCGTGCTTGATGGCATCGCCAGATCGATCGACCCCCGGCCCCTTACCGTACCACATCGCAAAGACGCCGTCGTACTTGCGACCGGGAACGAAATCCAACTGCTGACTGCCCCAGACCGCCGTCATGGCAAGATCTTCGTTCAAGCCAGGTTGAAAGACGATGTCGGACGCAACAAGGCGATCCTTGATTTTCAGGAGCTCGTTGTCCACCGTCCCAAGAGGAGAACCGCGATACCCTGAGATATAGCCGGCCGTTCTCAACCCACGTTGACGATCGAGCTCTCGCTGCAGAATCGGAACCCTGGCGAGGGCTTGTTTTCCCGTAATGTAGATCGTTCCCTGGGTCAGGTCGAACTTGTCCGCGAGAGAGACCTCACGGAGGACAGGCTTGCTTGGCATTTTCTTGCTCATGTTTCGGGAATTGCCGCCACGCATTCGATCTCGACGCGCACTTCCGGGCGAACGAATTTCGATACCTCCACGAGCGTACTCGCTGGCGGATCAATCCCTTCGAAAAACTCCTCACGAATCTTGTTCGTCGCCGGATAGTCCCGGATGTCGAGCACGAACACATTCATTTTCATCACGTGCTGAAATCCGCCCCCCTCAGCTTCGAGCGCAGCTAGTATCCGTTCGTAGATAACCCTTGTCTGGGCCTCGGTGTCCTGCGCGCCCGACTCTCGCGCCGTAACGCCCGAAACAAACACGAGCTTGGCACCCGCCAGTTTGAGAACGCTCGCGTGAGCGAATTTACCGAACGGTGCTGGCAATGCAGCATAGGTCCGAGATTTCGCAATTGGCTTCATGACAGTCCTCCATTGCAGCCAAGGGGCTCCGCGATGCCAAAATGCATCATCGCGCGCGATCGGAATGGCTCGCTGGTAAGTGCGGACGCATGATTTACATCGGGTACCGTTGCCGCAATCCCCACCGGAAAGAGACCAGCGACCCGGTACGGAGCTCCGGCAAGCTTGTCGTTTTCTCCAACCATCACGAGGGTCGGCGCCGCGACCTGCGCTAATTTGGCGAGATCAAAGACGCAACTCTGCCCGCGAAGGCATGCCGCGAGAACGGCGAGATCGTTGTACGACTTTAACGCAGCATGCTGGGCGAATCGGAGCGCGTATGACGGAAGCGCGCTCGTATCCAACTTGTGTTCAGCTACGGCATCCAGCGCATCTGCGAACTCGGGCGCCAGCCCGACGGTGGCGGCAATTCGCTCGCCCATACCGCCGAGCACGAGGGTTTCAATCTGATCCGGGTTCGCAAGAGAGAGGGTCATCGCGATGTGCGCGCCCATCGAATAGCCGACGACACTAAAGCTCGAATGGCCCCAGCAGAATCTCGCGGCCGCAATACAGTCCCCCGCGAAGGCCTCCAGCCGGTAGTCGCGCGGGTTCCGAGACTTAGAGCTAAGACCATGTCCACGTAGGTCGGGGGCTATGACATCATAACCCGCGGCGACCAGCGCTTGAAACCACCCCGTCGCGACCCAATCATCGTTAGCGTCTGAGGCAAATCCGTGCAGTTGAGCAGGTTGACCATCCGCCAGAGCATCGATCTCGATTGAAAGAAGCTTCGGCCGCTCATTTCCCATGGTTTGATGCCCCGGTCTGACGGGCGCGATCTCGGCTGGCAATGCTCTCAATCACGGCTGCTGCTGAAATGGCGAGCTCGTCACGGCCAGGCGCGGCACCGATCTGCAAACCGATCGGCAGAACGCCGTTATCCCGCGACGGCCATGGCACGGAGATCGCAGGTCCGCGCGACAGGTTGAACAGTGGGGTGAACGGACACCACTTGAACCAATCGACCTCACGGGCTTCCGCAGAATCTGCGCGCAGAGGAAGGCAAGGCATGGTCGGAGTAAGCAGGACATCGACAGTATCGGACAGGACCAAAGCCGCCTGACTGGCAATTTCCTCTCGACGGCGCTGCATATCGATCAACGTCTCCGCGGGTAGGTTGCGGACCGGCTCGATAAACTCGAGTATCGCTGGGTCAAGTTCCGAGCGCTTGCTTTCGGGAACGAGGGACACGGCAAACGCGCACCCGAGACGATAAAGCGTCGCTACGATGTCGCGAGCTTCATCAAGCCGAAGCTCGACCGACTTAATGTCTGCCTGTGAGCTCAGGGCTCTAACTGCCTCATCCCACCCTCTCTTCACCTCGGGATCCAGGTAGCGGTTCAAGTCAGTGGGAATGCCGATGCGCGCTCGCGGCGTCAACTTTCTTTCTAGACGCTGCGATAGCGGCGTCTGGACCAGCGACATCCAGTCCGACGAAGCCGGTCCGCTCATCACAGCCGCCGCCAATGCGGCATCTGCCACGCTTCTGGTTATCGGCCCGATGTGAGGGAGCTGCCAGAAAGCCGCCGGGAACGGCTCAAGCGGGATCGCTCCGAAGGTGGGCTTGTACCCGACCACGCCGCAGAAGGCGGCTGGTATGCGGACGGATCCCGCCGCATCGGTCCCTATGCCAACAACGCCGACGCCGAGCGCTGTCGCGGCGGCAGCGCCGCCGCTGCTCCCACCCGCGTGACGAGTTTTGTCCAAAGGGCTCAGGGTCATTCCGTTGAGCAGGCTTTGGGTCAACCCTTTCCAGGCGAACTCCGGTGTCGTCGTCTTTCCGAGAAACACCGCGCCCGCGCTACGAAGCCGTGCCACTGAGACCGCGTCGGCCGTCGCAGGCGCTTCGGGTGTCGTCCGCGATCCACGCCTCGTTGGCCAGCCGGCAACGTTCAGCGTATCCTTGATCGTCGTCGGGATACCATCCATCGGTCCGATAGGCTCGCCGCGCCGGTATCGTTCTTCGGAAGCTTGCGCCATCTCGATGGCAACAGTCTCGTCCACCAGCGTGAATGCGTTAACGCCGGCATCAACCGCAATGACTGCGTCCAATTGAGCGCGAACGATCTCGACAGGAGACAGCTCGCGCTTAGAGAAGCTCTGGTGAAGTTGACGTATTTCGCCATCAATCGACATAGACTTGATCCCGCGCAGCAGCGTAATCCGCAGCACCTCCCAGATAGGCCTGACTCAATCTCGGGTCGGTTGAGAGTGAAGCACTGGTGCCTTCCAGAACAATTTTGCCAACCTCAAGCACGTAGCCACGATCCGCTACGGAAAGTGCGAGCCTTGCATTTTGCTCAACCAGGATGATGGTCAGTCCGTCGGCCTTGAGCTGGCCAATGACCCGAAGAATTTCCTGGACGATCAACGGTGCGAGCCCGATCGAAGGTTCATCCAGCATCAGCAAGCGAGGACCGGCCATCAAAGCACGCCCCACCGCGAGCATCTGCTGTTCGCCGCCGGACAGCGTAGCTGCCTTCTGCTTGCGACGCTCTGCAAGGATCGGGAATAGGCTGTAGATGCGATCGAGCGACTTCGACGACGCATCAGTTCGATAGCCGCCCAGGCGCAGGTTTACTTCCACCGTGAGGTTGCCGAACAACTCCCGTCGTTCCGGTACGAGCACGACGCCACGAGCAACCAACTGCTCGGGACGAAGACCGACGAGCTGCTCATCCTCCAGGAGGATGGATCCCGCGCGCGGCGGCGCCAATCCCATGATGCCGTTCAGCAGCGTCGTTTTCCCAGCACCGTTGGCTCCGAGCACAGTCACGAGCTCGCCGGGTGAGACCGCCAGATTGAGGTTCTCTAAAACCGTCGCTCGGCCGTAGCCAACTTTTAGGCCGCTAATCCGCAAATTTGGCATGGTCAGGCTCCCAAATACGCGGCGATCACCCGCTCGTCCTGCCGAACCTCCTCGGGAAGACCGGTCATAAGTCCTTGCCCGCGATCCAGAACAACCACCCGATCTACACAATTCATGACAAGGTCCATGTCGTGCTCGACGAGCAAGACCGACATCCCGGCCCGCTTGAGCCGGTGCAGCAAGGTGACCAGCTTGAGTTTTTCACCCGTCCGTAGTCCGGCAGCGGGCTCGTCCAAGAGCAGCAAGCGGGGTCGGCTAACCAAGGCACGAGCGACTTCTACGAGGCGCGCCTGCCCCATTGCCAGACGCGATGCAGGCTCGTGCGCGAGGCCATCCAACTCCACGATTTCAAGGGCGCGCCAGGCCTTTGCATAGGTTGCGGCCTCTTCCTTTCGGTCGAAGCCGAACATCCCCGACATCATGCCCGCATGACCTTGCGCATAAGCGCCAAAGGCAACATTTTCCAGCACCGTACGCTCAGGAATGATCCGTACGTGCTGGAACGTGCGAGATACCCCACGATGTACCAGGTCGGATACTCGTCTGGGCGGCTTCTCGCCCATGAGAAGAACATCGCCCTCTGACGGGGCAAGAAGCCCGGTAGCGATGTTGAAGGTAGTGGATTTGCCTGCGCCGTTGGGCCCTATCAAACCAACGATCTGATCGGGGCCCACCCCGAACGAAATCCCTTGGAGCGCTTTGAGGCCGCCGAAGTTCTTTGAAATACCTGTGACGGTCAGCAGGTCCTCGCCGGCCGTACTACGCTTGGATGGGGTCAACTCGATATTGCGCCCTGGCCGAGCTGCAGAGAACTGCGGCCAAATGCGCTGCAGGGCCGACCAGATTCCCCCCGGCCAGCGCAACAGCACGCAGATGAGCACGAGCCCAAAGACGATCAGTTCCACGTTGCCCGACAGACCCAGCATGCGGGCAACCGTATTCTGCAACAGCATCTCGAGCGCAGTAATGGCTGCCGCACCGAGGACCGCGCCGAACGGATGCGCCATTCCCCCAAATATGCATGCGATCAATAGGTTTATGCTCGCGGTCAGCCCGAACGGTGCAGGACTGAGAAACTTGAAGTAGTAAGCATAGAGCGTCCCGGAAAGTCCGGCCAGCGTTGCCGCCACAACGAACACGATCAGGCGTAAGCGCGCTGCATTGACCCCAAAAATTTCGGCCATCTCCGCGTCGGTCTTGAGGGCCGCGATCGCCCGTCCCGCGCGGGTATGCAGCAGGCGGGAAAGCCCACCACCGAGCACTGCAACCAGCAGCCAGACAACAACCGCAAAGCCGCGATCATCTGTCAATGACAAGGGGCCGATCGCGAGGGGCGGAATCTGTCCCAGCCCGGAGGCTCCGCCGGTAATGCCCCCCGCCGCGACGATCGCGGCACTGGTCGCGATTCCAATTGCCAGCGACGCAAGCGGCAGGAAGTGCCCTTTTAGTCGCAGCGTGATGGCTCCCACGATGACACCAGAAAGAGCTGAGGCAGCCACGCCTAGAATGAGCGCAACGAAAGCCGGGACGCCGAAATCACGTGCCAGAATTGCCGACACATAGGCCCCGATCGCCATAAACGCCGCCTGACCGAGGGAGACCTGTCCTGCAATCAACAGGAGCGTCAGGCCCATCGCGGCGATCGACGTTAGGCCGACCGTGACGAGCAACGTGACGTCGTACTGCGGGCCAATAGCGGCGATGATACAAGCCAGCACAAACATTGCGAACGCAACAACGATCGACGCGGTCGCGGGGGATCGCCGCGATGACGGAATGGACTTCTCGGCCATGATCAATGCTCGTGTGCTTCTGGCGGACGAACAGCGTTTCGCCAAAGAAGGATCGGTATCACCATCAGAAAGACGATGACGTCTCTGAACGCGCTGATCTGGAATGCCGAGAAGGACTCGGTAAGACCAACCAGCACTACGCCGACCAGCGCCGTCGGGTATTCAACGATGCCACCGAGTGCTGCGGCAACAAATCCCTTCAAGCCGATCGGAAAACCCATGTCATAATTCGCGGTGATGAGCGGAGCCAGCAACAGTCCTGAAACAGCACTAAACCCGGCCCCGATGGCAAAGCTGAGCTGCCCGGCGAACCGGACAGGGATGCCACACAGTTGAGCCCCTACTCTATTGACCGCGGTTGCTTGTAGGGCCTGACCGATGAGCGTTCTCTCGGAGAACATGTACAAGCCTGCCATCGCCAAAACAGCAAAGCCGCAGATCCAGAGGCTTTGGTAGGTGATGAAGACCGGTCCCAGCGACACTCCGCCGTCGACGACCGGCGGTACCGATTGCGGCTCCGCGCCCCAAATCAAGACCGCCACGCCGTGAAACACCATGTACACGCCGACGCTGACGATGAGCAGCACGATCGGCGATGCGCCCGAGACCGGCTCCACCGTCAACCGGTAGGTCAGCGTCCCGAGAGAAACGGTCGCGGCAAGCGCGGCCAACACAGCGAGCCAGTATGATCCCGGAAACTTGTGCGCCGCAAATGCCGTGAGAAGGACGCCGGCAATCCAAACCGAACGGATCAACAAAATGCGGATCCTGACCGAGCTCAACAGGCGCCGATCCGCCAAGTCAAGCAGCGCGAATGCCGCCAGACCGCCCGCGACAAGCCAACTGAACAGATTGAACGATCCCGAAAGCGCGCTCGAAAACGACAGCGCTCCCAACGTTACGTATTCGCCCTGGGCGATATTCACCACCCGCGTCACTGTATAGATTACAATGAGGCTGAGCGCGACAAGACCGTAGACGGCACCATTGGTGATGCCGTCCACGAGCAAGAATAGGAGCGTGTCGAACAATGTTTATTCCTCGATCAGGACGAAACGTCCGCCCTTGATTTGCGACAGGAAGGTGGACCGCTTATCCAATCCGAGATGGTCGGTCGGTGTGACGTTGAAGACGCCATTCACGCCGGGCCATTCGCGTGTTTGTTCCATCGCGTTCTTGATCGCGATGCGGGTAGCGGCGAGGTCGTCGGTCTTGGCTTCCGCCATGTGCTGGTAAGCATTCACGGCAAGCAGCATGGCATCCCAGGACTGACCAGCGAACAAGTCGACCTTGCCCTTTCCGTAAGCCCCGTCATACAGCTCAGCGAATTTGGCAAGGACGGGACGAAGCGGATTGTCCGTGGCAATCTGGTCGTAGACATTGAGCGCCCCGACGCCGACGATCGCGCCCTCGACGTTCGCCTTTGCAATATCGACGAACGCGTTAATCGACGAACCAGCTCCATGGTAAATTGGGCCAGTGTAGCCAACCCGCTTGAGCGCCTCGTGAGCAAGATCCGCGGACGGCGGTATCGCGTGGATGTAGACTGCATCGAGACCCGCCTGCTTGAGGCGCAGCGCCTGCGGCGTGAAGTTGGTATCTTGCCGCGCAAAGCGCTCGGTTGCGGCAAGCTCGATCCCGACTTCCTTGGCTACAGGTTGCAACTCCTTCAGGCCACCCTCGCCATAGGCATCTTCAAGACCGAAGAAGCCGATCTTCTTGATACCCTGGCGCTTCATGTAATTGAGCGTGCGTTGAAGCATCAGCTTGTCGGACGTCGGCGTCTTGAACGTGAACGGGCGTTCGCTGGCAGGCTCAACGATTGCCGCGTTCGAGGCCATCGAAATCATGGTAATCTTCGCCGCCTTGACCGTGTCCAGGATCGCCATCGAACTCGGCGTGGTGGTGCAGCAGACGACGACATGAGCCTTGTCTTCCTCGATCGCCTTCCGCGTTAGGCTGACGGCCTTCGTCGGATCGGAGCCATCGTCATACGAAATGACCTTGACCTTGAAGGGCAGATCAGTGCGCGTCGACCAGGTCTTGTCGAACAATTCGACCGCGCTCCGCTCAGGAGCCCCCAACGCAGATGCTGCTCCCGTCACCGAGACGATTGCCGCGATGCGCAGCTCAGGCTTGTCCTGGGCAAACCCAGGCTGGGCACAGGCAAGAGCGATAGAGCTTGCGGAAATGAACCCGCATAAGCTTGTTGCGATGCGGCCACGCGTCACGGTCTTGGTCATGAAATCCCTCGGGGTTGCTGCTGACCGTCACAAAGTGACACCGGCCGCATTCCAGGGGCTGTATCTACGGATACATCCACGATCGATACATCTACGACTATGTGCTGCCAGATACAGCCGCGCAGTTTTTCAACGGGTAGTCGTGCTCTTCTGTCAACTCACCAACCCGAAGAGCCGCCCAAATGAATGGCAACAAGGCTGAAGATTTTCGCAGACTATTCCGACGCCTGACGACCGGTGTCACGCTGATCGCAGTCGATGGCGAAAACGGCCCGGCAGGCATGACCGTCAATTCGCTGACACCGGTAAGTCTGGATCCACCGCTGCTCCTGTTCTGTGCATCTTTGACTAGCGCTACGGCAAAACGGATCGCGACGGTTGGTGCTTTTTCGGTGAACATATTGGCAGGTCATCAGCAGGACGTCTCCATGCATCATGCTGGCCGACCTCTGACGAGTCCTACCTGGTCCTGGCGCGAAAGCCGCGGCGTACCTTGGATCGACGATGCAAACGCAGTCTTCCGTTGCCGACTCGTTGACGATTACCCCGGCGGCGATCATCGAATCCTTATTGGCCAGATCGACGAAATGTTCGGCCCCGAGACCGCTGCAACCCCTCTCCTCTATCACGGAGGAAAGTATGCTCGCTTGCCGTATGAGGATGGCGACGTAGCTAACGTTCCACGAACCGAGGACCTTTGGTGGACGGGCTAGAAATTTCAGCTGTCCACTTCGTTAGCAAGTATCGTAAAGCCGTCTTCGATGAACAGCATTCCCTTCTCGCGGAGCCTGCCCATCGTTCGAGTGACAGTGACGCGAGACGTGCCGGTCATCGAGGCGATCTGCTCGTGGGTCAAGTGCGTGATGATCTTGCGTCCGCGTTCGTGATCGATTGCAAACATCTGGCTCAGCCGACGGAGTAGTTCCAGTATCCGATCCTCTGGGTCATTTGACACCAAATGCTCGAGTCGCAATGCGAGAATACGTTGCTTAAGGCTGGTCAGCCGCAGCATAGCCAGCGCCAATTCAGGATCAGCTCGCATCAAGGATTCTATGCGGGCAGTGTCGAACTCGAGCGCTTCCGTTGGCTCAACGGCCACCGCGGTCGAAAAACGAGGCAGACCATCGAAAGCAGACCCTTCTCCACATAGCGCATTCGGGCCCATGTTCTCGAGAACCACTTCGGTGCCGTCTCTTCTGAATATCGATACCTGCACCAATCCCGACTTGATGAAATAGAAGCAAGTATTGATCTCGTCTTGCCGATAGAGCTGTTCTCCTTCGGCAAATCGGCGAGCCCGCACTTTGCCCTCGAAGGATACCAGTTTGGCTGCGAGGGCGTCCGTCATCCGCCAAGTGGCAGTGGCTTTTTTTGTCATTCTCACCGCTCATTTTTCGAAGGAATGACCCGGTCGTATCCGGCGATACAGCGCGCCACGAACGGTGCACGGTAGGCCAAGGTCGATGATAGCGCCAGAGGAGGCAATCGCAATGGGTTTAGCTCAACGGACCGCCGACGAGGTGGATTCGGACGTGCGCGGGGCGGAAATGGCCGTCGAAAAGACGGCCGCCCTTGTGCCGTGGCTCAGCGAGCAGGCGGCGCGGGTCGAAGAGGCGCGGCGGATCCCCGACGATGTCGCCGAACGCCTTTTTGACACAAGGCTGTTCGACCTGATGCGTCCTTCGCGCTTTGGCGGATTTGGCGTCTCGCCCCGGTTCGCCTGGGAAGCAACCTTCCACGTCGCCAAGGGGTGTTCGTCCAGCGCCTGGCTTGCCGGACTCACCAGCGCGAATATTATTATGCTCGGCAAATTTTCTGCTGAAGCGCAGAAGGAACTCTTCGCGCCGGGCGTATCTCCGATCGTTCCCATGCTGACGGGCGGCGTGGGACAGGACATAAAGATCGAGCCGGCGGAAGGCGGCATTGTCCTGAGTGGGCGTTGGAGGTACGCCTCCGGCGTCGACGTTTCGGATTGGCTGGGCCTTCTTATCAATATTCCCGGACAAGGCGATGGGCCCGCGCCTCACGTCGTGCTCGTCCCGCAATCCGAATTTACGATCGATCACCAAAGCTGGCGCGTGATGGGCATGCGCGGCACCGGCAGCAAGAACATCACCCTCGGAAAGACATTCGTTCCGTCTCATCGCTTCATGAATTGGGCCGAATTGCAGGCCGGGAAGAAGCACCCGACCTGCCCGAACACCGAGCCTGTGTACGACTTCCCATTGAATACGGCCAACGCAATGTCGGTCTTGGCTCCGACGCTTGGCGTAGCGACCGCTTGCAGCGAGGAAAGCATCAAGATTATTCGCGCTCGCGTCAGCTCGGGCAATCAGCAAGCGCAAATCAACGACAAGATCGCCCAGGTCGACGCAGGAACGAGCTCCGCCACCATGAGCTTCTTGCGAGACTTCCTGCTTTCCGAGACGGCTGCGATCGAAGAGCAGATTCTCCAGAGCGGGACGCTGTCGCTTGAGGAACGCGGACTTAGCCGCACGAAAGTGGCCATCGCATCTCGTCAAGCATTAACGTCTGCACAGCGTCTATTCGCGTCTCTCGGCGGGTCGATGCTCCCCGAGGGCACGCGGATTGAGCGTCTGTTCCGCGATATCCACGCCATGAGCTCGCATTTCTTGCTGCAGCCCGAGCCGATCGCCGAGGCGTATGGCCGGTTGCTGTTGGGTCTCGAGCTTTCTCCAGGAACGCGCCTCTAATTGACTAGGAAAGGATCCCTCATGACAAAGACGACCTATAGCTCAAAGAACCCGATGTTCGCTGCCGCGGGCGGCGGTTCCATTTTCGATAAATTTCAATACTCCTCCGCTGTGAAGGCCGGCGGCTTGATTTTCATCGCGGGACAGATCGGCCTCAATCCCGATGGATCGATGCCGGACAAGCCCGAGCAGCAGTTCGTCAATGCGTTCGAACGGCTCAAGCTCGTCCTCGAAGAGGCTGGCGGTCAGATGGGCGACCTGGTCGAGCTCGTCTCGTATCATGTCGGGCTGACCTCGCATTTGGCTGACTTCATGAAGGTCAAAGAAAAGTATGTGCCGGCCCCATTTCCGACCTGGACCATTCTCGACATCGCCGGTCTCGCACGTCCTGGTCTCATCATCGAAATCAAGGCGGTTGCCGTTGCGCGCAACTAGGCGAAGCCGACAACGTTTCCTCCCAGACTGGGTCGGGGCCGCAAGGCCCCGACCATTTTTCTCTAAGTGAGGTTTTCCGCTTATTGGAAGCCGACGCTGTCGGGGATCCCGATGCCAAGGACTCGATCGAACGCCTGCGCAAAAGCCAGCCGCTCCAAGGTCAGCGAGACCTTGCGCGTTCCCAGATCGATGTTGGAGCGACTGGTCGAAATTGCTCCGAATCTCTCTCTTCGGAAGATAGCTAAAGGACAATCCGTCTACCGCCAAGGCGACGCGGGGACGCATGCCTATGTGGTGGTATCGGGCCGCCTCGGTATCACCATGATTGGACAAGCCGGGCAGGAGCTGTTGATTGACATCGTTGGTCCCGGCGCACTCTGCGGCGAGGGCGCCGCGTTCGACGGTCTACCACGCTTTTCCAGTGCCAGCGCCATCGAAGCCACCGATGTACTCCCGATAGCAGGCAAGGAGCTCCTCAAATTGATTTCGGCCGACGCGAAGCTTGCATCCCTGCTTGCGCACGCCACCGCACTGAAGCAACGTACACTCGCCGGTCGCCTCGTCCAGCTCGCGCAGGCTTCTCCTGAAGACCGCATTGCAGAGCTTCTCTCGCAGATTGCCTTGCCGGAACTGCCCGATGTTCTGCTCACTCATCAGCAAATCGCCAATCTGATTGGCGCCTCCCGGATCACGGTGACACGCGCTATGCAAAAGCTCCGCAAAGTCGGCACAGTCAGCTGCCAGCGCGGTCGCTACCGGCTGACACAGCCGCCGACGCGGTCGCGGCATTGACCCTTCGTGACCGGCGAGATTGGTCCTCCTTTGTAGCGGTTGATACAGACCATCTCCGGTCCGGCGCTAAGGTGATGCCGTCTCGCTGGGAACGGAGCCGCCACATGAGCGCTGGACGAATTAAGGACATCGCAAACATTCAAAAGCTTGGCCATGTCGAATTCCGCACGACGGATTTGGAGCGAGCACGGGATTTCTACGTCAACCTGATCGGCTTGCACGAGACCGAACGCGATGACAATCGCATTTATCTTCGCTGCACGGAGGACAAACAGCACCACACGTTCGTGCTGCGCAAGGCGCAGTCCGCTGGCGTCGGGCATATCGGGTTCGTGGTTGCGAGTGAAGATCAGCTCGACCGCATGAAGGCGCGGTTCGATGGCCTGGGACTGGCGACCCGCTGGACTGACAACGACATGATAGGCCAAGGCAAGACACTGAGAGTCCAGGATCCCTTCGGCTTCATCATCGACTACTATGCCGAGATCAAGAGCGTGCCATGGCTCGTACAACAGTATCATCTTCATAAAGGGGTCTCGCCGACACGCGTCGACCATGTCAATGTCCTCACGCCCGATGCCCAGGCCGGTTATGGCTGGTACACTGAAGAGCTCGGCTTTGGATGCGCCGAACTGACGGAATCCGATCCGCCCGAAAAGCGGATTTGGGCAAGCTGGCTATTTCGAAAATCCACGGTGCATGACATCGCCGTTATGACTGGAGCAGGACCGGCAGCCCACCACGTCGGCTTTTCGCTTGGAGATCCGCTCTCAATTATTCGTGCCTGCGACCTGCTCGCTGGCGCCGGCTATGCGGCCAGTATCGAGCGGGGGCCGGCCCGACACGGCATTTCGAACGCGTTGTTCGTCTATATTCGCGATCCCGATGGAAACCGCTTTGAGCTCTACACCGGCGACTATTTGACGGGAAACACTTCTGCGGAGCCAATACGCTGGAATCTCAACAATCCCGTACGCCAAACGCTGTGGGGAGCACCTCCACCGCGCCGCTGGTTTGAAGAATCCATGGCCGTTGAGACGTTCGATGGTGCCTCCACGAAAGAAACCAAGCCTGCCTTGATGCAATCAGTGCCGAGCTACGTCGCTGACTGAGTCACGATCGATCAGTCGTTTGAACCGCCCTCGACCCACCCTTAGCCGTCAAGGTTACCATGCCGCGTACAGTCATCGTTCCCCCCACCGGTTTGCGCCCTGGCATCCCATATTCGCCAGCGATCCGCTGGGAGAAGCTCCTCTTCATTTCCGGACAAACCGGCTCCGACCCCGTGACGAGGGAATTTCCGGAAGACATCAAGGCTCAAACCAGGATAGCTCTCGATAACCTCAAGGCTCTGGCTGAGGCCGGCGGGGCCTCGCTCGAGACCGCGCTAAAAATGACGATCCACATGACCGACATGGTCAATGAATTTGCTCCGATGAACGAGGTGTTCCGCGAGTACTTCCCCAAGGATCCGCCCTCGCGGACCACGGTGGGAGTCGCCCATCTCGCTCGCGCCGGTCTGAAGATCGAAATCGACATGATCGCGGTGGTGAAAGACGCCGTTCAAGGGTGAGACCACCAAATCTATCGCCCCTCGCCAATTATGCATCAACCCGCACGGTGATACCATGAGCCAACAAGAGGCGCGCGCGCCCCATTCAGACAATATGCGCAAAGCGCAAGAGCATTTGCATCGATTTAAGTCGCAGGCCGTGCCGCACAGGATCGCCGGACAACCGGTGCTAAGCGATCAGACCTTCGACAACCTGGATCCATCGGACAATTCCGTTCTATGCAAGGTCGCGTCAGGCGGCGAAGCCGAAGTCGATCGTGCTGCCAGTTCGGCCGAAGAGAGTTTTAAAGTCTGGAAGGACGTGCCCGGCGACAGGCGGCGCGCGCTCCTGCATCAGATCGCGGATCGGATCGGAGCTCGAGCTGAGGAAATCGCACTGGTTGAGAGCGTCGATAGCGGCCAGCCCATTCGCTACATGGCAAAGGCCGCGCTCCGTGGGGCAGAGAATTTCCGCTTTTATGCCGATAAGGCCCCGGAAGCTTCAGATGGCAAGTCGTTCCCGACGCAAACCCACCTCAATTACACGATCCGCCAGCCTATCGGACCCGTCGGCATCATCACGCCGTGGAACACACCGTTTATGCTGTCCACATGGAAGATCGCTCCGGCGCTGGCGGCAGGCTGTTCGATCGTTCACAAGCCCGCGGAATGGAGCCCACTATCTGCAGTCATACTCTCGGACATCATGACCGAGGTGTTCGAGGAGGCGCGTTTGCCACCTGGCATCGTTAACCTCGTGCACGGCATTGGTGAAAGAGCCGGAAAACTCCTGACCGAGCACCCTTCTATCAAAGCAATCGCCTTCGTGGGGGAGTCGGCCACCGGCAGCCATATCATGGCGCAAGGCGCACCAACCCTGAAGCGCGTCCATTTCGAACTTGGTGGCAAGAATCCCGTCATCGTGTTCGACGACGCAGATCTCGAGCGAGCGCGAGATGCGGTTCTGTTTATGATCTACAGCTTGAACGGACAGCGCTGCACATCATCGAGCCGCGCGCTCATTCAGCGTTCCATCTACGATCGATTTGTTTCAGCCCTCGCCGCCCGCGTCAAGACGATCAAGGTGGGCCCTCCCTTGGACCCTTCAACCGAGATCGGTCCGCTCATTCATCCCCGCCACGCTGACAAGGTTTTGAGCTACGCCCAGTGCGCCACGCAAGACGGTGCGCAAATAGCGACGGGGGGCGGCCGGGCACTGGGCGGCAAAGGTAACTTTGTCGAGCCGACATTGTTTGTTGACGCCCAGAACACAATGAGGATTGGGCAAGAAGAGATCTTCGGTCCGGTATTGACCGTCATACCATTCGATGATGAAGCCGACGCAATGCGCATTGCCAATGACGTAAAGTACGGCCTCGCTGCCTACATCTGGACCGGCGACGTCGGACGAGCCCACCGCGTGGCTCAAGGAGTCGAGGCTGGCATGGTCTGGGTGAACTCCGAAAATGTGCGGCATTTGCCGACGCCGTTCGGCGGCGTCAAAGCGAGTGGAATAGGACGGGACGGAGGCGACTATGCCTTTGACACCTACATGGAGCAGAAGAACATCGCCATCGGGATGGACAGACACCGGCCGCCAGCCATTGGGGTATGATAAGGGGTTTTGGTCTCGCTTATTGCGGAGTGCCCCGCTGCAAAGGTCCGATTGCTCGCTCCACCGCAACCCCCCGGCCGCCAAACCGTCGTTCACCGGATCTGTTAAAATTGACTGCCCGAGGTGCCACAAGGCACAGAAAGTCCCGGCTGGCCCTGGATTGGAGTGGGCATCTCCTCATTCTGCGTCGGGCTGCCGGCCGGGCTCGGACCGCGAAAACGCGTCAATCTTCGATGCCGCCATTTCGATGGCGCGAATCCTCGGATAGGGCGTGAGATCCACACCAAACCTACGCGCATTGAAATCATTGTGATCCGATTTGAACATCGAGATATTGAAGAGATTAGTACCGTACGCCCACGCATCGAAATGAGTGAACGAATAGACCTGCTTTGCAGTTGTGCCGTCGACTGCGCCATTGGGGTTTACAGTGTACATGCCCGGATCGGTTCCCCTTGGCATCCATGAGAACGTCACGCGATTATCGATGACGGAGAAGAACGGGCTGGTCCGCCGGCGGCGGATTCGCCTTGACTGGCAGGTCAGCTGCGCCGGCAACGCCGGCGAACTCGAGCATGAGGACAGCAGCAATTGCACAGTAACGAAGCGACATTGATTCCCCCTATTTTGAATTTGCCAGTGCACCGTCCCTGACTTGGCCTGACGCACGCCAACTCGGCTGCGGCCAGCGACGGCAAATTTCAGAAACTGATATTGATGTTCTTGACCTGGGTGAAAGCCATCAATTCATCGATGCTTTCCTCGCGGCCAATTCGCGACTGCTTGTAGTCAGGAGCCCCGATGAAGTGCGGGCCTGCCCCGTTTATCCAGACAAAGCCGGATTCCATTCGGGAGGCAGCTCGATGGGCCGTGGCAAGTCTTTCGTGAAGATTGCGCCCGAACTCGCTGGGCGGGAAGAATGGCCACAGGTTGAAACGCGTTCCTCCCTCCATCCGGCTCCCTTGTAGCTGAGCCGCTTCCGACGAAGGTTCGACGAATAGTCCATATAGACAGAAATTAAGCTTATGGATTTGGCACGCGTATTGCCCGCTAGGATAGCTAAGCTGACGGCTGCGCGCCTTGTCCCATGGCCCGATATAGAAGGGATATCGATCTTGACAGAAAATTTGACGAGTCGCACGAAACTCAGTTCACAAAGTCATAAAATTGTCCAGGAAGAATGGGCAGCAAGGGAAGAGCGAATGGCGGGGGGACGCAGCGCCTTCAATCCGGGTGCCGCCGCCATCAGCATTGGCGCGCAGGCTTGGATCACATTGGCCGTGACCACGGCGATCTACACGCTCAATGTCGCTGACCGATTTATCTTCTCGACGCTGTTGCAACCGATAAAGGTAGAGTTCGGTCTTTCCGATGCCGGCGTGTCGAGTCTCAATCTCGCGCTCGGCCTCGTCCTGATGACATTCGGGGTTCCGGCCGGGATTCTCGCAGACAAGATGAGCAGGCGCATCTTGCTCGCAGCAGCTACAACGATCTTCTCCGTGATGACCGCGCTGGGAGGGGCCACGTCAGGAATGTGGACCTTCGTCGCAACCCGTCTCGGCGTAGGGTTTGGAGAAGCGGGCTGCGCGCCACCATCTGTGACGCTCATCGCCGACCGGTTCCCACCGGTGCGCCGCGGCGTTGCAATGACGATCTTCACGCTGGGGATTTGTGCAGGCTCCTTTTTTGGCACGGCCGTGGCAGGTTATTTTGCCGACCATTATGGATGGCGCGCGACGATGGTGATTTTTGGCGTGTTCGGTTTACCGCTTGGCGCCGTTACGCTGCTCCTGGTCAGTGAGCCTGTCCGCGGTGCCGCGGACGCCGCCGCAGGCACTGGGCAACCCGGCGGAGGGTTGCTCACGGCCCTGTCGCACATTTACCGCGAGAAGGCGCTGCTTTTCGTGATCCTCGGGGGAGCCCTAATCTGCACATGGGGTTGGGGGCTGTTGTTCTGGACGCCCGCGTTTATGGCGCGAAACTATGGTTTGACCACCGGCCAGGCCGGCGCCATTCTCGGACAATTGCACCTCGTGGGCGGGACCACTGCCACGATCCTGGTCGCAGTTGCCATGCATTGGCTGTCCCGCTCGGCCGCGAGGGTGCAGATTTGGTCGATCGCGGGTGTCGCGGCGATGGGTGCTGTGGCATCGATCGTTGCCTACACGACCACAAGTCTGTCTGTGATGGTGCTGTGCGTATGGCTTTTTGCTCCCGTGCTCTATATGTACACGGGGCCCACCTACACCCTGATCAATAATCTTTCACCGCCGCATCTTCGCGCGAAGATTTTCTCCATCTTTCTGTTTGCGACGAGCCTCGGATATCTGGTCCTCGCGCCCTACTTAATCGGCTTGGGTTCGGATTTCTTCCGGAGTTCGGGGATGGATGCCGGGGCCAGTCTCCGTCGTGCGCTGGAAATCTTCGCACCTCTCGGCCTGGTAGCCGCGATCGGATATGCCGCGGCCGGCCTTTACCCCGGAGCGCGGCCCAAAGCTGCGGCGGAGCTTGCGCTCCCGGCAAACTCGCTGGTGGAGGGGTAACCGTGAATCACGCAAATCTTCTTCTGTCTCACGAGAGGCTGGGGACCGGTTCAGGGTCAGTGCGGCCAGCGGAAGCCGTTGGCGCAATCGGGAGCGTCAGCAGGGCGACACCCGATCTTGCGATCGAGGAATTTGGAATCACACGCAAAAAAGACGGCACACGCCAGCGAGCAGGACCGTCCGGACCTCGTGAAGCGGCGTCAAGATTGGGTTGAAGGCCAGCCCACACTCGATCCCGGGCGCCTTGTCTTTGTCGATGAGACGTGGGGCTCGACCAACATGGCACGTCGCTATGGCCGCTGACCGCGTGGCGAGCGTCTGCGGGCCGGCGTCCCTCACGTCATTGGAAGACCACAACCTTCGTCGCTGGCCTCACCACGCGCGGCACTATCGCGCCTTGGTACTTGATGGACCAATTAACCGCGAGGCCTTCGAAACTTATGTCGAGAAGGTCCTCATCCCCGAATTCAACAAAGGCGACATTGTGATCTTGGACAATTTATCCAGCCACAAGCGCCACGGGTGCGTCAGATGATTGAGGCCGCAGACGCAAGCTTTGCGCTATCTGGCGCCCTACAGCCCCGACTTCAATCCGACCGAGAATGCCTTTGCCAAGCTCAAGGCTCTCCTGCGCAAAGCTGCCGAACGCTCCGTCGACGGTCTCTGGAATGCCATCGGCCGCGTCATCGACTGCTCCACCCAGACCGAATGCAAAACTACTTCACCGCCGCTGGATACGCCGCCATGATCGGCGAACGCTCTAGCGTACAGAGCTGGCGAAACCCGGCTCAAACAGGCTTCGCCGGACGAGCTCCAGCAGGAGCTCTCGGCTGCTGCTCTGAGAAACCTCGTTACGCACGATCGCCGAACAAACGTTTGTGAAGCACATGTCGCGTTCGCGTACGATCTTCAACAAATCCCTCGCCACAAACGACGAGGCGAAGTCGCGCGGAAGAAATCCAATGTAGGCGCCCGCCAAGATCAGGATCAGACGAGCCTGCATGGTCGGAGCACGAGCCCGGACATTCAGTTGGTTGATGATTTCGCGAGATTGAGAGTGTTGTCTCGTTACAATGTCGATGCAGTCATAGCGTTGGAGAGCTTCGTCGTTTATTTCTCCGTCTGATTTTGAATAGAGTGGATGTTCGCGACCGCAGCAAAGCACCATTGGCTCATAAAAAAGTGGATAAGTTTTCGTGCCCGCGATATCAGGCGCCGATGCGCTGATTCCCATATCAGCGGTGCCGTCCAGGATCATCTGAGCTACTCGTTCGGGAGAGGTCGTCCGGATAGTCAAGAATACCTCTGGATGCTCCGTGTGAAATGTCTTCACGATTCCGGCCAGCTCAGCTCGTTTTCCTAGCGGAAAATTGTCATCCATCACCACTACAAGCTCGCCTGTGATTTTCATGGCTACTCGACTTGCGTTTTCACGAAAGCTTTCAAGGCCATCGAACAATTCGCGCGCCAGAGACAGGATTTGCTCGCCCTCTGCGGTTAGCGAAAATCCTGCGCGACCGCGGCGACAGAGCTTTACTCCTAACCGAACCTCAAGAGATGCGATATCGACGCTAATCGATGATTTGCTTTTGTTGAGAGCGACTTCGGCGGCACTGAAGCCACCGGCATTGGCGACCGCCGCGAACACCCGCAAGAGTTTGAGGTCGAAATCTGAAAGGTCGGGAATTTTCCTATGACGCACGGATGACAGCCCCCAATTCGCAAGCTGCAACGCGATAAAGGCGCTTGGGGCCGCCAAGCCAAGAGCCTGAAACTGCTCTCAAGTCGTGATCGGAATTCCCACACGATGGAACAAAAAATGTCACCACATCCTTGTCCTCCGAAGGGCAGCGACGGACGGCAGCATCCAGAAGATCAAGCGAGCCACGATCTTCAATGCGTAGGTCCCCGCGCGCGTCGATCGCGGGTGCGGCAGGTCCAAAACGAGGACACATTGGCGGTTCCCCTGCGTCCCCCTTGGGCTCTTTTTTAACCTGTAGGTCGAATTTTCGTATCAATGGACGATTTAATTGTCAAGGCCAAGCATCTGGCTGGCCCGCGCCTTTAGAGTCACCGCTGTGCTCGGATCTAAACCATTGACATAACGGCTATTTTCGAATTGATGTGGCATCGTCGCATTTTCGACTCGCTGACCGGTGAATTCTGGCGCTTCCACATCCCGAGGTTATGAATGGACTTGTTCTTGAGGATCGGACCGAGGTTTCACTGCAATCGGCGCTCCAACTGCGACCTCAGGGATCAACGCCGGCCAGCGGAATCCCGATTCTCTCGCTGCGACACGTTTCGTTCTTGGAGCAATCTCCAGCGGCCTGCGCACGCTCTGCAGCGAGCTTTCGCGATTTCGTTCTTACCGACACGGGTCCCAACGATGATCCGGGCAACTTTCGACCTGCCGATCTTCCAAAAGGGGGCGCGGTGCTAGACCAACACCTCGACCGCAACTGCAGCCAATCAGCTTGGCGAGACATGCAGCAGCGTCGGACGGTTTTTTAAAAGGAAGTAGCATGCCACGATCCACGGCACCGAAGCGACCAAGGGCGCCACGAGGGGCACGCGCCGCTGAACCCGTCGCCAAGGGGAGCAATCTTCAGACGCTCAAGCGTCAGCTCGTGCGCGAGGAGATCCTTCGAAGCGCGGCAAAGCTGTTTGCCGACCATGGCGTTCACGGCGTCTCGATTGACGAGGTCGCAAGCGGGCTAGGATACACCAAATCGAGCGTCTACTACTACTTCAAGAGCAAAGACGAATTGCTCTGGGCTGTGTTTGGGTACATCTCAGAGCACTTCGTTGGAGAAGCCGAGCGCATCGCGCAGTCCGCTCCCGATCCCGTGGCGCGTTTGACGGACCTGGTCCGGATGCACGTGCGCTTCCTAGCAGAGCACAAGGAATGGGCGACGGTCTTCTATCGAGATGTTTCTGCTCTTCCGCAGGAGCGACAAGCGCAGGTTCGCGCAATCATCGTCCGATACGATGCTTTCTTCCGTCAAGCAGTGCAGGAAGGTGGCGAATGTGGCCGCATGCGCCCCTTGCGGCCCGACATTGTCGTCAACGCCGTGCTTGGTGCCTGCAACTGGATGGTGACCTGGATCTCCCAGAAGCATCGAGACAGTATCGACGAAATCGCTGAAACATACGTCAAGCTCTTCACGGGAGGACTTGTGCTCGGCCAGCCTTCCAATGCCGAAGGTGGCGAGGCACACCGCTAACAATCGGCCGTAACCCGTGTCGTTTGGTGCGAACTCCAATAGCAAGACTCAAAGACAGGCCAAGAGAACGGTGGACCCCGGCTGCACGCCATTTGCCGGTTGCCTCCTATAACGAGCTCACTGCGCCCCGATCGCTTGAGAAGGCTCGCGG
>NZ_JACMYO010000064.1 GCF_020889685.1 Bradyrhizobium oropedii
CGAGCTCGAACGCATCGTCCTGCGCAAGGGCAAGGCCGGCGGCGCCGACAGGCTGAAGACGATCCCGGAGCGGCCGCGCGCAGGCAGCCCCGACGTGGTGGTCGACTTCACCAGTGCCGCGCGGGATCCGAACTGCTCCGCCAAGCTCTACCTCCGTCCGCGATTCAACGGATGCGCGGGAGAAAATGCCGCACTAGCGGCCGTTCTCGCCGGTGACCTGCCGGTGATCGAAATCGTCAATGAACTCGATGGCACGATCATGGACCGCGGCCATCCTTCCGCGGAAATCGCAGCCGGCCTGAGTGGCGGGCTCGAAGCAGTCATGGCGCGCACGCTCTCCATGCTGACGCCAATTCTGTCAGGGGCTCCACGGCTGGTGCCGCAATTGGCTGCTCCGGCGAACAGCGGCGCAGCGCCAAATCCCACGCCCTTTGTCGTGCGTGGCGTGGCGACTTCGATCGCGAAGGAAATCTATCGCCTGTGCTGCTACGCGCCGCATTGGCATGTCGGCTGGCGCTACGCCGAGAACGCGGATGTCTGGCGCACCGGTGACCTGTCCGGACCGGCCTGGAACGTGCTCGGCGATCCCGGCAACCGCTTCTATGCCGATCCCTTCCCGGTGACATGGCAAGGCAGGACGTTCGTCTTCTTCGAAGACCTCGACCACCGGATCGGCAAGGGCATCATCTCCGCGATCGAATTCGACGGCAACGGACCGGTCGGCAAGGTGCTGCCCGTGCTGGAAGAGCCCTGGCACCTGTCCTACCCGTTCCTGATCGAGAACGATGGCGAACTCTGGATGATCCCGGAAAGCACCGCGCATCGGGACGTTCCGCTCTACAAATGCATCCGCTTTCCGGACAAATGGGAGCGGCACGCAACGCTGCTGTCCGGGCTCGAACTTGCCGACGTGACGATCACGCAGCACGACGGCCTCTATTACATGTTCGGCGCCTGGCGTGACGGCACCGGCGGATATTCGGACACGCTGGCGATCTACTACGCCGAGCGGCTGCTTGGCCCCTGGCAGCCGCATGCCAGCAATCCGGTCCTGATGGATCGCGCAACGGCCCGACCGGCTGGAAATTTCGTGACCGTCGACGGAAGGCTGTGGCGGCCGGTGCAGGATTGCACCAACGGATACGGCGCGGCGCTCGGACTTGCGGAAGTGCTCGAACTGTCGCCGACGACCTACCGGCAGGCGGTTCGACACCTGCTCAAACCCGGACCGCTGTGGACCGGACGCAAGCTGCACACGCTCAACCGGTGCGGCCAGCTCGAGGTGATCGACGGCTCGCGGGTTCAGCCCAAGACCGCGGCCTTGCTGGCGAGCCTCCGGTCGAGCGACCGCCCGTCGCAATCGGATTGGCATAGCGCGCTGGCGAAGCCGATCGCGCGACGGCTCCGCTAGCGCGCTTCGTCACCCTCGACCTCGCGGCTCAGTTCGCCTCGGCGCCCAGCACGCCGCCGAACTGCTCCCAAGAGCTTCCGGTCCAGCGTTGCAGCTGGAGCTGCGTGTACGCCATGCTGTTGTCGGGACCTGTGTTGATGGTGATGCCCGGCATCAGGGTCGGCAGCACCAGCCCCTTGATGTTACGTGCCTGCTTGACGATGTTCTCGCGCGACAGGTCGTCGCCGCATTGTTTCAGCACCTGCTCCAGGATCTGGCCCTGCTGGGTGCCGAACAGATAGTTGCTGTCGCCGATATCGGAGCCCGGAAGATACTTCTCGAAATGCGCCCGATACCATTTGATACCGGGATCGTCGGCCCATTTCTTGTCGTTCGGATCCTTCGCGATGGTCGCCACCACGACACCCACCGCCTTGTCGACGCCGGCCGGCACGATGGTCGAGGAGACCGAGCTCGACACGTAATTGACGATGGTGAGCGGGGTCCAGCCGATCTCGTTCGCCTTCTTGATCGCCTGTGCCGCGAATTTCGGCGTGCCGGCGATCAGGAATGCCTGGGCGCCCGACGCCTTCAGCGTGACCACGCGGGATTCGATGGTGGGCTCGGTGACCTCATAGGGAGACGTCACCACCTTCTTGTCGAAATCGGCCTTCAGCGTTTCCTTGAACGCAGCGACGAAATCGCGGCCGAGATCGTCGTTCTGGTAGAGGATCGCGATCTTCGCATCGGGGGCCGTCTGGGTGATGTATCTGGCGTAGATTTTTCCCTCGGTGTTGTAGCTCGGCAATCCCGTGGTGGTCAGCGGAAACTCGGAGAAGTTGGCAAACTTGGTCGCCCCGCTCACGACAAGCAGATGCGGCACCTTCTTCGCGGTCACGTATTTGATGGTCGCGCCGATCCCGGGCGTGCCGAGCGGACTGAACAGGAACGCCACCTCGTCGCTCTCGATCAGCTTGCGGGTCTGCTCCACCGCTTTCGGCGGCGTATAGGCATCGTCATAGGTGATGAGGTTGATCTTGCGGCCGTTGATGCCACCGCGGTCATTGACGGAATGCACATAGGCGATCAGGCCCTTGCCGGTATTGCTGAGCGGGGATGCCGGACCACTGAACGGGAAGGTAGCGCCGACCTTGATTTCCGACTCCGTCACGCCCGGCGTTTCGGCCCGAATTGGAGTGGCGGCAAAGGCCACGAGCACGGCAATGGACACGGCAAACGTCTTCAAGAACATGAAACTCCCCTGAACTCTTATGAATTGAAATTGCTCTCACGAGTGCCGTGCCGCCTACCAGGCCTCGCCGAACGGCCTGATCTCGACGTTGAACGACCACGCGCTGCGATCCTGATGGGCGACGTGCCAGACCTCGTCCGCGATCGCCCGCGGCTTGATGAAGAAGTCGTCCGGCCGCTCCGGCCAGCGCTTCCGGGTCCATTCCAGGTCGATCACCGCATCGATCAAGAGATAGGCGACGTGAACACCTTGCGGTCCCAAATCACGTGCCATCGCTTCCGCCAAAATCCGCTGCGCCGCCTTGGTCGGCGCGAACCCCGCGAAACCGGCCTTGCCGCGCAATGCCGAGGTGTTGCCGGTCGCGACGATGGCGCCCTTGCCCGCAGCGATCATCGCAGGCGCAAACCGCCGTGCCAGGTACAACAGGCCCATCGTGTTGACCTGGAAATTGCGATTGAGAATCTCCGGATCGATCTCGCGGAAGGTGCCGAACGCGCCGCCGACGGCGTTGTGGATCACGACGCCGGGGTTGCCGAGATCGCGCTCCACGGCCGAGGCCACCGCCTCGACCTGCGCGGCATCCGACACATCGCATCGATAGGCCCTGGCGCCCGGCAACTGCTTCTCGAGCGCGGCGAGACGCTCCTCGTTCCTGGCGAGAAGTGCGACCCGATAACCGCCTTCGGCGAACCTCCTGGCGAGCGCCGAACCGGTGCCGGGCCCAACGCCGGATATCAGACAGACGGGTGCGGTCATGCGATCACTCCTCCGCGTTGCGGTCAGCGCCTTTCAGGCGACCGCCTTCGACAGCAGCTTCTCGACGTATGGTTTGAGGTCCGGCGCAAAATGCTCCTGCTCGACCAGCCGGGCGAAGTGAGCAAACATCAGCGGATATTCGTCCCTTACGCCCTCATGCAGGATTTTCTCCAACCCCTGCTTGCCCAGTTGCTCGGTCCGCGCATGCTCATTCATGAACAGCGCGAGCTCGGCGGCAAAGCAGATGTCGGCAATCGAGATTCTGTTGCCGACCAACGTCTCCCGTCGCGGCGACAGTGCCTGCTCGATCCCGGAGGCATAGATCGCGAACGCGTCCTTGGCGCGGGCATGGATGGCCGCGTCGACCGTGCCGCCCGACAGCGCAAGCAGATAGATCTGCGAGTCCCGCGCAAACACCAGGCTGACATCGAGAAAGCTGTCGATCCTCGACGCCTCATAGGCGTCGTGCCCATAGAGCGGAAACTTCGCCTCGCCGAGCCGCGCCACTGCCCGCATGATGCTATTGGATTCGAATATCCCGACCTTGCCGTCGGCACCGAACGCGGCCGGCACGTTGCCGAACGGCTGCGCCGCCATGAACGCATCGGTCTTGAACAGCTGCGCGCCGGTCAGCCCAACCCGGCCGGTTCGCGCCAGCGACGACAGCGCGGTACGTTCCTGCTCCGTCAAGGGATGGGCATCGTAATCCCACAGCCAGTCGCGCAATTCCTTGCCGGAGGCGCCTCGGACCTCGACGTCGACGCCGCAGAACCGCGCCGCGATGGTCGCCTTCCACACGCGCGGGTTCGGCAGATAAGAGAATATACGCAAGGCGGCCATTGTGGCTGCTCCGGGTGCTGTTGCGTCAGGCTGCCAGCTTCAGGATCTTGACGACGTCACCGGGTTCACGGATCGGCTGCGGGTTGGCGCGCGTGAAGATCGACAGCATGGCGTTCTTGCCGATCAGCTCGAAACGGTCCTCGCCGACACCGACATCGGCAAGCCGCCGCGGCAGGCCGAGCTCTGCGATGAACGCCGCAAACGCCTCGCCGGCGTCGCGGCCCGGCGCGCCGAGCGCGGCCGCGATCGATTGCTGGGCGGCTTCCGTCGCGGGGCGGTTGTAGCGCAGCACGCTCGGCATCATCACCGCCGTGCAGAAGTAATGGGGGACGTCGCAAGTGCCGCCGAGCACATGGCCGATGGCGTGGCTTGCGCCCATCGGCACCCGCGACTGCAATCCGAACGCCGACAGCCAGGAACCGAGCTGGCAGCTCAGCCGCGCGGCCTCGTCGTCGGGATTATTCTTGGTGCGCAGCAGGCCGTCGTGCAGATAGCGCAGCCCCTGTTGGCACACCGCGTCGACCAGCACGTTGGGCCGGCTGGAGCAGATCGCCTCGATGCCGTGATCCATCGCGCGCGTGCCGGAGCCGAGCCACAACTTCTCGGGCGTGTATTTGGTGATCGCGGGATCGAGGATGATGCTGCGCGGCATCATCATCGGGTGGTTGAATATCTGCTTCAGCTTGCGGCCGGTGTCGGTGACCAGCGCGCCGGAATTGTACTCGCCGCCCGAAAGGGTGCTGGGGATCGCGATCATCCGGACTTTTGGGTTGCGGAACGGACCGAAGCGACGGTCCGGCGTGGTCTCGAAACCATCGAGCCCCGCCGGCTCGAAGATCTCGTGCTCGATGCACATCAACACGATCTTCGCCGCATCGACCACCGAGCCCCCGCCGATGGCGACGACGAGGTCGGCCTTGGCCTCCGTCGCATGCCGCGCGATCTGTGTCACCGCGTCCCTGGTCGTGTGCTGCGGCACGCCGTCGAAGGTCGCGGCATGGCGATCGCCGAGCGCTTTGCGGATCTTCTCGATCTCGTCGGTCATGGTGTTCAGCGTCCGGCTTGCGATCAGATAGACGCGTTTCGCGCCCAGCCGTTCGGCCTCCTCGCGCAGCGCTTCGGCCGCAGGCTTGCCGTAGATCACGGATTCCATGGCGGGGTATTGATGGCTGCCGACGACGTGCATGCTTCACTCCCTTGATGTTTCCGCGAACTCCTGGCGGCTTCAGGCCGACAGTTTGGTGAAATCAGGCGGACGCCGTTCGGCGAAGGCGGCGAAGGCCTCGCGCGCCTCGGGCGTCGTCAGCCGCTCCTTGAACAGCACGCCCTCCGCGGCGATCTGCGCCGCGATGCGCTCCTGCTCGCGCATCAGCTGCTTGGTCAGGCCGAGTGAACCCGCCGGCCGCCTGGTCAGCGCGACCGCCGCGTCATGCGCCTTCTTGCGGAGATCGGCCTGCGGCACCACGGCATTGGCGAGACCGGATGCCAGCGCGCCCGGCGCATCCATCGGCTCACCGAGCGCGAACATCGCATAGGCGCGCGCATGCCCGATCCTTAAGGGAAGCAGCCAGCTCGACGCTGCCTCCGGCACCAGCGCGAGATTGACGAACGGCGTGATCAGCCGGGCGTTCTCGGCGAGATAGACCAAATCGCAATGCAGCAGCATCGTGGTGCCGACGCCGACCGCATTGCCCTGCACGGCCGCGACCAGCGGCTTGCCGGCCTTGCTGATGGTCTCGATGAAGCGATGGGCGGGACTATCCACCGCGCTTTCGCCGCGCGCCTGGCTGGCGAAATCGGCCAGATCGTTGCCCGCGGTGAAGCTGTCGCCGTCGCCCTGGAACAGGATCACCCGGACGGATGGATCCGCCTCGGCCTGCTTCAGCGCACGCGACATGGCGTCATACATGGCGCCGGTCAGCGCATTCTTCTTCTCGGGCCGCTGCAAGGTCAGCGTCATGACGCCGGCGGCGATTTCGACTTTGACATGCTCGGTCATGGCAATCTCCTAAGCGACCGCGCGGGCCGGCCTGTTTTCGAATTTGCCGTCGAGAAAGCCGGTCAGCCGCTGCCGGATGATCTGCTCGGCCTCGGCCATGATGCGGTCGATCAGCTCCTTGACCGTCGGGATGTCGTTGATCAGGCCGACCACCATGCCGCAGCTCCAGGCACCGGCATCCATCTCGCCGTCGATCATCACCTTCGGGTAGACGCCGGCGACCTGCTCGTGGATGTCCTCGATCTTCAGCTTGCCGCCCTTCTCGCGCTCGATCTCGAGCAGCTCATCGACACCCTTGTTCTTCAGCACCCGCTCGGTGTTGCGCAGCGCGCGCATCACGAGGCGGGTGTCGAGCTCGTCGGCGTCGAGCAGTGCCTGCTTCACATTGGGATGAACCGGCGCTTCCTTGGTCGCGATGAAGCGCGTGCCCATGTTCATGCCGGCGGCGCCCATCGACAGCGCCGCGACGAGGCTGCGCGCGTCCGCCATACCGCCGGAGGCGACGAACGGGATCTTCAGCTCGTCCGCCGCGCGCGGCAGCAGGATCATGTTCGGGATGTCGTCCTCGCCGGGATGGCCGCCGCACTCGAAGCCGTCGACGCTGACCGCGTCGCAACCGATCTTCTCGGCCTTCAGCGAATGCCGCACCGAGGTGCATTTGTGGATCACCTTGATGCCCGCGGCCTTCAGCGCCGGCATGTACTGTTCCGGGCTGCGGCCCGCGGTCTCCACCGCCTTGACGCCGCCCTCGCGGATCGCCGCAATGTATTCCGGATAGGGCGGCGCGGTGAAGCTCGGCAGGAAGGTGAGGTTCACGCCGATCGGCTTGTCGGTCATGTCGCGGCAACGCGCGATCTCTTTCGCCAGCAACTCCGGCGTCCGCTGGGTCAGGCCGGTGATGATGCCGAGGCCGCCGGCGTTGGACACCGCCGCCGCCATCTCGGCGAAGCCGACATAATGCATGCCGCCCTGGATGATCGGATGCTGGATGCCGAACAATTCAGTGATTGCTGTCTTCACAAGTCTCTCCCGCGTTGCCGATCAGTTGATGATTTCGAACAGGCCCGCCGCACCCATGCCGCCGATGCACATGGTCACCACGCCGTATTTCGCCTTGCGCCGTCGGCCTTCGATCAGCAGGTGGCCGGTGAGCCGCGCGCCGGTCATGCCGTAGGGATGGCCGATCGCGATCGAACCGCCGTTGACGTTGAGCTTGTCCGGGTCGATGCCGAGCTTGTCGCGGCAATAGATCACCTGCACCGCATAGGCTTCGTTGAGCTCCCAGAGATCGATGTCGTCGATCTTCAGATTATGCCGCTTCAGCAGCCGCGGGATCGCCGCGACCGGGCCGACGCCCATCTCGTCGGGTTCGACGCCGGCGGCAACAAAGCCGCGGAAGATGCCGAGCGGCTTCGGCCCCTTCTGCGCGGCGATCTTGTCGCTCATGATGACGCAGGCCGAGGCGCCATCCGAGAGCTGGCTGGCATTACCGGCGCTGATGGTCTTGCCTTCGAACACCGGCTTGATCTTGGCCAGTCCATCCGCCGTGGTGTCCGGCCGCGGGCCTTCATCCTTGGTCAAGGTCACCTGTTGGAAGCTGACTTCCTTGGTGTCCTTGTTGACCACGGCCATCCTGGTCGTGATCGGAATGATCTCGTCGTTGAAGCGGCCGCCCTGCAGCGCGGCGCCGACCCGGCGCTGGCATTCGAGGCTGTACTCATCCTGCTTGTCGCGGCCGATGCCGTAACGCTCGGCGACGACCTCGGCCGTCTCCAGCATCGACATGTACATCTCGGGCTTCATCGCCATCAGTTCGTCGTCGACGGCATGGAACCTGTTCATGTGCTCGTTCTGCACCAGGCTGATCGACTCGATACCGCCGCCGATCGCGATCTCGACGCCATCTGATATCACCGAGCGTGCCGCGACCGCGATCGCCTGAAGCCCGGAAGCACATTGCCGGTCGATGGTGGTGCCGGCGACGGTGACAGGCAATCCGGCGCGGATCGCGCCCTTGCGCGCGGCGTTCATCACCATGGTGCCCTGCTGCATCGCGCAGCCCATCACCACGTCCTCGACCTCGCCGGGCGCGATGCCGGCGCGCTTGACCGCCTCGGCCATGACGTGGCCGGCCAAGGTCGGGCCGTCGGTGTTGTTGAGCGCGCCGCGATAGGCCTTGCCGACGCCGGTGCGCGCGGTGGAAACGATGACTGCTTCGGGTGACGACATGCTTGCCTCTCTGATTAGGCGGCCGCATCGAGCTGGGCATAGCGCAGCACGTGGTAGGCGGGATCGCCGAACTGGATGTTGATGGAGGAAATCCGCTTGAAGTAATGGCCGACATTGAGCTCGTCGGTCATGCCCATGCCACCATGCAGCTGCACGGCCTGGTCCGCGACGAACTTGCCGGCATAGCCGATCTTGGATTTGGCGCCTGAAGCCAACCGGGAGACGCCGGCCTCGTCGTCCCTGAGACTGAGGCTGAGATGCTGCATCAGGGACAGCGTCTCCTGATGCGCGATGAACATGTCGACCATCCGGTGCTGCAGCACCTGGAAGCTACCGATCGTGACGCCGAACTGCTTGCGCGTCTTGGAATAGTCCAGCGTCGCGGCGTTCAACTCGCCGATCGCGCCGACCGCCTCGGCGCAGAGCGCGCCGATCGCGTGGTTGCGACAGGCTTCCAGCGCTTTGACGCCCTCGCCTTCCTTGCCGAGCAATTCCCCGCGCACGCCGCGCAGGCTGATCTCGGCCGCCCGGCGACCATCGATGGTCCCGAAGCTTTGCAGATCGAGATTGGCGGCACGGCGATCGACCACGAACAGGCTGACGCCGCCACGATCGTGGCGATGGCCCGAGGTCCGCGCGGAGACGATCAGGTAATCCGCCCACGGCGCGGCCATCACAGCCGTCTTCTCGCCGGTCAGCACATAGCCGTCGCCGTCCCGGCGCGCCGTGGTGGTGACCGTCGCGAGATCGAACCGCGAGCCCTTCTCGGTCCAGGCCAGCGCCCAGAGCTTTGACCCTGCGATGATGTCGGCAATGAAGGCCCGCTTCTGCGCGTCAGACCCAACCTGCTCGACCAGGCCGCCGGCAACCACGACCGTCTCGACGAACGGCTCCACGACGAGATGCCGGCCGAACTCCTGCATGATGATCATGGTCGACAGCGGCCCACCGCCGAGCCCGCCGACTGCTTCCGAAAACGGCGCGGCCAGCAGGCCGAGCTCCGCAAAAGCGGCCCATTGCTCGCGGCCAATGCCGTCCTCGCTCGCAACGATCTTGCGACGGGCGTCGAAATCATATTGATCCCGCAGCAGCCGCTGTACGCTGGACCGCAACAATTCCTGCTCTTCCGTGAACTGGATATCCATCGGATCCTCGTTGCCTTGTAGCTAAAGACCAAGCACCGCTTTCGCGATGATGTTGCGCTGGATCTCGTTCGATCCGCCGTAGATCGAGAGCTTGCGCGAGTTCAGATATTTCTCCGACGCCGTGTGGCCGTAGTCCGGGCCCGGCATGAAGTGGTTGGCGCTGATCGGATGCTCGCGGATCGCAAGCCCGTAATTGCCGATCGCCCGATGCGTCAGCTCGGTAATGTTCTGGAAGATCTCGGTGCCGCGAATCTTGAACAATGACGCCGCAGGTCCGGGGTCGATGCCGCGCGCCATCTGGGCGACGACGCGCAACTCCGTTGCCTCCAGCGCCAGCACGTCGAGCTCGACACGGGCGATGTCCCTGATGAATTCGAGATGGGCCGGATCGTCTTCCGGGATCTCGGCCTTCACGATCTTTTTCAACCGGCTGATATAGCGCGTGGAGCGGCCGATGCCGGCCATGCTGGTGCGTTCATTGCCGAGCAGGAACTTGGCGTAGGTCCAGCCCTTGCTCTCTTCGCCGATCAGGTTCTCGGCAGGGACGCGGACATCCTCCAGGAAGACGTCGTTGACCTCGTGCGAGCCGTCGATGGTGATGATCGGGCGCACGGTGACGCCCGGCGACTTCATGTCGATCAAGAGGAACGAGATGCCGGACTGCGGCTTGGCCGTGGGATCGGTGCGGACCAGGCAGAATATCCAGTCGGCATGCTGCGCCAGCGTGGTCCAGGTCTTGTGACCGTTGACGATGTAGTGGTCGCCGTCGCGCACCGCCTTGGTGCGAACGGTGGCGAGGTCGGAGCCGGAGCCCGGCTCCGAATAGCCCTGGCACCACCAGTCCTCGCCGGAGAGGATGCGCGGCAAGAACTTCTGCTTCTGCGCGTCGTTGCCGAAGGTGTAGATCACCGGCCCGACCATGGTGACGCTGAACGCCAATGGCGGCATCGTGCCGGCGCGCGTCGTCTCCTGCTCAAAGATGAAGCGGCGGGTGATCGACCAGCCGGGCCCGCCATATTGCTTCGGCCAGAGCGGCGCGATCCAGCCCTTGTTGTGCAGGATGCGATGCCACAGCAGCATCTGCTCCTTGGAGAGATCGGTCTCCGGATTGGCGACGCGCATCTCCTCCGGATATTTGTCCTTGATGAACGCGCGAACCTCGTCGCGAAACGCCGCATCGTCAGGGGATAGCGCGAGCTCCATTTCCGATGCTCCCTACCACTTCTCGCCGAAGGGCCGGATTTCCAGCTCGAAGGTCCAGGCGCTCTTCGGCTGCTGGTAGAGTTGCCAGTATGACGCAGCGACCGAGGCCGGCGGCATCAGCAGATCGGGATCGTCGAGCGCGTTCGGGCCGAGCGCCTCGATGCGGCGTTGCCGCACCCATTCGGTGTCGACGCCGGAGTCGATAATCAGATGCGCGACATGGATGTTCTTCGGCCCGAGCTCGCGCGCCATTGCCTGCGCCACCGCGCGCAGGCCGAACTTGGCGCTGGCAAAGGCCGCATAGCCGCTGCCGCCACGCAACGACGCGGTTGCGCCGGTGAAGAAGATGTTGCCCTCGCCGCGTGCCGTCATCAACCGCGCCGCTTCGCGTCCGGCCAGGAAGCCGGAGTAGCAGGCCATCTCCCAGACCTTGCGGAACACGCGCTCGGTGGTCTCGAGAATCGGGAAATTGACGTTGGCGCCGATATTGAAGATGCAGACCTCCAGCGGCGCGTGCTTGTCGGCGTCGTTGAGGAACGCAGTGATCTCCTCCTCCTTGCGCGCATCGAGCGAGCGCGCATGGATTTCGCCGCCGGCGGCTTCGATCTCCTTGACCAGCGGCGCGAGCTTGTCGCCGTTGCGGCGGCCGGCAAAGACCGTAAAGCCCTCGGAGGCGAACTTCTTGGCGATCTCGCCACCGATGAAATCACCGGCACCAATGACGGCCACCGTCTTGTTTCTCTTCTGCATGGTGTACTCCGGTCTTGTTCGAGTGAACTGGCTTGCGGCGACGGCTCAGCCTCAGCTGCGCAGCGACTCCGCCAGCTTGTGCTTCAGAAGCTTGCCCGTCGATGTCGCGGGCAGCGCGTCCATGAGGATAATCTCCGACGGACGCTTGTACGAGGTCAGTTGCGGAGCAACATGGGCCATCAGGTCCTGCACCGTCGCCGTCGAGCCCTTGATCAGCTGCACGAAGGCGACGACCTCCTCATTGCCCTCGACCGACCGGCCGACCACGGCGCACTGCACCACGGCGTCGTGCGTGCTCAGCACGGCCTCGATCTCGGCCGGATAGACATTGAACCCGGAGCGGATGATCATCTCCTTGGTGCGCCCCACAATGTAGAGGGCGTCATTCTCGAAGCGGGCCAGATCGCCGGTGTTGAACCAGCCGTCGGGATCGATCGCCTTGGCGGTCAGATCCGGCGCACGGTAATAGCCGCGCATCACGTTGGGGCCGCGGACGTGGAGTTCACCGACTTCGCCTGATGCAACCGGCTTGAGGTCGCGGCCAACCAGTCGCGCCTCGATGCCCGCCATGACGGTGCCGACCGCGTGGTCGGCCCGCGGATTGTCGGGCCGGACGCCCGAGATTCCCGGCGAGCATTCGGTGATGCCGTAGCCGTTGAGCAGCGGCAGGCCGAGTTCCTGCTCCACCCGGGATTTGAGATCGAGATCGAGCGGCGCGCCGGCCACCGAGATCACGCGCAACCGGCCGCGATCGAGCCTCGGCAGGCCGGCATTGCGGCGGTATTCGAGTAGGCGCTGATAGGTGGCCGGCACACCATTGAGGATCGTGATGCCTTCCTCGGCCATCGCCTTGACCAGCGCGGCCGGATCGTATTTGGCCACCAGACGCACGGTTGCGCCGACCATCAAGGTCATCGTCAGCAGCGAGATGCCGACGATATGCGAGATCGGCAGCACGCAATACTGCACGTCATCGGCCGACATCTTGCGGAAGCCCGCGGTGCCCCGGGCGCTGAACAGCAGATTGCGATGGGTCAGCATCACGCCTTTCGGCGCGCCCGTGGTGCCGGACGTGTAGATCAGAACCGCGACCTGGTTGGCGCCGTCGGCCTCGACCGGCTCGGCCACGGTTGCCAGGTTCAGGCCGGTGACGGCGATGCCGCGAAGCGGGCCGACGTCCTGCACGGCAGCTTCGTAGCGCGCGGCATGGGTAGCCGCCTCCTGCGAGACGTCAGCGGTGAGCAACACGCGGCGGGCGCCGCTGTGATCCCTGATCTGATCCAGCTCGCGCAGCGACAGCCGCGGGTTGACCACGATCGACCAGACATCGAGCCGGCTCGCCGCCAGCAGCAGGCAGGCCAACGGAATCGAATTCTCGCTCACGATCATCATGCGGTCGCCGGCGCGGATGCCCAGCGCCTGCAATGCCTCGGCGACGCGGCCGACCGTCTCATCGAGCTCGCGGTAGCTCAGCCGCATCTTGTCGTCGACCAGCGCCGGATGATCCGGCGTCGCCACCACGTGGTGATCCATCACCTCATGGATGCGGTTCGGCAAGCCTTCCACACTTCCTTCAACAATCTGGGTCGACGCCTGCACTGAAACCTCCCTGTCGCAGCCCTTTGGGCTTGTTGTGTTGAGGAATTTCCCGCTCAGGCGGTCTTGCGCCGCACCGCGGCCAATTGCGCGACGATCTCTTCCTCGACCTCGCGCACCTTGTCCTTGCCGAAGAAGATCTCGCTGCCGACGTAGAAGGTCGGCGACCCGAACGAGCCGCGCGCGACCGCGTCGCTGGTGTTCTCGATCAGCTTCTTCTTGACGTCATCCTGCTGGGCTCGGGCGATGATGCGGTTGATATCGAGGCCGGAGGACAGGAACGCCTCACGGAACACCTGCGGATCGTCCATCTTCTTGGGCTCGGACCACATGTGGTGATAGGCGGCGCGGAAATAGGGCTCGAACAACCCCTCGAAATCGGCCGCGATGACGCCGCGCATCAGCATCAGCGTATTGACCGGAAAGAACGGGTTCGTCTTGAACGTCGTGATGTTGTGGCGGCGCAGGAAGCGCTCGGTTTCGAGCGCGTTGTACTCCGGCTTGTTCTTGATCCCGCGCAGCGACTCGCCGGGCGACATGTTGCCGGTCGCCTTGTAGACGCCGCCGAGCAGCACCGGGATGTAGTCGAACTTCACGCCGGTGCGCTTCTCGATATCCGGCAGTGCGAGCTCGGCGAGATAGGCGTTCGGACTTCCGAAATCGAAATGGAATTCGACTTTGAGCGGAGCAGCCATGGAACGCCCTTCCCTTCGATTGGCAACGGCCGTCAGCCTGGCCGGGTTGATCATGGCCGCGACCATAAGTTCTATTTTAGAACTGTCAATATGATATTTATCATCCAATGGCTGACTTGCAGCCGATTTGCAGGCATCCTATTGAAATGACGTAAGTTCTGTTTTAGAATTTGATTTGCGTGACTGCAGGAGACGCTGATGAAATGGGATACCCTCGAGGAGGAGCCGTGCTCGCTGGCCCGCACGGTCGCGGTGATCGGCGACCGCTGGAGCCTCTTGATCCTGCGCGAGTGCTTCTTGCGCATCCGCAGGTTCGATGACTTCCAGGCATCGCTCGGCATCACACGGCATCTGCTCGCCGACCGGCTGAAGAAGCTGGTGCGCTTCGGCGTGCTGCGCAAGATTCCCTATCAGGAGGCGCCGAAGCGCTACGAGTACATCCTGACCCAGAAGGGCCTCGATCTCTATCCGATCATCATGTCGATCGTGCACTGGGGCAACGTCCACATGGTCGACGCGCGCGGCCGGCCGTTGCTGCACGAACACAAGACCTGCGGGAAGATGTTCGACCCTGTCATGGTCTGCTCGGAATGCGGCGAGCCGCTGAGCGCGAAGCACGTCCACGTGCATCCTGGCCCCGGCGCCCGGCGATCGTCGCCGGTGCACGCCAGCGCGCGGGAGCGCACCAAGAGAAGCGCGGAGTCGGCCTAGACTGTCCTTGCAGGACCGGCGCCTCGAGCGGCGGGTTCACAGCCGCTGATTTCAGTGTGACGGCGCAGCCATCAATTCGACACTGCCGCCGAGCAGGCAACCGACAGGACGGCCGCCGGCGAAGCCGATGCGGACGCGAATTTCCGAGAGGCGCCCCATCGCCCTGCCTTGCAGGATTCGGATCTCCTCGTCATCAGGAGCGACCAGACCGTTGTCGAGCAAGCCGAATGCCAGTGCCGCGGCCGCAATGCCGGTTGCGGCATCTTCCCGATATCCGGACGAGCGCGGGAATTGCCGCGCCTCGAACAGACGAGCGTCGCGGTCGATCACCGCGAAGGGATAGAGGCCGGTCGATCCGATCCGGCCGCAGACAGCTTCGACATCCTCGGCTGTGGGATCGAGCGCGTTCAGCGCTTCGGGCGAGCGCATAGGAATCAGCGTCTTGATCCGCGACGTGACCGCATTGCAGGGCTTTGCGGCGCCGATCGCATCCGGCCTGACCGCGAGCGCCTGCAGCACATCGTCGCGTTGCGCATCGGTGAGCGGAACGGTGTTGCCGGCCGGCTGGGTGATCTGGACACCCGGCTCGCCGTTGCGATCACGGCTGATGAAGCCGGTGACGGGACCGCTGCGCGTTGAAATCCGGATCGTGTCGCCGGGCAATTTCCCCTGACGCGCAAGCAGCCACAGTGCACCGATGGTGGCGTGGCCGCACATTTCCATTTCGTGGTTCGGAACGAAGAAGCGGAACGTGGCGTCGAAATCGTCACTCTGCGCCGGCAACACGAAGCCGGACTCGTGACCGTGGCGGCGTGCAACGGCCTGCATATCGGACGCGCTCATGCCGCTTGCATCGACCACGATCGGGCAGGGATTGCCGCCCTGCCCATCCACCGTGAACACGCTGACCAGTTCTGCTGTCGTCATGATGTCATCGGCCCCTATTTGACCAGCATCGCGCCGGTTTCCGGATGCTGCAACCAGCCGAGCAGCGCCGCGTGGAAGCGCGCCGGCGCCTGGATTTGCGGCGAATGGCCGAGATCGGGGAATTCGATCAACTGCGCATGCGGAATCCGCTCCACTGCCTCCTTGCCCAGCACCGGATAATTGCCGAGCGTCTTGCGGATCTCCGGCGGCGCGGTGTCCTTGGCGATCGCGGTGGTGTCCTTGTCGCCGACGAACAGCAAGGTCGGCGGCTTGATCTGCTCGAATTCGTAGAACACCGGCTGGGTCGCGATCATGTCGTAGAGCCACGCCGAGCTCGAGGCCACAGCGGCGCGGCCCTCCCCGCGATACATGCCGGCCAGCATCTGCACCCAGGTCTCGTAGGACGGATCCCAGGTGTCGGCATAATAGGTGGCGCGCTCATAGGCGCGGATGCTGTCGGCGGTGACGCGGGTCTCGCGCTGCATCCAGCCGTCGAGGCTGAGCCACGGCACGCCCTTGGCCTTCCAGTCCTCGAGCCCGATCGGATCGACCAGCACCAGGCGGTCGGTGGCGTCCGGGTACATCAGCGCATAGCGCATCGCCAGCATCCCACCGGTCGAGTGGCCGACCATGATCGAATGCTCGATCCCGAGCGAGGCGAGCAGCGCGCGGCTGTTGCCGGCGAGCTGCTGGAAGGTGAATTGATAGCGTTCCGGCTTGGAGGATTTGCAGAAGCCGATCTGATCCAGCGCGATCACGCGGTAACCGGCGCCGCTGAGCGCCTTGATGGTGCCGTCCCAGGTCGCGGCACAGAAATTCTTGCCGTGCAGCAGCACCGCGGTCTGGCCGTTCGGCGTCGCCGGCTTGACGTCGAGATAGGCCATGTCGAGCTCCTGCCCCTGCGAGCTGAAGCGATAGTGCTCGACCGGATAGGGATAATCGAAGCCCTGCAATTCCGGCCCATAAGCGGGCTCGGCGGCCGATTGCGCCCATGCGTTGGACGCACCGAGCGCTACGGTCGCGGCGACGGCGAAAAATAGTGCTTTCAGATGCATCTCGACGGGTCCAACAATCACGAATGATCTCGTGATGCCGTAGCCGAACGAATGGGCGCCATCCAGCGTCCACCGATGATTTGTTCGTGATCGGCTACGCCGGATCGAACGCCCGGATCGGCGGCAGATTGCCGTTGAAGCGCTCGACCTCAACCGTCGTCAGCTGGCCGGTGCAGCCCTGCGCGAAGGATGACGTGCCGATATCGCGCGTCAGCACGTTCGGATTGCCGTGCACGCAGAGCGGCGCCTCGTCCTCGGGGTCCATCGGATCGTACCAGGCGCCGGTCGGCAACTGCACCACGCCGGGCGCGACGCCGTCGGTGACATGGACAGCGGCCAGGCAGGCGCCGCGCGCGTTGAAGATGCGGATGATGTCGCCATCGGCGATGCCGCGCGGCTTGGCATCGCGCGGATTCATGCGCGCGACCTCGCGGCCGCGATGCTTGGCCTCAACCGAGTGCCCGCCGAAATCGAGCTGGCTGTGCAGCCGCGTCACCGGCTGGTTGGCGACCAGGAAGCACGGCGAGTCTGACGTGGGCGTGTCTGATTTCTCGAGCCAGACCGGATGGCCCGGACAATCCGCATCGCCATGATCCGCGATCTTCTGCGAGAAGATCTCGATGCGGCCGCTCGGCGTCGGCAACGGCCGCGCCACCGGGTCCTCGCGGAAGCGGCGCAGCGAGCCACCGTCGTCGAGATGCTGCGGCACCACCAGGCTGCCGCGCTCCCAGAGTTCCTCAAAACTCGGCGCCTCGAGCCCGCGCGCGGCGAGCGCCTTGCGGGTCGGCTCGTAGAGATGTTCAAGCCATTGCCGCGACGTGCGCCCCTCGGTGAAGGGCTCGCGGGCCCCTAACCGCTCGGCGAGATCGGCAAAGATCTCGTAATCGTCGCGCGCAAGCCCGAACGGCTCGGCGATCCGGTGCATGGCGACCATCAGGGGATCGTTGCTGGAATAGCCGATGTCCTCGCGCTCCAGCGTCATGGTCGAGGGCAGCACGATGTCGGCGTGACGCGCGGTCGCGGTCCAGGCGAGCTCGTGCACGACGAGCGTGTCGAGCTGCGCAAACGCCTTGCGCAGGCGGTTGAGATCCTGGTGATGGTGGAACGGATTGCCGCCCGCCCAATAGACCAGCCGGATATCCGGATAGGTGCGCGTCTCGCCATTGTAGCGATAGCTGATGCCGGGATTGAGCAGCATGTCGGCGATGCGCGCCACCGGAATGAAGTCGGCGACGCCGTTGCGGCCCTGACCGAGCGTCGGCCCGGGCACGGCGTTGACGCGGCGCCCGTAATAGCCGATCGCGCCGAGCGAATAGGCATAGCCGCCGCCGGGCAGGCCGATCTGGCCGAGCGCCGCCGCCAGCACCATGCCCATCCACACCGGCTGCTCGCCATGCTCGGCGCGTTGCAGCGAATGCGACACGGTGATCAACGCACGCCGCCCGGCGAGCCGACGCGCAAGCGTCCTGATGGTGTCGGCGTCGATGCCGCAGATCGCCGCGGCCCACTCGGCGCTCTTGGGCACGCCGTCGCTCTCGCCCGTGAGATAGCGCAGGAACACCGGCCAGCCTTCGGTGTAGCGATCGAGGAAGGCCTGATCGTGCAGGCCCTCGCTGACCAGGGTGTGGACGATGCCGAGCATCAGCGCGGTGTCGGTGCCGGGCGTGGCCGTCAGCCATTCGGCGCCGGCCTCGACCGGCAGATCGTCCCGCAGCGGGCTGACAAGGATGAACTGGCAGCCGCGCCGCTGCGCCGCCGCCATGGCGCCGCGCTCGACATGCTTGCTGATCGAGCCGCCGGCCACCATGGAGTTCTTCAGCGCCATGCCGCCGAACGCCAGCACGATGTCGGTCTCGGCGGCGATCTGCTCCCAGGTGACGTTGCGCTTGGTGATGTCCTCGTAACCCGTCAGAATCTGCGGAAGCAGCACCGAGGACGCGCCCGAGGAATAGCTGTTCACCGAGCGGACATAGCCGCCGAGTGCGACGTTGAGGAAGCGATGCACCTGGCTCTGCGCGTGATGGAAGCGGCCCGCGCTCGACCAGCCATAGGAGCCGCCGAACACCGCGCCGGGGCCGATCGTGTCGCGGATCCGCGTCAGCTCGCCGCCGAGCAGATCGAGCGCCTGCTCCCAGCTGACCGAGACGAACTCGTCGCGGCCGCGGCGATCGTCGGGCCCGGGACCGCGCTCGAGCCAGCCGCGGCGGATCGCAGGCCGAGCGATGCGCGCCTGGTGGCGCAGCGCGCCGGGGAAATTGTTGATGATGCCGTTCGGATCTGGATCGCCGGCATAGGGCCGGACTTCGAGACCGGCCTTGCCGAGGCGCGCCGAGAACACGCCCCAATGCGAGGTGTGCGGCTTGAAACCATCGGACAGATCGAGGCCGGGATCGGGGTAGCCAATGGTCTCAGACATTCAGCGGCGTCCTTCGCAGCGGGCGTCGAGCCCGGTCACAAACATGTCGCCAGTATAACGATCCGCGCCCCGCTGTCTTCGGATACAGGGTTGCGGGAAACGCAGGAACTCCCGCGCGACCAGGCGCAGCACTCGTGCCTGCCAAATTTCGAGGAACAACCCCATGCACAGTGGCGGCGGCGGCGGCCGCCGACGCTCGCATGCCGACTTGACACGTCGGGCAACTCAGCGGCACACTTCCAATATTCCGAAATCGTGCAACCCCGCGTCGTCCCGCCCCGGCGGGCGCGCCGGTTTGCGGCCCGAAAACACTCACCACCATTGAACGCGCACCGGCTCGCCGCGGCGAACGATCGCCGGCGCGTGGCCGCGCGCCTGCCAGGAGAACCCGACATGGACACCGCTCCCGACCTCACGACGCCAACGGCGATCGCCGCATCCAACCCGACCGAAGCTGCCGCAGCGCCGCGCATCAAATTCTCGGCGCAGGGCTTCTGCATCGACCATCCCGATCCCGAGCTGGGCGCAGAGCTGATGGTGGAAGCGCTTGGAGTCCCCGACCGCGAGGCGATGGACGGCATCCTCAGGCAATTGATCAAGGCCAGCGTGAGCGGCGGAAGCCCCGACCAGGTCAACCTCGCTTTCATGCTCTCGATGGTGAGAAGCATTGGCCCACGGGATTCCATCGAGGCCATGCTGGTGGCGCAGATGGTGTCGGTTCACGTGATGGCGATGCGCTGCGCCCATCACCTCGCGCATGCCAAGGACCTCGCCCAGCACGACAGCGCCGCGCGCGCGCTCGGCCGGCTCGCCCACACCTTTCCCGCCCAGATCGAGGCGCTGAACCGCTACCGCAGCCGCGGCGAGCCCGCGATCACCGTGCAGAACGTGAAGGTGGAGGACGGCGGCAAGGCCATCGTCGGCAACGTCACCCAGCATGCGCGCGTGATCGTGTCGGATCAGACCCCGACATCCGCCGCGCGGACCGCGCCGAAGGCCTCGCGCGCCAGGCGACGGCGCGAAGCCGCAGATAGCACGCAGGCTGCACAAGCATGAGCGATCACGCCAACGATACGGGCCCGATGCTGGCGAGCCCGCGCTGCGGCGCCAAAACCCGCATCGGCGGCGCGTGCCGCGCGCCAGCGGTCCACGGCAAGACGCGCTGCCGCATGCACGGCGGCGCACCGGGATCCGGCGCGCCCAGGGCAAACCGGAACGCGCGCAAGCATGGTTTGTTCAGCAGGGCTGCGATCGTTGAACGGAGGGAGATACGCGCGTTGCTGGGGGAGGCGCGGAGGATGTTGGAGGGGATGAAGTAAGTGGCTTTTGCTTGCCGTGCACACCTTCGGCCCGCTGCTTGTGCCGCTTGGCGACCAGGTGATGGCAGCCACATCCGCTTTGAGCCTTGCCGCGCCAGCGGCGTTGCTCCTGATTCCGGCCCGTACGACTGACGCACCGCCGCAAAAGTTCACATAAAACCAACCCAGACATGCGCATCTGGGGACCGCCGCTAGAATTCCGTCGAAGCCCGCCCCCCCATCGTGTAAGATTCGCCCGTCAGAAGAGGTTTTGGGTCCAGTGTCGAATACGAAGGCCATACTAGCGCTTTTGAGAAGCCGTGCTGAAGGCGACGACGATGCTTTCTTCTCGATTGCTTTGCAGATCGCCGCTGCTGAGGCGCGGCAAGGCCGACGCACGACCGCTGAAGAGCTGCGTCAGGAAATCGAAAAGGCGCGTGCGCAGCAATCGCGCGGCGCATCGGTACCGATCCCCTTTGCCCATCCGCGTGGCAGTCTGGAAGGGCTGCTTGAGATGCGCGAGCCGCGTTACAAGTTCAAGGACGTGGTTCTCAACGACCGTCTGATGACTCGGTTTACCGATATTCTGCGCCAGCAGCGCCGCCGCGATTGGCTGCGCGAACACGGCAAGACGCCCAATCGGCATTTGCTCTTTGTAGGCCCTCCGGGGTCCGGCAAAACCATGTCGGCGGAGGCCGTTGCGGGCGAGCTTCACTTGCCGCTCTTCATCATCCGGCTTGAAGGTCTCATCACGCGCTACATGGGCGAGACGGCAGCGAAACTGCGTCTGATATTCGATGAGACCGCCAAACGCCGCGGCATTTATCTATTTGACGAGTTTGATGCCGTGGGTGGCCAGCGTACGGCGGTCAATGACGTGGCCGAAATGCGCCGCGTGCTCAATTCGTTCTTGCAGTTCATGGAAGAAGGCAATTCCACGGACAGCGTTATCATTTGCTCCACCAACCACCCGTCATTGCTCGATCGCGCATTGCTGCGCCGTTACGATCAAGTTCTTGAGTTTGACACTCCGACCTCGGCGCAGATCAAACAGCTTATTACTGCGAACACCGCCCCCATGAAGATCGTTGCTGCCAAATGGACATCGATCATTCATTCGGCAGAAGGTTTGAGCCAATCCGAGATCGTGCGTGCGGCGGACGACGCCGTAAAAATGGCGATCTTAGATGAGCGCAAATCGGTGACTACGGATGATATTGTCAATCGTCTGCAAGAGCGCCACGCGATGCGGACGGCTTTTCTGGATTCGGAAAGCAAGTAATGTATGCCGTCCCGCTTCAATCTTCCGCACATTGACATTGGGCGTTTCTCGGCTGAGCAGGACTATGCCAGCGAAGGTACGGGCGGCGATCCGGGAGCCCGTGAACGCGAAGAGCATGGACGCCGACTGCAAGGTGAGTTGGCGGCGGCATTGGCCCTTGCCGATCAAACGCGCCCCCAAGACGACCGGTTACCGGCGGTTACGGGTTCACGAATTGAAGTTGAACTGCGACGCGGCACTGATCCGGAGGTGCTCAATCTCAAGCGTGACGGCATCCGTGCCGGTGCCAGCAAATACAATGCCGACAACGGCGTTCGCACCATTGCGCTCTACGTTCCCGACGAGGCGCGGTCAGTGCTTGAAGCTATCTTGGATGATTACCTAAACGGCGAACTGCTGAAAAAGTCGGGTAAACCGCCAAAAAGTACCAAGGTCGAAGCGATTGAGGAGTTCCGCCAATTTCGTTTGGCAAGCGCATGGACGGATGACCCGGAGGCGTTGCCACCGAATCCGCAAGACTCGATTTGGTGGGCGCTCTGGTGTCACCGCGATCTTGTCGTTGAAGTTGAAACGGTTCGTGAACGCCTCGACGTAAAAATGGCGGCTGCTGATCGTCGACTGTTGTTTCCGGAGATCGTCGTTATTCCGGTTTACACGACACGTGCGACGGTAGAGTTGATGTTGTTCGCAACCGGTGGAATTGCTGAACTTCGTCGCGCCACCGACAACCCAGCGTTTTACACGGATGAAATCTCGGGTGATGAACACGAATGGGTGGACGGTCTTGCCGAGCGAATTGTCTGGCCGGGCGCGAATGTGCCTTCCGTATGTATTTTCGATACCGGTGTAAATCGCGGTCATGCGTTGATTGAACCAGCGCTCGCCCAAGATGATTTGCACGCGTTGGACGACGATTGGAACACGGACGACCATCATAGGTATGGCCACGGTACCGGCATGGCCGGGTTGGTCCTGCACGGGGATTTGACAGCTCCGCTCGGAGACACCGAACCGCGCACGCTCCGCCACCGCTTGGAGTCGGTCAAAATCTTACCGCCGCGTGGCTTCGATCCGAACGACCCTCGTAGCTACGGCGTCCTAACGCAAGCGGCTGTGGCGCTACCGGAGTTTCATGCACCGGAACGAGGCCGTATTTTCTGCATGGCAGTTACAAACGAAAACGTCTCAGGCGCAACAGCTTCGACCTGGAGCGCGGCGATTGATCAAGCCGCGGTCGGCCGGATGATCGGCGATGGCGAAGATGAAGATGTTCCAGAATCTGACCGACGCAAACGGCTGTTCATTGTATCGGCGGGCAATACGCCGCCGGAGCAGGATTGCACATTGCTCCGTCCGCAGGACGATTTCCCGATTGAAGACCCGGCACAAGCATGGAATGCGCTGACCATCGGCGGATGCACCGATCTGGTGAACATCCACGATGAAGGGTTCGAGCATTGGACGCCAATGGCTTCGGTTGGAACGCTGTCACCCCATAGCCGGACCAGCACGGCATGGCGTCAGGGCATTTCCCCAATCAAGCCAGAACTTGTAATTGAGGCCGGGAATCGCGCCATTGATCCAGCGCAGACTGCGTGCGCATCCATGGGCTCGCTCTCACTTCTGACAACCGGCAGGGACGTTGCGAGGGCGCCATTGGTGCCGTTTGATGCAACCAGTGCGGCGGCGGCCCAAGGGGCACGGATGGCAGCGCAGATCCAAGCGCAGCATCCGGAATACTGGCCCGAGACCGTCCGCGCCATGATGGTGCATAGCGCGGAGTGGACGCCCGCCATGTTGGAGGAATTAACAGCGACTCAATCCAAACGCGCCCGCTACGCAATGGTCCGGCGATTTGGGTATGGCGTTCCAAGTCTTGAACGAGCGCTCGCCTCGGCCAACAACCATGTCGCATTGTTCGCGCAGGCGGAGATTCAGCCATTCAAGCGTGGCGGTCGCAAGTTCAACAAATGCCATTATTACACGCTGCCCATTCCGCCGAACTTGTTGGAGGGGCTTGGCAACGAGCGCGTCGAGCTCAAAGTCACGCTCTCGTATTTCATCGACCCAAACCCCGGTCTATCGGCAAACGTAGACCCGCAGCGCTATCAATCGCACGGCATGCGATTTGACCATCAGCGCCGCCGTGAGACGGTTGCCAGATTCAAGCAGCGTGTGAACACGGCAGAGCGGCCACGCGGCATGCGCCGGCCCACCTTCGAGGGCGCGGACCCGAACTGGATGCTTGGCGAGGACAGCATCAGCGCGGGATCGTTGCACTGCGATGTGTGGACAGGACCGGCTATCGATCTATTGGATCGCGATACGCTGTGCGTGAAGCCAGTCAATGGATGGTGGCGGAATCGGGCGTCGCTTGAGATTTGCAATCGCAAGAGCCGCTACGCGTTGATCGTCACGCTCCGGGCGCTTAACCCGGACGTGGACATCTATACGCCGATCCGCACCGGCATCGGTCTGCCAGTGCCGGTTCCAATCGAGATTGAGGTCTAGGCCTTCCCCGCAGCGCGCGATCCGGCGGCGCTAGTGTTTGGGAGACACAACCGGTCCGTTACGGTGGCAGTCCCGCACTGTGACCGCAATTGCGAGCGTTATCCGCCCCACACTTGTTGAGCCGAAACCGCGATTGAGATCGATCGCAGTGACGGCAAACATTTGAGTGCACTGTCGCAATTCGAATCGACCGTCCAAAAAAGCACCCTCAACTCACTGATTTCAGATGCCTTTTCGTTAATGAAATCTCAGTCAGAAAGTGCTACATTGTCGGTATGGCTAAGGTCACCGCCTCCTCGACCGCAGAGTACATCCGGGCCCTCGCCCGGAGGTTTCACGTGTCCTATTCCGAGGGTCCAAACGACCGCCTGGCTCATCATATCTCGCGCCTGGCCGGGGATACGGTCGAGTTGGACGAGATCGAGCGGCTGCTTATTGGCCTGGTCCGCGCGGAGCGGATCACACGCCCGGAAATGATCCTGCTTCAGGCCCAGTATCTGCGTGAAGCCAGGCCGTGACGTTCGATCCGTTCGGCGACTTCGAAGCGCGCGGATACCTACGCAATCTTGCCCAAGAGAAAGATCCCGCGATTGTAAGAAGGCTCGAACATGCCTCCTTCACGACCGGGATAGACGATGCGTTCGCAGCGCTCCAGAAAAAGAAGGCCCTGACCCACGCGGACGTGCTGACCACGCATAAGACCCTCTTCGAAGCGATGTATCCGTGGGCCGGGCAGGACCGTCTTCAAACGGCACCGAACATCGCCGTTAGCCGGGGCGGCGTTTTGTTCGCGCATCCCAAGTCCATCCAAAACGCAATCGAGCACGCCGTGAGGCTCGGCAACGATCCCAAGACCATGCGCGAAAAGCCCGGTGAGGTCATGGGCTATCTGGCCCACGGCCATCCCTTTCTGGATGGCAATGGCCGCACGATCATGGTTGTTCACTCGATACTGGCTCAACGCGCCGGCTTCAGCATCGATTGGGCCGCCACAGACAAGACCGCCTACCTCCAAGCGCTCACGAACGAGCTCGACGACCCTGGCAAAGGCATCCTCGACACATATCTCGAACCTTACATCCGGCCGGCAGTCAGCGATCTCAAAGAGCAGATCGCGGCAGCCAAGGGGCTCGATGGAGGCAGGGGCGAGACGGATACCGTTCGCGGAAACAACGACGATCCGGCAATACAAGCCGAGTACAAGCAGCAGCAGCTCAAACGCGACGAGAAAAGCAAGAAGGCTTGATCATTGGGCCTTTGAGCCCAACGAATAGCACTTCGCGCGGCTCGCGTTACGGTGACAGTGCACTCAATTTCCATTCTCGAAATGGTCCGAGCGCGCGGCGTTGCCGCGCCGGGTAACGCGATGCGTTGCAAGATGCGCAGGAGCCCCAGCGAGCGGCGTGCTCCGGCTCCTTGACGCCCGACTGGTCGAAGGTATAAATGATGATCGTCATACATAGAAACAGGCTAGAAACCCCCGGCAGTCCCAGCCACGCAGGCAGGAGCCCAACAGGAGCACCATGCGTCGAATTGTTGTGACGGGCCTGGGGACGGTGTCCCCGCTGGGCTGTGGCACCGAACTGGTCTGGTCGAGGCTGCTGTCGGGGCATTCGGGGCTTTGCGCATTGCCGGAGTGGGCGATGAGCCTTCCGGCGCGCGTCGCCGGCGTGGTTCCTGACAAGGCCGGGGATGCCGAGGGCGGGTTCGATCCTGATCTCGCGGCGCCGCGCAAGGACCAGAAGAAGATGGACCGGTTCATCCTGTTCGCGCTGCTTGCCGCGGCGGAGGCGATCGCGCAGGCCGGCTGGATGCCGGCCGAGGCGCGGGCCGAGGAGCGCACCGCGACCGTGATCGCAACCGGGATCGGCGGGTTTCCCGCGATCGCGGACGCCGTGCGCACGGTGGAGAAGAGCGGGACACGCCGCCTGTCGCCATTCACCGTGCCCGCCTTCCTGGCAAATCTCGCTGCCGGGCACATCAGCATCCGCTACGGCTTCAAGGGTGCGATCGGCGCGCCGGTGACCGCCTGCGCCGCGAGCGTTCAGGCGATCGGCGATGCCGCGCGCCTGATCAGGTCCAATGAGGCCGATGTTGCGATCTGCGGCGGCGCGGAGGCCTGCATCGATCCGGTGAGCCTCGGCGGCTTTGCGGCGGCGCGGGCGCTTTCGACGTCGTTCAACGACACGCCGGCCCGCGCCTCGCGGCCGTTCGATCGCGACCGCGACGGCTTCGTGATGGGCGAAGGCGCGGGCGTGCTCGTCATCGAGGAGCTCGAACATGCGCTGCGGCGCGGCGCGCAGCCGATCGCCGAGCTCGTCGGCTACGGCACCACGGCGGACGCCTATCACATCACCGCAGGTCCCGAAGACGGCGACGGCGCCCGCCGTGCGATGCTGGCGGCGCTGGAGCAGGCGGGATTGCGGCCCGACCAGATCCAGCATCTCAACGCGCATTCGACATCGACGCCAGTCGGCGATCTCAGCGAGTTGGAGGCGATCAAGCGCGTGTTCGGACGCGCGGGAGGGATTGCCGTCAGCGCGACCAAGTCGGCGACAGGACATCTGCTCGGCGCAGCCGGCGGCATCGAGGCGATCTTCACGATCCTGGCGCTGCGCGACCAGGTTGCGCCGCCCACGCTCAACCTGGAGAATGCCGATTCCGCCGCTGAGGGTATCGACCTGGTCGCCAACGTTGCGCGGCGAATGGCGATCGAACACGCGATCTCGAACGGTTTTGGATTCGGCGGCGTCAACGCCAGCCTGGTGTTTCGACGCTGGGCTTGAGGCGGCCGGCTTCGCCGCCGGTCATCCGCCTCACGCCTTCGCCACGCTCGCATCGATCAGGAGCTTCGCCACGGTAAGCGCCGACTGCGCCGGCCCCTCCTCCGATTGCTGGCCGGTGACGTAGATGCCTTCGATCAGCAGCAGCAAGGCATCGCCGAGCACGGCGGGGTGGCGCGCGCCCATGCTGCTTGCGAGCTCGCGCAAGCGCTTGCGGAAGACCTTCTTGTGCGCTTCGGCGACCTGCCGCGCGGGATTGTCGCGCGACGGATATTCCACGGTGGCGTTGCTGAGGCCGCAGCCGCGATAGCCCTTGCGCACCGCGCGCGTCGACAGCACGCGGATATAGGCGAGCACATGCTCGCGCGGATCGCTGTACGACTTTCCGCCGGGATTCTCGAACTTCTCCCAGAAGTCGAGGTCGTAGTCGCGCATATAGGCGGCGGCGAGATCGTCCTTGGAGGCGAAGCTGCGATAGAGGCTCGGCTTGGTGACGCCGGCGCGCTCGACCACCTCGTCGACGCCGACGGCGCGGATGCCCTCGCGATAGAACAGCTCGCTGGCGGAGGCGCGGATCCGGTCGGCCGCCCTGGGGCCTTTTCCGTTCCGATGGGATCGGAACGGGGCTCCAGATTCTTGTTTTGACGCGTTTTCTTTACGCGAACCGGTAGCCACTTCGCTCGAAAACGCTTTGGCCGGGCGTTCCGCTGATGGTTCGACGGCTTTCTTCATGACGTTCTCCGGATCCTCCCGCAGGGGGTCTTGACAATGTTACTAACAGGTACGTATACACGCCGCATCGCAATACGTACCGGTTAGTAACATGACCCAGACCCCGCTTCAAGCCGCCCCCGTGTCGAGACGCCCGTTCGGGCAGAACTATGCGTTCGTCGTCGTCGCCGTGATCTTCCTTTCGCTGCTCGCCTCCGCCGGCCTGCGCGCAACGCCGGGCGTGCTGATGCTGCCGCTGCAACAGGCGTTCGGCTGGGACGTCGGCGTGATCTCCTCGTCGGCCGCGGTCGGCATCTTCCTCTACGGCCTCGCCGGCCCGTTCGCCGCGGCGGTGATGCAGCGCTTCGGCATACGCCGCACGGTGCTGGGCGCGCTGGTGCTGATGTCGGCGTCAACAGGCGCGAGCTATTTCATGACCGCGCCGTGGCAATTGTTCCTGACCTGGGGGCTGCTCTCCGGCATCGGCTCGGGCGCGGTCGCCAACGTGCTCGGCGCCACCATCGTCAATCGCTGGTTCACCACCAATCGCGGCCTCGTCATGGGGCTTCTGACGGCGTCGACCGCGACCGGCACGCTGATCTTCATGCCGGGCCTCGCGGCGCTGGTGGCGTGGGGCGGCTGGAAGCCGGTGGTGCTGACGGTCGCCGCATGCTGCGCGGCGCTGATCCCGCTGGTGTATTTTCTGGTACCGGAGCGGCCCGCTTCGGTCGGCCTGCGCTCGTTCGGCAGCCGGCACGACGATCAAGCCGCGCCGCCTGCTGCGGGAAATCCGTTCGTCGCCGCGCTCAGCAATCTGGCGCGCGCCGCCAGGACGCGGGCGTTCTGGTTCCTGTTCGCCACCTTCTTCATCTGCGGCTTCACCACCAATGGTCTCGTCGGCACCCATTTGATCGCGTTCTGCGGCGACCACGGGATCGTCGAGGTGCAGGCCGCGAGCCTGCTCGCGTTGATGGGATTCTTCGACCTGTTCGGCACCACGCTGTCGGGCTGGCTCACCGACCGCTTCGATCCGCGCAAGCTGTTGTTCCTGTATTACGGGCTGCGCGGCCTGTCGCTGATCTACCTGCCCTACTCGGACTTCTCGCTTGTGAGCCTGTCGGTATTCGCGGTGTTCTATGGGTTCGACTGGATCGCGACCGTGCCGCCGACCGTGCGGATCGCCAACGAAGCCTTCGGCGACAAGAACGCGCCGCTGGTGTTCGGCTGGGTCGTCGCCGGCCATCAACTCGGCGCCGCCTGCGCCGCGTTCTTCGCCGGCTTCATGCGCTCCAGCCAGGGCGACTATCTGCAGGCCTTCATGATCGCCGGCCTGACCGGCATCATCGCCGCCGTGCTGTCGCTGATGATCACGCGACGGCCGGCACAACCGGTGCTCGCCGCGGCGTGAGGCCGCGGGAATTACGGTGCGATCATGCAGGAAATCGGAGGAAATGGCGCTCCCTAGGGGAATCGAACCCCTGTTTCAGCCTTGAGAGGGCCGCGTCCTAACCGCTAGACGAAGGGAGCGTTGAGGGGGAAGGCAATAACCTCGAAATCGCCCCGCCGCAAGATGGCTTGTGCATTGCGGCGGGGATTTTGTCATCCATGCTTACCATGCCGTGCCCGTGTTTTCAGCACGGAAAGGGGTCCCGGAGCGCCCTGCCCGAGGGGCCCGGCGCGCGGATCAGCCATGCGGCCGCACACCATCGTCGATTGCATGATGACCACGTCAGGATGTCATCTCTGCATCATGCACGGCCCTGCTTTCGCCAAATGGAAATGCAAAACACCTGGCTGTGAAGTCACCGTCGGCCTGCCTCTGCTAACATCGCAGCCATTCACCATGCTGCGCCTGCACGGCGCCGGATAGCGAGAGGAGTGCTTGGAACAAAGCGCACGGCCTTAGCGCGGCAATTTGGCTCACGAATATATCTTGGCAAAAACAAACATCAGCGCGGCCGCAGGCGATGGAAGACGTTCCGCACCTCGCGCCGCAACCGGTCAATAGCTTAAGCAGAGCGAGGACAGACCATGATCAAACTAAAAATCAACGGCCAGGAACAGAATTGGGACGGCGACCCGGATCTTTCGCTGCTGTGGTATCTCCGTGACGAGGCCGGCCTCACGGGCACCAAGTTCGGCTGCGGCCAGGCGCTGTGCGGCGCCTGCACCGTGATCGTCGACAAGGAAGCGGTCCGCGCCTGCATCACCTCGGTCTCCGACGTCGTCGGCCGCGAGGTCACCACCATCGAGGGCCTGCACCCGACCGGCGACCATCCGGTGCAGAAGGCGTGGCGCCAGGTCAATGTTCCGCAATGCGGCTACTGCCAGGCCGGCCAGATCATGCAGGCGGCTGCGCTGCTGAACCAGAACCCGAAGCCCGACCACGGCCAGATCCGTGAAGCCATGTCGGGCAATATCTGCCGGTGCGGCTGCTATCAGCGGATCGAGAATGCCGTCCATCTCGCATCGACGGGGGTGTGACATGAACATCATCACCAATCCGAACAGGCTTCGCGGCTTCGAGAAGCACGTGAAGGTAGAGAACGTTTCGCGCCGCAGCATCCTCAAGGGGCTCGGCATTGCAGGCAGCTTCGTGCTCGCCGCACCCGTGATGACGCGCCAGGCGTTCGCCTATGAAACCGGTGCCGGCAAGATGCCGCACGGCGTCGTGGTCGACCCGCGCGTGTTCGTCGCGATCGCCCCCGACGGAATCGTCACGATCCTTGCGCACCGCGCCGAGATGGGCACCGGCGTCCGCACCAGCCTGCCCTTGATCGTCGCGGAGGAAATGGAGGCCGACTGGTCGCGCGTCCATGTCCAGCAGGCGCATGGCGATGAGGTCAAGTTCGGCAACCAGGACACCGACGGCTCGCGCAGCACGCGGCACTATCTGATCCCGATGCGCCAGATCGGCGCCTCGGCGCGCGCGATGCTGGAAGCCGCCGCCGCCAAGAAATGGGGCGTGCCGGTCACCGAGGTGAAAGCCGAGAAACACGAGGTCGTGCATAGCTCAAGTGGACGCAAGATCGGCTTCGGCGATCTCGCGGCCGACGCCGCCAAGGAACCGGTGCCCGACATCAAGAGCCTCAAGCTGAAGGACCCCAAGGACTTCCGCTATCTCGGCAAGGGCGAGGTCTCGATCGTCGACCTGCACGACATCACCACCGGCAAGGCGAATTACGGCGCCGATGTCAGGCTGCCCGGCCTGAAATACGCGGTGATTGCCCGTCCGCCGGTCACCGGCGGCAAGGTCAAGTCGTTCGACGACGCTGCCGCGATGAAGGTGCCCGGCGTCGAGAAGGTGATGGAGGTCAAGGGCTGGCCTTGGCCGTCCAAGTTCCAGCCGCTCGGCGGCGTGGCCGTGATAGCACGCAACACGGGAGCTGCGATCAAGGGCCGCGACCAGCTGAAGATCGTCTGGGATGACGGCGCCAACGCCGAGTACGACTCCGTCACCTATCGTGCTTCCCTGGAAGAGGCCGCGCGAAAACCCGGCCTGATCGTGCGCAAGGAAGGCGACGTCGATGCGGCGCTGAAGAGCGCCGACAAGGTCATCACAGGTGAGTATTATCTGCCGCATCTCGCCCATGTCAGCATGGAGCCGCCGGTCGCGGTTGCCGACGTCAAGGGCGACAAGGCCGAGATCTGGGCCCCCGTCCAGAGTCCCGGCGGCACCCGCGAGGATGTCGCCAAGACGCTTGGGATCCCCGAGGACAATGTCACCGTCAACGTGACGCTGCTCGGCGGCGGTTTCGGCCGCAAGTCGAAATGCGACTTCGCGCTCGAGGCGGCGTTGCTGTCGAAGGAACTCGCGCGCCGGTCAAGGTGCAGTGGACCCGTGAGGACGACGTCCATCACGACTTCCTGCACACGGTCTCGGTGGAACGGATCGAGGCCGGTCTCGACAAGAGCGGCAAGGTGATTGCGTGGCGGCACCGCAGCGTGGCGCCGACCATCGCCTCGACCTTCGCCGCCGGCGCCAATCACGAAGCGCCGTTCGAGCTCGGCATGGGCCTGATCGACAACCCGTTCGAGATCGCCAATCTGCAGTGCGAGAATCCGGAAGCCGCCGCGTTCACGCGGATCGGCTGGTTCCGATCGGTCTCCAACATCCCGCGCGCCTTCGCAGTGCAGTCCATGGTCGGGGAAATCGCGCATGCGACCAACCGCGACCAGAAGGAGATGCTGCTGGAGCTGATCGGATCGCCCCGGATCGTCAACCTGTCCTCGGTGAAGGATCCCTGGAACTACGGCGAGCCCTATGAGAGCTACCCGATCGACACCGCGCGGCTGCGCAAGGTGGTCGAGCTGGTCGCCGAGAAGGGCGAGTGGGGCCGGAGCGTGCCGAAAGGCCACGGCCTCGGCGTCGCCGTGCACCGCTCGTTCGTCAGCTACATCGCGACCATCGTCGAGGTCGCGGTCGACGACAAGGGCAAGCTCACGGTGCCGCGCGTCGACACCGCGATCGATTGCGGCACTTACGTCAATCCGGAGCGGATCCACTCGCAGATCGAAGGCGCCGCGATCATGGGGCTGAGCCTCGCCAAATACGGCGAGATCAGCTTCAAGGACGGCAAGGTGCAGCAGAGCAATTTCGACGACTTCCCGGTGATCCGGATCGACGAATCGCCTGCGATCACCAACGTCTACATCGTGCCGCCCGGAGCGGACACGCCGCCCAGCGGCGTCGGCGAACCCGGCGTGCCGCCGTTCGCGCCGGCGCTGATCAATGCGATCTTTGCCGCCACCGGCAAGCGCATCCGCGCGCTTCCGATCGGCAAGCAGCTGGAGATTTGAGGCAGGAACGCTAGGCGAGACGGGCCGTTCTCATCGAAACTCCGGAGGAGATCGATGAGAACCCCACCTCAGAAATTCTGGACGCTCGCGGCAGCCTTGTTCGCGGGCGTTTTTTCTTGGAAGGGATGAGTTTGATACTTGAACCGCGGAATCGGAACCGCGCCGTCATTGCGAGGAGCGACAGCGACGAAGCAATCCATGCTTCCGCTTGTGGCAGCATGGATTGCTTCGCTTCGCTCGCAATGACGCGGATAGAGTTGTAAGCGGACCGGGAAGCGGCCGGTCTCCCCAACCGCCGCTTCCCGATCGCATCGCCCCCTGTCGGCCAAACCATGGAGCCCGAGCTTCGGCCTTGATTTAGTCAGAACCGAGGCTCAGGTCGCGTGCATTACTTCTTGTCGAGCGCGAACACCCAGATTACGCCGCCCTGCGGGACGTTGTTCTCGAAGCCCTTGACCTTGCCGGCCAATGCATCCTGGATGCGCTGGGCGTCGACGCCCCAGCCCGACTGGACCGCGATGTACTGCGTTCCATCGACCTCATAGGACATCGGCATCGCCATGATGCCGGAGTTGGTCTTCTGTTCCCACAGCAGCTCGCCGGTCTTGGCGTTGAAGATGCGGAAGGCACGGTCGTTGGTGCCGCCGGCGAGAACGAGATCGCCAGCGGTTGCCGTCACCGCGCCGAACAGCTGCGACGTCTTGTAGTCGTGCTGCCAGACCTTCTTGCCGGTGGCCGGATCCCACGCCTGCAACTCGCCGAAATGGTCGGCATTCGGCGCGGGGATCAGTCCGATGTCTTCAGGCTTGGTGCCGAGCCAGAGCTGGCCGGGAACCAACGGCTGCTTCTCGCCGGTGAAACCGCCGCAGAAGTTCTCGTTGGCGGGAACGTAGACGAGCTTGGTGTTCGGGCTATAGGCCGCCGACGGCCAGTCCTTGCCGCCCCACAGCGACGGGCAGAACTCGACCCGCTTACCGAGCACGGGCTTGTGGTCGGGATCGAGGATCGGCCGGCCGGTCTCGGCCTCGACACCCTTCCAGACATTGGTCTTCACGAACGGCCAGCCGGCGACATAGTTGATCTTGTCCGCCTTGCGCTCCAGCACCCAGAAGATCGCATCACGCCCGGGATGGACCAGGCTCTTGAACGACTTTCCATCGCGCTGCATGTCGATCAGCATCGGCGCGTCGACCTCGTCCCAGTCCCAGGAATCGTTCTGGTGATACTGGAAGTGGGTCTTGATCTTGCCGTTGTCGGGATCGAGCGCGATCACCGAGCTGGTGTAGAGGTTGTCGCCGGGATGCATCGATCCGGGCCACGGCGCGGCGTTGCCGACGCCCCAATAGACCGTCTTGGTGTCCCTGTCGTAGGTGCCGGTCATCCAGGCCGATCCGCCGCCGGACTTCCAGTCGTCGCCGCTCCAGGTCTCGTGACCGGGCTCGCCTTCGCCGGGAATGGTGAAGGTGCGCCAGAGCTCCTTGCCGCTGTTGGCGTCGTAGCCGACGACATAACCGCGCACGCCGAACTCACCGCCCGAGCCGCCCACGATCACCTTGCCGTCGACGACGAGCGGCATCAGCGTCATGTACTGACCCTTCTTGTAGTCCTGGACCTTGGTGTCCCAGACCACCTTGCCGGTCTTGGCGTCGAGCGCGACGACATGATCGTCAGTCGTCGCGAGATAGAGCTTGTCCTCCCACAAGCCGACGCCGCGGCTGGTCGGATGCAGCTGGAACAGATCGTCGGGAAGCTGCCGCTTGTAGCGCCAGTACTCTTCGCCGGTCTTGGCGTTGAGCGCGATCACCTGCCCCATCGGGGTTGCGACGAACATCACGCCGTTGTTGACGATCGGCGGCGCTTCATGGCCTTCGAGCACGCCGGTCGAGAAGGTCCAGGCCGGCTTGAGGTCCTTGACGTTGGATGTGTTGATCTGGTTGAGCGGACTAAAACCCTGTCCGTCATAGGTCCGGCGATAGAGCATCCAGTTGCCGGGTTCGGGATTTTCGAGGCGCGCTGACGTCACCGAACTGTAGTTTTCGATCGGCCCCGCGACGGCGTAGGTCGACATCAGGCACGTGAATGCGACACAACTCGACAGTAACCACTGCTTGCTTGTCATGAGATGCTACCTCCCTGCTCTGTTTTGTTTTTCAGTTTTGTTTAGGTCGTGCAGAACTCCCGGTGTGGCCTCATCCTCCCTGCTGAACACCCACCTTCCCGACGAATGGCGCTGCGACCGTGATCGCGCCGTCGGCAACCGTCAGCGGCAATGCCGCGAGGCGACGTGGCGCCGGCCCGAACACGACCTGCGCATTCTGCCGCGGATCGTATTCGGAGTTATGACACATGCATTTCAGAACGGTCTTGTCGCCCTGCTCTTCCTTCACCCAGGCGGTGATCGGACATCCGGCATGCGAGCAGATGACGGAGTAGCAGACGATGCCGTCAGGCGCGCGGGCGCGTGTGGCATCGTCCAGTTCGCTCGGATCGAGCTTGACCAGCACCACCTCGTTCAGCCGCGAACCTTTGCGGACGACGGAGGTCTTCGGATCTTGCGGCCAGGCGCGAACCGGCGGACCACCGAGCTTCAGATCATCCGACTTGATGACCTGGCCGGCCTTGTCGCCCTCGGCGCGCACAAGCAGATCGGCTTTTTGCGGTCGCTCACTCGCGCCCGGCTGCTCGTCGTCATCGGCGGCTGCGGGCTCGATCGCGGCAAGACAGGCGCAGCCCGCGAGCGCAGTCAGCACCGCGCGACGCGTCGGGTCGGTGCACGCCCCTGCCGCATCGGATTCAGCGGATTGTTCGATGGAAGCGCTGGGGTTGGATTGCTGCATGGCGCAAGCTGAGCGTGCAACTCGGCCGAAAAGATGGCGACACACCTTCTCGATGCACGAACGCATGCGCAAAAAATGCGCTACAGCTTTTGGTTGATCGGCCGCGCCGCTTCGCGAATGCTTCGATCAGGGTTCGTTGACGAAGCTCAGCCTGCCGACAGGTTTCAGCGTCTTTGCATCAAATGTGCGGATCTCTGTTGCACCGCCTATATCGAGCGTGAGCACCAGCCGCTCGCCGGCGACGCCGGTTGCGACGATGCGGGCGCCTTTCGGCAGCGCAGCAGTGACGTCGGATACCGAAACGGGGCTTCCCTCGCTGCGATAAAGGCGGTAGCCGATGGCAATCAACACGACGGCCACGGCCAAGGCCGAGGTCAGGCCCGCGATCAGCATCATGCGCCGCACCCGCGCGATCAGCGCGGCCTGGTCGGGGGTCGGTTCGGTCACAGCGGTGTCGGTCATCACAAGGCTCTATATCTTTGCAACAGGTCGATTTGAATCAGGTCTCTTCGAATGGCGGTCGGAAGCTGGAGGTCATCGTCGCAGGCGACGAGGGCTCGGCCCGGCTTGACCGCGTGCTCGCACAGCGCACTGCGGAGCTGTCGCGGTCCCGGCTGAAGGCGCTGATCCTCGCCGGTTCCGTGGCGGTCAAGGACGCCGTCGTGCGCGACCCCGCTTATCATGTCGCCAAGGGCGATACGATCATAATCGACGTGCCGGAGGCCGTGCCCGCCGAGCCTCAGGGCGAGGACATCGCGCTCGATATCGTGTTCGAGGACGACGACATCATCGTCATCAACAAGCCCAGGGGCCTTGTCGTGCATCCGGCGGCCGGCCACGCCACGGGAACGCTGGTCAACGCGCTGATCGCGCATTGCGGCACCAGCCTGTCCGGCATCGGCGGGGTCAAGCGGCCGGGCATCGTGCACCGGCTCGACAAGGACACCACCGGGCTGATGGTGGTGGCCAAGAACGACCACGCCCATCAGTCGCTGACCGCACAGTTCGCCGACCACGGCCGCACCGGCCCGATGGAGCGCGGCTACATGGCGTTCGCCTGGGGTGTGCCGAACCGGCCCCACGGCACCATCGACGCACCGATCGACCGCCACCCGCATGCCCGCGAGAAAATGGCGGTGCGCCAGGGCGGCCGCGAGGCGATCACCCATTTCGAGGTGCGAGAGAGCTTTGCCGGCCGCGACGGCAAACCGGTCGCCTCGCTGCTGGCCTGCCGGCTCGAGACCGGGCGGACCCATCAGATCCGGGTGCACCTTGCCCATCTCGGCCACCCCTTGATGGGCGACAGCGTCTACGGCTCGCACTTCAAGACCAAGGCCGGCCATCTCGGGCCGGAAGGTAAGGACGCACTTACCGCCCTCGACCGGCAGGCCCTGCACGCCTATCTGCTGGCTTTGGAACACCCCCGCACCGGGGAACTTTTACGCTGGGAGTCGGCCCTGCCGGAGGATTTGCTTCTCCTGCAGCGGGCGCTGGCAGCGGCGGTATGACGCACCCCTCCCGGAAAAGGCACGTCATGACAACAGGTTATACCTGCCACACGGGGACGTGACGTCAGCAATCCTTCCCTATCACGGACAGTTTGGTGTATGTTGCACCTGCGCTGAATATCCAGCGCGGAACATCGCAGCCTGGCCGGCTTTAGCCCAGCGGCCACCTGCCGGGCCCGCCGCTATCGGGGGTCTGAACCACTGGAGGGCGCTCGAATGGCCCGTACAGCTACGTTACCGGTCCTCAACGGAGAATCCGGTCTTTCCCGTTACCTCGCCGAGATCCGCAAGTTCCCCATGCTGGAGCCCCAGCAGGAGTACATGCTCGCCAAGCGTTGGCGCGAGCATGATGATCGCGACGCGGCGCATAAGCTCGTCACCAGCCATCTCAGGCTCGTGGCCAAGATCGCCATGGGCTATCGCGGCTACGGCTTGCCGATCTCCGAGGTCGTCTCGGAAGGCAATGTCGGCCTGATGCAGGCGGTGAAGCGATTCGAGCCCGAGAAGGGCTTCCGTCTCGCCACTTACGCCATGTGGTGGATCAAGGCGTCAATACAAGAGTACATTCTGCGTTCCTGGTCGCTCGTGAAGATGGGCACCACCGCGAACCAGAAGAAGCTGTTCTTCAACCTGCGCAAGGCGAAGAGCAAGATCTCCGCGCTGGAAGAGGGTGATCTCCACCCCGACCAGGTGAAGCTGATTGCCAAGCGCCTCGGCGTGACCGATCAGGACGTGGTCGACATGAACCGCCGCCTCGGTGGCGACGCGTCGCTCAACGCCCCGATCCGCGACGACGGCGAAGCCGGCGAATGGCAGGACTGGCTGGTCGACAACTCGCCCAACGCCGAAGCCCTGATGGCCGAGAGCGAAGAGTTCGATCATCGCCGCCAGGCCCTCAATGGCGCGATCGGCGTGCTCAACCCGCGCGAACGCCGCATCTTCGAGGCGCGTCGTCTGGCGGACGAGCCGATGACGCTGGAAGACCTCGCCGCCGAGTTCGGCGTGTCGCGCGAGCGCGTGCGGCAGATCGAGGTCCGCGCCTTCGAGAAGGTGCAGTCGGCCGTCAAGGGCACGATTGCCCGGCAGGAAGCAGCACTCGAAGCCGCGCACTGATCGCGAGGCGGCGACCAACAGACACGAAAGCCGGCGGCAACGCCGGCTTTTTTGTTTTGTCTGCAGGATGGGCTGGTTTTTGGCATGATGCTTCGGCACGCACCTCGATCTACGGCGTGTGGCGCGCGAGTCTCATGGGCAGCAGACTGCAGGCCCCCTGCCAGGACCGGACTCCTCAACTATGCAAATTCCAGCACATCGGACACCGAGTGCGTAGCTCAGGGACGAACGCGGATGATCGTCTTCCCCTTACGTCGCTCGGTCGGGTTTAAGGCGGCGACGGCATCGTCGAGGGTCGCGACGTTGCCGATGTTCGTGCGCAGTCGTCCGTCCCGCACCCTCTGGACGATCTCACCCAGTTGGGCACGATCGGACTCGACGACGAAGTCGACCGCGCGGCCGTCGGCGGGCTGGGCCTCGACCGGCCCGACGATGGACACCAGCGTTCCTCCGGCTCGAATCAGGCGTGCGGACCGCTTTCCGACCTCGCCGCCGATGCCATCGAGCACCAGATCGACGCCGCCGACGCCTTCCAGTGTGTCGTGGTCGAGGTCGACGAACTCCTTCGCACCGAAGTCGAGCACCGTCTGACGGTCGGCGGCGCGTCCGGTACCGATGACGTAAGCGCCGAACTCTCGTGCGAGCTGCGTCACCATCGAACCGACTGCGCCGGCCGCACCATGCACGAGTACGCTGTGCCCCGCCTGAAGGCGACCGTGCTGGAACAGTCCCTGCCACGCGGTGAGGCCCGAGATTGGCAGACTTGCGCCCACCGTGAAGTCGACATCATCCGGGAGCGGCGCGAGGTTGCGTGCCTCAATGGCTACATACTCCGCCAGGGTGCCGTCGCGATACCAATCGGCGAGGCCGAACACTCGCTGTCCCACCGACAGCCCCGTCGTGCCGTAGCCGAGCGCGCTGACGACCCCAGCGAGCTCGTGGCCGGGGATCGACGGTGTTCGATCATGGTCGAGGCGATCGGTCCAGGTCGAGGGCCACTCCAGTTCAGTCGGGACGAATCCCGACGTATGAACCTGAACGACGACGTCGTTTATCGCTGCCTGCGGCTCGGGCCGCTCCACCAGCTTCATCCCGGCCTTTCCCGCAGCCTGGTCCGTTACCAGAATTGCCTTCATGGCGATTTTCTCCTGAGTCATTTGTCTCTTTGCCGGAAATGTTGCAGCGCTGGAGCAAGTGGACTTCAAGCGCTTGCTGTCTGCATCTGCATCGCATCAGGCTTCTGCAGGCAGAGCACCACCAGCAGCGCCCCGCCGTTTGCCCAGTAATACCAGGCATCGAACCCGGTAAAGCCGAGGACAAACGGCACCGTCACGAAGATGATGCCGACGAGAGCATCAACCGCGACATGAAATGAGAACGGGATAATCCGGATCACGCCGGTCTTGTGATCCGTGAAGAACGTCAGAATGATCGCCGCCACGCCAGTGACGACGGCGATCCATTTTGCCGAAGGATTTGAGCCGCCGAGTCCGAGCACGAAGGGCAAGGCGATCAAGCTCGCAGCAACCGGATAGTCCAGGTAAGCGTGCACCGTCTTGGTGACGAACCTGGGATCGAAGCGAGTGACGGGATGGGTGGCCTGTCGAGTGATTTGCACGATGGACTCCTTTGGTTTGAGTGGCCGCTATGCAACACCAATCACCTAGGATCGCGCAGGAGGCAGGAGCAAGACACGCAAGCAAAGTATGGACTGTCTGCAAGACAGTTGGGACGATATGCAAACCTATGACGATTCAAGATCACGAGTATCGGTCGGAGGAATTCCAAAGCGTTGGGAAAATGCCCGCGCAAAGGCGGCCGCCGATTGGTATCCAGCCTGAGCTGCAACCTCTTTCACGCTTGCTTTGGAACTGCTGAGCCTGGCCAAAGCTTTTTGCAATCTCCATTCCGTGACATAAGCCATAGGCGCAACACCGACGAGTTCCGTAAACCGCTCCGCGAAGCGGCTCCGCGACATGCCGCTTGCTTTTGCGAGAGTTTCGACCGTCCATGGATCGCCGGGCGTTTTGTGCACCAGTTCAAGGGCGCGGCCGATATGAAGATCGGTCATTGCGGCCATGACGTTGGCCAGTGGCAGATGACGTTCGACGCTTGCCCGCACAGCCTCGATAAAAAAAACTTCCGACAGACGGGCGATCGAAGCGGCGGCGCCGACCTCGTCACTCAGTGCTCGCCGCGCAACCAAGCGCAATGACTCGTCAAGCAGCGGATAACGAGCGCGGTCGGGCTGGGTTATCAGGATTACTTCGGGCAATGCGCCAAGCAGCGGATGATCGGCGCCCTGCGAAAAGCCCAAGTGACCACAAACCATTTGCGTCGTGGCCTGAGGGTCACTCTTGCCAATCACAAACGCGCCCTTGCCGTCGTAACCAGATTCTTGGATCACGCGTTCTAGCGGCGCCGGCGCTCGGCCGAGACGATCGGCAAGGACATGCCCCCGACCGCGGGGAATCAAAACGACATCGCCTGGTTCAAGAACGATATTGCTGCCGGACGGGAGGCTCACATGGCAGCACCCCTGGATCACAAAATGGAACCGTGCGGCTTGCTGATATGGTGGAACGGTAATGGCCCAAGGTGGCGAATAGTCAGTACGGAAGTAAAGTGTTCCTTTGAGCCTGATGGTCTCAAAGACATCACTCAAGAGGTCGAACATGTGGGCCATCTCGTCCAGCTAGACGCCCCGCACCCGCTTGCACGGTAGCAGACTTCGCCTCGCATGTCGCTGATGGGTCAATAGCCGTCCATGGTGGCTAAACCGGGCGGCGCCCGCTCCAGTCCGATGAGCCGACGCAACCCCAGAGACATTTGGCTATGGACCACAAGCGGTTGTTTGGGCGTGACCTGCAACACGCGCCTGGCGGACGCAAGCGAACCTCTGATGGCCTCGATCCGACCAACGCATGGAGCGCTCGCGCAGATGGCGAGGCGCGAATGCGAGGTCGTAATGCCGATCACACTGCAATCCACCGCCGGCGGCTTCTCCGCCGAGTTCATGAGCAGGCTGCCTGGGCTGGAACGGGCGATGACCGAGGGCGGGCTCGAGCCGTCCGATTTCGTGTTCTCGAAGGACTTCGCCTCGCTGGTGGCGACGCCGTACGTCGGCCCGTTCTTCTACGACTACACGGTGTTCACCGGCGGCGAGAGCTTTACCGTCACCGAGCCGAACGACATCCGGTTCCTGGACTACATCAACAACCGCTGCCTCGCGGCCGAACAACCCGATGAGCCGGCGGTTGCACGGCCGCCCGGTGCGATCAGCCGGTTCTTGCGCTGGATGGCACAGCCGATCTGAGCACGCGGCATCTTCGAGGCGCGGCGGCAACGCCGGCTTTTTGTTGCCGTGGATCGCGCTGCCACGCTTGTCGCAGCACCTTTGCGGGCGTGCCGCCGCAAAAGCGACACGAAATCATTGCGCCATTGAGCGTCCCTAAACGATAGGTGTCATCTCCCGTGACCTTCAAATATGGCCTTGTCGGCCTGCTCGTGATCATCGCTCCGTGCGCCCATGCACAATCGGACGACGAGATGGCAGCATGCGTCGATCGTTCGGACGGCGTTTCAAGCAGGATGCTGGATTGCGGTAAGACCGAGATCGACAAATGGGATGCGCGGTTGAACGCCGCATACCAACTGCTGCTGCATCGAGAAAGCGGCGCAGGGCGGGCGAAGCTGCAGGCAGAACAGAAGGCCTGGCTCCATCATCACTTGAGCGAAACCCGCCGTCTCGCGAGCGACCCGGACGCGGGCTCGGGGGCCTTCATGACCTCGCAGAGCTTCGAGTTGGATGACATCGCCAAACGCACGCGCGAATTAGAACGCCTTGGCAACGCACACCGATCCGAATCGTCTCAGCCACTGAGATGACTGCATCTGCAGGATGGGGGAGCACAGCGATACCGATCGGCGCACAGACGATAGCAAGTATCACGGCATGTCAGCTACGTTCGGCAAGTCGTTGTGGGTTCAAATGCAGCTTTGCGCGACCGGACCTTGAGTTCTACGGCTTTCCGGGCAATCTCCCATGGCACCGCGAACGTGCCTGTCATCCGATCAATTGTAACCTTGCCGTCGAACTGAATATCGCGCGTCTCACCTTCATCCCATTGGATCGAAGCTGAAATGATAATTGGCCGGACCCTCGATCATAGTTGGTGACTCTGGCGGCGACGGGCTGCTTCAGTGCGCCTTCAGACCAACTGAGTTGGATCACCGGGAAAGGCTTGCCGTCCGAGACGATGACAACATAGCCGCCGATGTCACCGCTTTCCCGTTCCACGCAACTGTCAGTGTAGTAAACGGTCTTGTCTGCCGATGCAGGCGAAGAAGCCGCTCCGATAGTAAACCCTGCCGCGGCTGCAAAGCAGCACACGCCGCGTTTGCTTCGTCTGGTTACCACAGTCGAACTCCTTAACGGTCGAGCTACCACACGGGCTACGCTGATGTCAGCGGCTATGGCAATGTCCACC
>NZ_JACMYO010000065.1 GCF_020889685.1 Bradyrhizobium oropedii
GCTGAGGCCCCGACCGTCGGTCAGGCGGCTGCATCGCCGGCGGCGCCCCCGCCCGCGATCCTGCCGACCCAGGAGATGCCGAAGGTGCAGGGGTTGGAATAGCGCCAACCGGCAACAAAAAACGCCCCGGTTTCCCGGGGCGTTTTCGCGTCCAGCCAATATCTGCTGACGCGGGAGGTGTTGCTTAGGCCGCGACCTTCGCCGAGCCGTCAACGACCTGCGGAGCCTTCTCGCTGCCGCCGATCGGAATGCTGCGGGGCTTCTTGGCCTCGGGAATCTCGCGGACGAGATCGACGTGGAGCAGGCCGTTCTCGAGCGAAGCGTTCTTCACTTGCACGAAGTCGGCAAGCTGGAAGACGCGCTCGAAGGCGCGGGAGGCGATGCCGCGATAGAGCACTTCGGAGCTGTTGCCGGAATTCTCGTTGGCGGTTTTCTCGCCCTTGATCGTCAGCGTGTTCTCCTTCGCGACGATCGAAAGCTCGGCCTGCGAGAAGCCGGAGACCGCAACGCTGATCCGGTAAGCATTCTCGCCGGTGCGCTCGATGTTGTAGGGGGGATAGCCGGGGCTGCCGTCCGAGGTCACCTGGTCGAGCAGGTTGAAGAGGCGGTCGAAGCCGACGGTGGAACGATAGAACGGAGTCAGGTCGTAGCTACGCATAGGGTAGTCCTCCATTGAGCGACTGTTTCAGTTACCCGCCCGCCAATCGGGCCGGGCTTAGATGTGTGCAGCCTGATGTTCCGGTTCCGAAACACTGGTAGCGGCCTGCACTAGGGTGATATGGGAGAGGTCACGTCGCGTTCAAGAGGCGGAAACCGCGTCGCTTTTTTGGCGCTGGCGCCCTTGATCTCCACCCTGTCCCTTCACGCCCGGTCTCCCGCATGACGCTCGTCTCGATCCCTGCCAACCCGGTTCCGGACGACGTTGTCAGTGGCACCATCAAGACATCAGACGGAGCCGAATTGCGCTTCGCGCGCTGGGCGCCGCCGCCCGGACGCAAGGGCACGGTCTGCGTGTTCGGCGGACGCGGCGAGATGATCGAAAAATATTTCGAGACCGTGCGCGACCTGCGTGACCGCGGTTTTGCGGTGGCGATGATCGACTGGCGCGGGCAGGGCCACTCGTCGCGGCGGCTGCGCGATCCGCGCAAGGGCTATGTGCGCGACTTCGCCGACTACGAGGTCGACGTCGAGGCCTTCGTGCAGCAGGTGGTGCTGCCGGATTGCCCGCCGCCCTATTTCGCACTGGCGCATTCGATGGGCGGCGCGGTGATGCTGCGGGTTGCGCATGCCGGCAAGCGCTGGTTCGACCGCATGGTGCTGTCGGCGCCGATGATCGACCTGCCGCGCGGCCGCGTCTCGTTCTTTCCGAGCGCACTGCTCAGGATCATGCGCTTGACCGGGCAGGGCGGCAATTATGTGCCGGGCGGCAGCAGCGAACTGGTCGGGCTCGCGCCCTTCATCGGCAATCCCGTGACCGGCGATCCGGTGCGCCACGCCCGCAACGCGGCGATCCTGGAAGAAGACCCGACGCTCGGGATCGCGGCGCCGACGATCGCCTGGGCCGACACCGCGTTCACCGCGATGCGCACGTTCCGCGGCATGTCGTATCCGTCAGAGATCCGCCAGCCGATCCTGATGCTGGCGGCGAGCAATGACGAGGTGGTGTCGACGGCCGCGATCGAGGAGTTCGCCTATCATTTGCGCGCCGGCTCGCATCTCGTGATCGCCGGATCCAAGCACGAGATTCTGCAGGAGCAGGATCGCTATCGCGGGCAATTCTGGGCGGCATTCGATGCCTTCGTGCCGGGCACGCCGCTGTTCAAATGATCAGCATTTGATCCTGACGCGTTTACTTCACGCGAGCCGGTGTCCACTTCGCTTGGTGCGAAGCCCACTCCCTGAAAGCATTCGGACTCAGCCGTTGAGCAGCGCGACGATCCGGTCCGGAAAGCGCTCTTCCACGAACAGGGTCCTGACTTCGGCGACGCTAAGATAGCGGTCCTTGCCTTCGCCCTTGCCCATGATGTCGAGCAGCACCGGCCACTCGCCGAGCATCAAGAGCGGATAGTAGCAGTGCAGGATGCCGTAGGACGGCGGATGCTCGTCCTTGGCGCGCTGGAAGTTTGCCGCCATGAAGATCTTGATCTCGGCGGCCGACAGCCCGCGTTCGATGCTGCCGTCGGGAGCCTTGTAGTCCGAGCCGAAGGTGGCGAGCCGCGCGATCTCGTCCTCATGCACCACGGCATGCTGGTCGAGGATGCGCGAGCCGGCGCCGTGCTTGTCGAGCGGGCCGTTGCGCAACTCGTCGAGGATCGCGCCCTGCAACAGGCTGCGGATCTGGCTGAAGGGGCCGATGCCGTTGGCCATCTGCGCGACCATGAAGATCTTCGCGCCGGCGTTGAGCGCCGCAAGGCCGGTCTTGCCGGTGGCGCGGTCGATGGTTTCGGTCAGCTTCGGCAGTGGTACGACATGGCCGCCGACATAGCTGCCAGCGACCAGCGCGCGCAGGAATGGGCAGGGATTGTCAGGGGAAACCTGCGGGGCGGGCGCCTCGCTTGCAGCCGTATCGGACATCAAACCACATCCTGAAAAGCGTCAGCCTAAAAAGCATCCGTTACCGGTGGATGAATTCGCTCAGGAATCAACGGCGAATTTCGATGTGGATGCAACCAGAGCGAGTTTGCCGAAGGGGAGGCCGGCTTTCAAGAGGCCGTCGCGATAATGCGCAATGTCCGCCGGGTTCTTCCAGTGGAAATTGCGCAAATGACGCTCCACCGTCAGGTCGGGGTGGTCAGCGAGCAGTGCTTCGGCCGCCTGCGCGGCCTCGTCGGCGCGGCCAAGCTGGGCGAGCGCCGCGGTGCGCACTGCAAGGCACTGCAGATGGTTCGGGTTGAGATACAGCCCTTCGCGCGACCACGACAGCGACGCGTCGTATTGCCCGAGCAGGTAATGGCTGAACGCGTTCAGCGCGGCCCATTGGTAGCGCGGGTCGCTGTTGCCGCGCTGGACCGCCGTCGAGAACAGCTCGACTGCCTTGCGGTGGTCGCCGATCACCATGTGGCAGATTCCGAGTACGCCGCGCGCGCCCATGTCGTAGGGATTGAGTTCGATCGCCCGCTTGATGGCGTCCATCGCGGCTTCGTAGTGGCCCTGCATCGCATGCAGATAGGCCAGCAGCGAAAACGCGAACGACGAGCGCGGGTCGAGCCGGACGCTGCTCTCGGCCAGGCTGACCGACGAGGCCCACAATTCGCGCGTGCTCGGAATCCAGCCGAACTGGATGCTCTGGATCTGGATCAGCGCGAGATAGGCGCGCGCGATTGACAGCGCGGGGTCGAGCTCGATCGCCTCCTTGAACAGCGCGATCGCGGTTTCGCAATCGTCCTTGGTCTGGTGGTAGTAGTGCGACAGGCCCTTCAGGAAGCGATCCCACGCGGTCAGTTCGGCGTTCGGCGAGCGCGCCGGCGCCGAGGCCTCGGCGCGGTAGATCTCCTGCGCGACGGCGGCGGAGAGGTTGGCGGTGATCTCGTCCTGCATCGCGAACAGGTCGCCCATGTCGCGGTCGTAGCGGCCGGTCCACAGCTGCTCGCCCTTCTCGGGCGCGATCAGTTCGGCGGAGACGCGGATCTTGTTGCCGGCGCGGCGCACCGAGCCCTGGATCAGATAGGTCGCGTCGATCTCGCGCGCGATCAGGCGGGTCGAGACGTTCTTGCCCTTGTAGGCGAACGTCGAATTGCGGCTCAGCACGCGGTAGAACGATTGCAGCGACAGCGCGTGGATCAGATCCTCGGTCAGGCCGTCGGAGAAATATTCGTCGGCGCCGCCGCTCAGATTGTCGAACGGCAGCACGCCGACGATCGCGGTCCGGTATTGCCCCGGCAGATGCGGACCGTCGTCCGGAGCCTGTTCCTTTGTATCGGATCCGGCCGGTGCCCAGGTCCAGACATTGACCGGCTCGGCGATGTTCTTGAAGCGGTGCGGCCCGGCATCGATGAGGGTGACGGCAAGCCGCCGCCCCGCTTCGGTGCGGGCCTTGTCCGACACGGCGATGCCGCCGGGCGTTGCGACCGTCTCGAGACGGACGGCGATGTTGACGTCGTCGCCGAACACCTCGTCCTCGTCGGCCATGACGTCGCCCATGTGGACGCCCATCCGGAAGTGCATGGCGCGGTCGGCCGGCAGATGTTCGTTACGCTCGGCCATCAGCGTCTGCATGGCGACGGCGGCTTCGATCGCGCCGATGATGCTCGGAAATTCCAGCAGGAAGCCGTCGCCGGTGTTTTTGACGATTCGGCCGCCATGGTTGAGGATGATGGGGTAGATCGCGCTGCGATGCGCCTTGAACGAGGCATGCGTCCCCGCCTCGTCGACCCCCATCATGCGGGAATAGCCGGCGATGTCAGCGCAAAGAATGGCAGCGAGCCGTCTTTCCATGTCTCCTGTGCCCTGGAATGGCCACTCAGCCGTTGTGACCGAATCCGATACTTACAAGACAGGCCGGGTTCGGCGGAAGCCCGGTTTGCAGGCACCTATAATGCATTGTAGCAGGAATTGGCATGCGACCAACGGATCGTACACTCGTTTCTCTACCGAATTCGTGTGTCGCCGGGATGGCGCGGGTCTGGCTGATCGTCCTTTCGGGGCGATTACTTACATAGGTTAATCTGGCTGACATGCTGGGAATTCACGAACTTTGGCTCTTCGTCCTGTCCGGCCTGCTGCTCAACATCACGCCGGGGCCGGATACCGCTTATATCATTGGGCGCACGATTCAGCTCGGATGGCGCGGCGGAGCGGCTGCGGCGATCGGTATCAGCTGCGGCTGCCTGGTCCATGTGCTGGGCGCGGCGATCGGGCTGTCGGCGCTGCTGATGGCCTCGTCGACCGCCTTTCTGGCCGTCAAGCTGATCGGCGCGGCCTATCTGGTGCTGACCGGACTGCAGATGTTGTTGTCGCGCGCCAAGCCGATCGCCGAGATCGCGGGGCAAGGCGACGAGACCTCGATCTCGCGTGTGTTCTGGCAGGGGGCGCTGACCAACATCCTCAATCCCAAGGTGGCGCTGTTCTTCCTGGCCTTCCTGCCGCAATTCGTGGCGGCGGACTCAGCCCACAAGACGCTCGCCTTCCTGGTGCTCGGGCTGATCTTCATCACCGGCGGCACGCTGTGGTGCTTTGGTCTCGCGGCCTTTGCGGCGCGGGCCGCCGGACGCATCCGGCAATCGGCCGGCGTGATCGCCTGGATCAACCGCTCGCTCGGCGCGCTCTTCATCTATCTCGGCATTCGCGTCGCCATGCTGGAGGCGCGCTAGCCGTCGCCGAAGCGTTTTCGAGCGAAGTGGCTTACCGGTTCGCGCGAAGAAAACGCGTCAAACAACAATCTACCCGTGGATCTTGAGCAGCGCGCTGCCGGCGAGATAGATGCCGAGCAGGATCATCGAGATCAGGAACCAGCGGCGGAAGACGTCGGGCTGCATCCGTGTGCGGACGGCCTGGCCGATGAACATGCCGGTGAACGACGCCACCATCGCGACCGCACCCGGTAGCGCGGTGGCCGCCGTCAGCAGGCCCGATGCCGTGAGGTTGAAGGCGAGCGCCACGGTCGCCGTCGTGAAGAAGACGCCGAGCGCCTGCACCAGCTCGTCCTTCTCCATGCCGATCGCCTGCATGAACGGCATCGAGGGGATGACCTGAACGCCGGTTGCCGCCGAGATCAACCCGGTGATGACGCCGACGATGCCGCCGACCCATTTCTCGTCGCGCCGCCTGACCTTGAAGTTGAACCTGCTCAGGCCGACGATCGCGTAGATTACCAGCAGCGCGCCGAGCACGACGGTGCCGTAGGCCGCATAAGGCCCGGTCAACAGCCCGGCATTGATCCAGATACCGACGACGGTGCCGAGCATCAGCGGCCACAGCCGCTTGATGATGTCGCGCAGATAGGGGCCGACGAAGGTCTGCCAGATATTGGTGACGACCGCCGGCACGATCACGATCGCAATCGCCTGGCCTGGACCCATCGTGGTTGCCAGCAGCCCCATCGCGACGGTCGGCAGACCGAGACCGAGAGTGCCCTTGACGAAGCCGGCGAGCAGGAAGGCGAAAGCGATGAAGATCAGGAGATGGTCGACCATGGCTGCACGTTGACCGATCGATGCGATCGGCACAATCTGGAGGTTACGGAGATAGCCTTCGGACAGCCCGAAGGGCGGGGGTGGGTAACGTCATGCGGTTCGACCTGATCGACTTGCAATTGTTCATCGCGGTGGCGGATGCGCGCAGCATTACCCAGGGCGCGGTGCGCGCCAACCTTGCGCTAGCCTCGGCCAGCGAGCGAATCAAGGGCCTCGAGGAAGCGCTCGGCGTCGCGCTGCTCAAGCGCGGCCGGCGCGGCGTCGAACTGACCGCAGCGGGCGAGAGCCTGCTCGGCCATGCCCGAATCGTGCTCCACAATGTCGAGGCCCTGCAGAGTGATCTCGCCGCCTATGCCAGCGGTGTCCGCGCCAACGTGCTGCTGCTCGCCAACACCTCGGGCCTGTCGGAGCATCTGCCGCGGGCGCTGGCGGCATTCCTGCACGAGCATCCCGATATCAGCGTCGACGTCGAGGAGCGCGAGAGCACCGATATCGCGACCGCGATCGCCAGCGGGGCTGCCGACCTCGGTTTCGCCGCCGAACACGCGCTGCCCGACAGCGTCGAGCGCTTCCTGTTCAGCGAAGACCGGCTGATGCTGGTGGCGCCGCGGCGCAGCGATCTCGGCGGCCGCCGCCAGATCGATTTTCAGGAAGTGGTCGGCCGCGATTTCGTCGGCCTCACGGCAACGTCCGCGCTGCAGGTGCATATTTCCAGGCACGCGGCGAAGCTCGGTGCGCGGCTGCGCTTCCGTGCCCGCCTGCGCGGCTTCGACGCCATCTGCCAGATGGTCGCCGCCGATGTCGGCATCGCTGTGGTTCCGGAAACCGCGGCGCGGCGGTGCGCTGCGGCGATGCCGATCACAACAATCCGGATCCGCGATGCCTGGGCCAACCGCCGGTTGACGATCTGCGCCCGCAGCTTCAAGGCGCTGCCGCGGGCGGCCAAGCAACTCGTGGAATATCTGCGGGCCGAAGCGCAGCGCTGACGGCATCCTACTTCGCCGTCACCACGCCGGCGTCCTGGATCACCTTGGCCCATTTCCTGATGTCGGCGGCGACGAAGTCGCGAAAATGCTCCGGGCTGTCGCCGACGAGTGTCAGGCCTTGCTCGGCGAGTTTTGCCTTCACCGCCGGATCAGCCATCGCATCGGTGGCGAGCTTGTTCAGTCTTGCGACGATCGCCGGCGGCGTACCCGCGGGCGCGACCATGCCGTACCAGTTCTCGATGATCAGGTCGGGCATGCCGGCTTCCGCCGTGGTCGGCACATCAGGCGCGGTCGGGGCGCGCTCGCGCCCACCGAGCGCAATCGGCCGCAGCGAGCCTGCCTTGATCTGCGGCAGGATCACCGGCAGGTCCAGAAAAGTCATCTGCACCTGCTGACCCAGCAGATCGTTCACCGCAGGGGCCGCGCCGCGATAGGGCACGTGCACGATGTCGATCCTGGCCGTCAGCTTGAACAATTCGCAGGCCAGATGCGGCAGGCTGCCCGGGCCAGAGGAGGCGAAGTTGAGCTTGCCCGGCTGTGCCTTGGCGAGCGCAACGAGCTCGCTCATGTTGTTCGCCGGCACGTCGGTGGCGACCACCAGCATCTCCGGCACGGTGGCGACCAGCGTCACCGGCGCGAGATCCTTCAGCGTGTCGTAGGCGACCTTTTCCATGCTCGGGCTGATTGCGAGCGCCCCGGCGCTGGCAATCGCGACCGTGTAGCCGTCGGGCGCAGCCTTCGCGACCGCATCGGTGCCGAGCACACCGCCCTGGCCGGCGCGGTTGTCGACGATGATCGGCTGCTTCACCAGCTCCGACATCTTCTGCCCGATCACCCGCGCGATGATGTCGTTCGGCCCGCCGGGCGGGAACGGCACGATCAGCCGGATCGGCTTGGTCGGGAACTCCTGGGCCGAGGCCGTGATGGGTGCGACAAGCAGGAGAAAGACTGCCAGCAGCCTGCTGCAAATCGTCATGTGCGCCCATCCCTGACTTTTCTCGTTGCCGTCAGGATGGGCGCAGTTCAATTGCGCGGCAACTCACGAATCACGCCGAGACAAATCAGGCCAGGAAAATCAGGCGTTGAGCAGCTTCATTGCGGCTTCGTGGACGCGTGGGTCGCCGGCGGCGATGATGCGGCCGCCGCTTTGTGCCGGCTTGCCGTCCCAGGTGGTGACGACGCCGCCGGCACCGGTGACGATCGGGATCAGGCCGGCAATGTCGTAGGGCTTCAACTCGGTCTCGACCACGAGGTCGAGATGGCCGGCGGCCAGCATGCAATATGAGTAGCAGTCGCCGCCGTAGCGCGACAGCCGTGCTGCATTCTCGACGCGGCCGAAGCGGGCGCGGTCATCCGGATTCATCAGCAGCGGGCTGGTGGTGAAGACGGTCGCTTCCTTCAGCGTGGCGCAGCGCCGCACCGAGAGCCGCCGCTCGCCGGACGGCCCGGAGTAGTTCGCCGAGCCGTTGTCGCCGGAGAACCGCTCGCCGATATAGGGCTGGTGCATCATGCCGAATACCGGCGTACCTTTGTGCAGCAGCGCGATTAGCGTGCCCCAGATCGGAAAGCCGGCGATGAAGGACTTCGTGCCGTCGATCGGATCGAGCACCCAGACATAGTCGGCGTCCTCGCGCTCATTGCCGAATTCCTCGCCGACGATGCCGTGCTGGGGGAAGTTCGCCTTGATCAGCCGCCGCATCACGGCTTCCGCGGCCCGGTCGGCCTCGGTGACCGGATCGAAATCGTTCGAGCTCTTGTTGTCGACCGAGAGCGAGGTGCGGAAGAACGGCAGGATGGTTTCGCCGGATGCGGTCGCGAGGCGGCCGATGAAGGCGGTAAAGTCGATGACCGTCACGGCATGTCCCTGAAATGCGCAAACGGCGCGGTAGAAACCGGATCTGCTCTTGCCTAGCTCAATCCAATGCGGCGCGCACGATTAACGGAGCGTTATCCCAGCCCGATGATCCGGTTCCGGGCTTTCGATTTGGTTCGGATTCGAAAGTCTCGACGGCTCCGGGGCGGATCACGAAGTTGCGAGTTCTGGTATACAAGCTATGCGCAGAGCGCCGACTGATCGGATTTTTCTCCGTAAACATTTGATATTTAACGGATTAATTCGGTATCGCGGCCGTGTTGCAGATTCGCCAGACTTACCAACATTGCGCGAGAAATGTTTCGAAAGTTCTTGCGTTTTGTGCAGCGCGGTCGCATATTGTTGCGGTGCGGTAGCGCCTCGCGCTATCGCTGCCCTCCTTGGGCGTTTCCTCCCTAGACTTGGGCCGCTTGTTCATTCAAGCGGCCCTTTTTTCTTGGGCCGTCTCTTTATCTCTTCGGACGTCTCGGCTCCGCATTGAATGCGAACCCGGATTCCACTTCTCCGCTCAGGCTACGTCAGCAAACCGAATTCTAAGTTCACGACTTCGTCGTGCCTCGGATCAAAGTCGTCTACTCACTCCGCCGCCGCCTGGAACGGGCCGAGATCCCCGAACGGAATTTTCGCAAGCGCATCCGCCAGGGTCGCGAAGTCGGCCGCCACTTGGGCGAAGCGCGGCCCGCGCTCGCGGCGGCGCTCATCCATATAGACCGCGCGGTTGAGCTCGATCTGCACGGTGTGCAGGCCGCTCGCCGGATTGCCGTAATGCTCGGTGATGAAGCCGCCGGCATAGGGCTTGTTGCGGCCGATCGAATAGCCGAGCGAGCTCATGATCTCCTCGACCAGATCGGGCAGCAGCGGCGCGCAGCTCGTGCCATAGCGGTCGCCGATCACGACGTCGGGCCGGCGCGGCTCGTCGCGCGATACGCCGACCGACGGCATCGAGTGGCAGTCGACCAGAATCACGGCGCCGAACGCCTGGTGCGCCTTGTTGATCAGCCGGCGCAATGCGCGGTGATAGGGCTTGTACAGGACCTCGATCCGCCGCAGCGCTTCGTCGACCTCGAGCCGCTCGCGGTAGATCTCCTGGCCGTCGCCGACCACCCGCGGGATGGTGCCGAGGCCGCCGGCCACCCGCATCGAGCGCGTGTTGGCAAAGCTCGGCAGCCGCCCGGTAAACATCCGCGGGTCGAGCTCATAGGGTTCGCGGTTCACGTCGACATAGGAGCGCGGGAAGTTAACCCGGACGATCGGAAAGCCGCGATCGCTCAGGCCCGCGATCAACTCGTCCATGAAGCTGTCTTCGGAGCGGCGCAGCGACGTCACATCGATTCGCGACGCCTCGACGAATTCGGCAGGGTAGACCGAGCCCGAATGCGGGGAATTGAAGATGATCGGCGCGCGCCAGGCCTGCGGCTCAACGATCTCGAACGGGGGCGACAACTCGCCAGCAAATTCGGTCATTCCCTTGGCGCCGTCCCTTGCGTCCGCCTCGCCCCGCAAGAACTGATTCTGCCGGAAAAGCGGAGATTTATGGGCGGGCATTGTCGGTAATCGCGATCATTCTGCCAAGTGAAAAGAGTGCCGTATCGGCTGGAACGCGTCCTAAAGGCAGGAAATGCCGCACAAGGTTGCTTCGACCCGTGGTTCAGTCCACAAATAGGCCGTGCCCGACGCCTCAGGCTTGACGTAAATTTCACCCGAAATTTACCGACTGTCGGGCTTACTGTTCGGACTGCTCCTCAAGCCGGATTCGACGATTCCTGCCATGCCGAAAATTCTTCTCGCCGAAGACGACACCGATATGCGCCGCTTCCTGGTCAAGGCGCTCGAAAATGCGGGTTTCAAGGTCTCGCCGCACGATAACGGCATGTCAGCCTACCAGCGGCTGCGCGAGGAGCCGTTCGAAATGCTGCTCACCGACATCGTGATGCCCGAGATGGACGGCATCGAGCTGGCGCGCCGCGCCGCGGAACTCGATCCTGATATCAAGATCATGTTCATCACCGGATTTGCCGCGGTGGCCCTCAATTCCGATTCGGAGGCGCCGAAAAACGCCAAGGTGCTGGCCAAGCCCGTGCACCTCAGGGAATTGGTTAGCGAAGTGAATAAGTTGCTGGCGGCCTGATTCGCCAAAAAACCTTCACTTTGTATCCTTGCCTGCCCCGCCGGCGTCCGTTATAGGGACCCGATCCAAACATGGCTTTGGGTGCGTAGCTCAGCGGGAGAGCACTACCTTGACATGGTAGGGGTCACAGGTTCGATCCCTGTCGCACCCACCATCCTTCGCTCGCGAAGCGAGAGAAGGATGCCACGCCGAAGCCCAACGGGCGAAGGCGGGCCTTCGGCCGTGAGCTTCGGCTCGGCAAGCCAGGCTTCACGCTATCCTATGTCGGGCTTCGCGCGGCGCAGCCACGCGGAGACCTTCAGGTCGAAGCGTGTCCGGCGTAGCTTGAGCTTGCGAAAGCGAAGACTGTCGCCGCAAGCAAGCCTATCGTCGCGAAGCGTGAGAAGGATGCCACGCCGAAGCCCAACGGACGAAGGCGGGCGCTTGGCCGCGCGATTCGGCCAGGCAAGCCACGCTTCGGAATGAAGCGGCCGCCATCTGATTCAACCTGTCAAACCGCTTGTTCGGTGTCGTCACCGCCACCGGGTCTCGCCTTCGGCGAGCCCGATGACGGGCTCCTGCACTTCGTGCTCTCCCCGGCGAGACTGGGCTTGCTTGTCACCGTCTTCGCCAGACGCAGCGCGTCTTGCGAAAAAGACACCTGCCACCAGGGCGTCAGGACCACACGACTTCGCCGTCCGCCTTGCGTGCACTCGTCAGTCGCACGCGCAGCGTCCACTGCATCTCACACCGCGTTCGTGACGATCGCGAAGCGCCCTCGATCGGGTGAGACGGCGGATTTATAGCACTGAGTTGTCTTACTGATAAACCGAAATATGTTTGCTGCGGGCTTGCGCCGTCGGGCAACTCAGTGATCCGCCGTCCCGATCGCCTGACGTCCGGCGGAGTGCTCCTGGCGCCGCTGGTCCGGCGCGGCGTCTTCGCCGAAGAATGTGATGACCCATTATGACTTTCGTCATCTCGTCGTTCATCTGAGAATGCAGCAGCGTGCCACAACATGCGCGCCTCGTGCAGCTCGCGTGCTTCGTTCGCATAGACCGCATTCACATCGCAGTGGTGGACTGCCACATGATTGGGCAAGCGTCTTCAGGCGCGGTCGACGACACACCCGTGCGCCGGATTCTCGATGTGTCATGTACCGTGCTTAGATCTCTTCCCTGTTGCGACACGTGTTTCGTCTCAGCGCGGAGATCGAGAAAATTTTCTGAAGACTGCGCGATGATGCGTTGCCCGTTCGCATCGCATGAGGGCAATCTTGGGTTTCTTCACGACGCGCATTGCCGCCCCTCTGGTTCTTGCGCGGATTGTACTCTAGATCAGTCAGGCCGACTTGGTGACGGAGCTTCCGCGCCCGAATGCGGCAATGACGCGACAATGAAGAATGCCATGTGTGAGCACGACTGCCACAGGAACCTGCATCGGCCCTATCAGGAGCGGCCGGCGTAGGCGGGTGATGTCCGCGTCCTGAGATGCTGCTCCGTTGTCTCCCTGAAATTCGCCTGCCTGTCAGCGGCCGGCAACGCAACCTTGGGAATGCGCCTTCGTTGAGCCGACGTTCGTCGTTTGCGCCAACGGGGCACGAAAGTACATGCAACAAGACGACAAGACGCCGGCGAGCGCGGCGCAGCTCCTGGAACATGTTCCCCTGCCACGCGAGCCGCGAAACATCAGGGATATAGCCCCGGCGGTGCCGCGTCTGTTCTCGACGCGGCCCTATCCGCGGTCGGAGCAGTTCGAGGTCTGGAAGACGCGCATGGCCTCGCTGGTCGATGTCGCGCCGCCGGAAGGCCACAGCCCTGCGCAGGGGTTCGAGGTCGAATACCTGACCTGCAACATGGCCGATGTCATCTTCACATCCGGCCGTGTTGCCGCGCAAACATTCGTGCGCGCGGCCGAGCCGTCGCAGGGGGCGCCGGTCGATATCTGGTGGCTGTTCCGGGTGCGCTCGGGCGAAGCGCGCTTCGAAACCGCTGAACGGCGGCTTCACGCCGGGCCGGGCGCGATGTTCCTGATCTCGCTCGACGACGACTTCCGCGGCAGCATCACCAACTATGATGGCCTGGTGCTGGCGTTGCCGCGCCGATCCTTTGCTGATGTGGCCGACCAGCTCAACGACGCCTGCAATATTCTCCTCTCCGGCAATCTGATCGAATTGCTTGCTGATTATCTCGACAGACTCGAAACGCGCATCATCCTTATGTCCCCGGAGGAGTTGAGGCGGGCGGGGCGCGCGACCGCGCAGATGATCGCAGCATGCATTCAACTGTCATCGGACCGGCTGGAGCAGGTGCGCGGCTCGATCGAGTCGGTGCTGTTCGAGCGCGCGCGTCTTTATATAGAGCAGCATCTCGGCGACTTCGACCTCACGCCGGATCGCATTGCGCAGCAATTGCGGATCTCGCGCTCCGCCCTCTACCGTGCATTCGAGAACGTCGGCGGCGTTGCCGGCTACATCATGCGCAAGCGGCTGCGCGCGGCGCATGCCGAACTCGTCGCGTCCACCGACAGGCAGGTGCAGGAGATCGCCTATCGCCACGGCTTCAAGCTGGCGTCGGATTTCACGCGCGCATTTCGTCGCGAATTCGGCGTCAGCCCGCGCGAGATGCGCGAACGGGCGCGCCGTCGATCAACTGCCGGTTGAGGATTTGCGCAATACCCCACGATGTATCCAATAAATCGTTCAACTTGTGAGACGATCTGCGCGCTATTTGGACGGGCTGCTGAGTGACGCTGACAAATTTGTGTCTATCATTTTTGATATGACGACTCGGGGCACAGTGGTGGGGCAGTCGAGCGAGCGCTGGGTGGCAAGATGCGCTCGTTGAGTTCGACACATCGTCGGCCAGGACCGGAAGGCCGGCGCAGGTCGCGCGGTCTTCATATCTCCACATGTGGTCCCAAAGGACACGCATGTCGGCACAGTCCGCGGCATGGCACCCCCGACGTCTGGACCAGATGTCACAAAGGGGGCGCACCATGGTTGTCGCACGCAACTCAACCGAATCGCTGAAGCGTCACGCCCGCATCGGCTTCGTCCGGAGCTGGGTCGCATCGGGCGATGCGGGCAGCCGTTCGCTGCGGCGGCGGCTGCTGGCGGTGCTGCGTCAGGCGCACCGGACACTGGGTGTGAAGCGCGACCGGCTGGGGCTTGGTGCGCTCGGCGTCGGCGGGGGCACCTCGACGGTGGCCGCAACGCTCGGTGCGTTCGCGATCATGATCGCCGCTACTTCGGCCGCGAGCGCCCAGAACTACAATTCCGGCACCGGAAGCGTCGCCTCGGGCGGTGGCGCAACGGCGGTCGGCACCAATGCGTCGGCGACGTCCTCGTCCGGCTCAGCCGTTGCGATGGGCGCCAACGCCAAGGCCAACGCAATCGGGCAAGGCTCTCCGATCGCAATCGGTGCCGCCTCGAATGCGAGCGGCACCGCTCCTGCCGGCTTCAGCTTCGAGGCGATCGCCATCGGGACCGGCACGAACTCGACCGGACCATGGTCGACCGCCGTCGGCACAACGGCAACCGCGAGCGGGACCGGCGCCAGCGCGTTCGGCACCTCCGCGAGCGCGACGGGAAATCAGTCTACCGCCGTCGGCAACGGCGCGAGCGCGAGTAACCTTTACGCGATCGCACAAGGCTACCTTGCCAATGCGTCGGGACAATATTCGGTGGCGCTCGGTCGGAATGCGGCCGCTTCAGGCGATGGCGGAATGGCGCTGGGTGCCGGCACGATCGCAAACAACGTCAATGCGGTCGCGCTCGGCGTCAACGCCAATGCGGCTGCAGCCGGTGCCAGCGCTTTGGGCACATTCGCTGCTGCCACCGGTGGAAATTCGACCGCTGTCGGCGTCAGCTCCGCCGCGAGCGGTAACTTTTCGTGGGCCGGAGGCTGGTCGTCCGTCGCGAGCGGTGTGAATGCCACCGCGCTGGGCAAGCAATCCACCGCGTCGGGCGTTGGTTCGTTTGCCGGGGGCAATCTCGCCCAGGCGACGGCAGATTTCAGCGTCGCCGTGGGCAATCAGGCACAAGCGCAGAGCACCGGCGGCTCGGTTGCAATCGGATCGGGCGCGATCGTCAACAGTGCGGCGACCGGCGGCATCGCGATCGGCAACAATGCGGCATCCGCCGGCATCAGTTCGATCGCGACTGGCGTTGGGGCCAGTGCCGCCGGCACAAGCTCGCTGGCGATCGGCACTGCCTCAAATGCGAGTGGCGCCGCCAGCACTGCGGTTGGCAACACAGCCGTTGCCAGCGGCCAAAACGCCTCCTCATTCGGGTCTGGAGCGAGCGCGGCAGGAGACAACTCTCTCGCGGCCGGCGTCAGCGCCAACGCCAGCGGAACCGCCAGTACCGCGCTCGGCATCGGCGCCAAGGCGTCGGCTACAAGCGCCATCGCTATCGGTAACAATGCCGCGGCCAGTTCCGCCAGCGCAGTGGCCTTGGGCACCAACGCGGTGGCGACCGGCGGCCAGGCGGTCTCGATCGGCGCGAACAACACCGCCTTTGGCAACGGCGCGGTGGCGATCGGCGATCCCAGCTATGCCAGCGGCACCGGCGCCTTCACCGGTGGCGCGAACAACATCGCCAACAGTGACGGTACGGCGAGCGCCACCGCCGCCAACCAGGCGAACGGTGCAGTCGCGATCGGCAACAACAACAAGGCGATCGGGCAGGGCTCCGTGGCGCTCGGCAACGGCTCCACCGCGGGCGCCGCCGGTCTTGTCGGCAATATCGCACTGGGCAACGGCGCAACCGCAGCGGCAAAATCCGGCGATGTCGCACTCGGCTCCGGCAGCGTCACCGTTGCTGCAGTCGGCACCGCGAACACCGTGATCAACGGCACCACCTACAGCTTCGCCGGCACCACGCCGGCCTCGACGGTCAGCGTCGGCGCGGTCGGTGCGGAGCGCACCATCACCAATGTCGCGGCCGGGCGGCTCAGCAACTCTTCGACGGATGCGGTCAACGGCTCGCAGCTGTTTGCCACCAACCAGGCGATCGAAAGCATCAACACCGGCGGCGGCATCAAGTATTTCCACGCCAATTCGACGCTGGCCGATTCCTCCGCGGTGGGGACCGACTCGGTTGCGGTCGGCCCGGTGTCGACCGCGACCGGCACCAACTCCATCTCGGTTGGTAACGCCTCGGCCGCCAGCGCCGACAATGCGATCGCCGCCGGCTACCAATCTACTGCATCGGCGCTCGACTCAGTGGCGTTGGGATACATCTCCAAGGCGACAGGCCAGTTCAGCACCGCGATCGGACCCAATGCCCAGGCCTCGGCCACGTCCAGCACCGCGATCGGCCAGAACTCGGTGGCCGCCGGCGTTCAGGCGTCCGCTCTCGGTGTCAATGCGAATGCCGGCGTCGCGAATGCCCTCGCGCTTGGCGCCAATGCCAATGCCTCGAACGCAAATGCGGTCGCACTCGGCTCCGGCAGCGTCACGACCGCAGCAGTCGGTACGCCCAACACGGTGATCAACGGCACCACCTACAGCTTCGCCGGCACGATGCCGGGCTCGACCGTCAGCGTCGGCGCGGTCGGCGCCGAGCGCACCATCACCAATGTCGGCGCCGGGCGGCTCAACAATGGGTCGACGGATGCGGTCAACGGGTCGCAACTGTTTGCGACCAACCAGGCGGTCGACGGCCTCGCCAGCACCGTCAACAACATCAACACCGGCGGCGGCATCAAGTATTTCCATGCCAATTCGACATTGGCCGATTCGTCTCCGGTCGGGACCAATTCGGTTGCGATCGGCCCGGTGTCAACCGCCACCGGCGCCGGCTCGGTATCGATCGGCAACGGCGCGACCGCCGCGAATGCCAATGACGTCGCGCTCGGCTCGGGCAGCCAGACCACCACGGCGGTCGGTACCCCGAATACGGTGATCAATGGCACGACCTACAGCTTTGCCGGCACCACGCCGGCCTCGACGGTGAGCGTCGGTGCGGTCGGTGCCGAGCGCACCATCACCAACGTGGCCGCGGGACGGCTCAACAACGGCTCGACCGATGCAATCAACGGCTCGCAGCTGTTTGCCACCAACCAGGCCGTCGACAGCATCGCGACCACCGTCAACAACATCAATACCGGCGGCGGCATCAAGTATTTCCACGCCAACTCGACGCTGGCGGATTCGTCTGCGGTGGGGACCAACTCGGTTGCGATCGGGCCGGTGTCGACCGCCACTGGTAGCGGCTCGGTGTCGATCGGCAACGGAGCGACCGCCGCGAATGCCAACGACATCGCGCTCGGTTCCGGCAGCCAGACCACCACGGCGGTCGGCACGTCAGGCATCACCATCGGTACCACCGCCTACAGCTTCGCCGGCACGACGCCGCTCTCGACCGTCAGCGTCGGCTCGGTCGGCAACGAGCGCACCATCACCAATGTCGCGGCCGGGCGGATCAGCAACGGCTCGACTGATGCGATCAACGGTTCGCAGCTGTTTGCCGCGACCTCGGCGATCGACAGCCTCTCGACCGTCGTCAGCAATGGTCTGACCCATTACTATGGTGTCAACGACGGCGGCACCCAGAAGGCCAACTACGCCAACAACGGCGCGACCGGTGCGAATTCGATGGCCGCCGGCATCGCCGCCTCGGCGACGGCGGCGAACTCCACGGCGCTCGGCTTCAACACCCAGGCCACGGTCGCCGACGGCGTTGCGATCGGCTCGGGCTCGATCTCCAACCGCCCGCTCGCACCGGCGTCCGGCACCATCGGTGGCACCATCATCCCCTACAACACCACCGATCTTACGCTGCTCGGCGCGGTGTCTGTCGGCAATGCGACGAGCTATCGCCAGATCACCAATGTGGCCGACGGCACCCAGTCGAGCGACGCCGTCACCGTGCGGCAGCTGACCGGCGCGCTCACCTCGTTCGCGACCACGACCACGAAATACTTCCACGCCAACTCGACGCTCGCCGACTCGCTCGCGGTCGGCAACAATTCCGTCGCGGTGGGGCCGCAGACCGTGGTCAACGGCGACAACGGCATCGGCATGGGATTTGGCGCAACCGTGGCGCAGACCGCGCCCGGCGGCATCGCGATCGGCCAGAATTCGGTGTCCAACTTTGCCGATTCGATTGCGTTCGGAACCAATGCGCAGGCCAACGGCATCCAGTCGGTGTCGATTGGCGCAGGCTCCCAGACCACCAACCCGACCAGCGTCGCGCTCGGTCCGAATGCCAAGGCGACGGCGCAGGCTGGCGACGTTGCGCTCGGCGCCAATTCGACCACCTCCACGGTGGTCGCGACCAAGAACACCACGATCGGCGGCACCACTTACAACTTCGCCGGCACGACGCCGACATCGACCGTCAGCGTCGGCAGCGCCGGTTCGGAGCGTACCATCACCAATGTGGCGGCGGGCCAGATCACCTCGACCTCGACGGACGCCATCAACGGCTCGCAGCTCTGGGCCACCAACACGTCGCTCGACAACCTCTACAACACCGTCAACAACATCAGCAATGGCGGTGGCGGCGTCAAATATTTCCACGCCAATTCGACGGCAGCGGATTCCATCGCGACCGGCGCGGAGAGCGTCGCGATCGGACCGCAGTCGGTCGCGAGCGGCGCCAACGCGATCTCGATGGGCAACGGCTCGGCCGCGTCGGCCGCCAACTCGGTCGCGATCGGCGCCGGCGCCAAGGCGACGGCGGCCAATTCGCTGGCGCTCGGCGCGAACGCCACCACGACGGCGAATCTGAGCGATGCGGCCTATACGCCTGTTGTCGGCAAGACCGTCGCGGGCGTCGCGACCGGCGAAGTGTCGGTCGGCTCGTCCGGGGCCGAACGCCGCGTCACCAATGTCGCCGCGGGCTCGGCTGCGACCGACGCGGTCAATGTCAGCCAGCTCCAGGCGGTTGCGTCGAGCTCGATCCGCTACGACACCGATGCCTCCGGCAACACCACCAACAAGGTGACGCTGAACAGCGGCAATGGCGGACCGGTGACCATCGGCAACGTGGCGGCCGGCGTTGCAGGCACCGATGCGGTCAACGTCAACCAGCTCAACAGCGCGTTCCAGCAACTCAACGGCCAGATCGGTGAGGTGCGGCAGGACGCCTGGCGTGCGGCCGCGATCGGCATGGCCGCCGCATCGCTGCGTTATGACGACCGGCCCGGCAAGATCAGCGCATCGGCCGGCGGCGGCGTCTGGCGCAGCCAGGGCGCGCTCGCCTTCGGCATCGGCTACACCAGCGAGAACGGCAAGCTGCGCACCAACGCGGCGGCGACCACCGCCGGCGGCGACTGGGGCGTCAGTGCCGGCGTGAGTCTGACGCTCAATTGACCCTGACGTCGACGAGGCGGCCGGCGTGTCTGGCTTTGGTGATCTGGCTCGCGGACGCGGCAATCGCGTCCGCGCAGCCTGTGCCGCCGCCCGCCTACACCGTGAAGCCGTCGGACGTCATGGTGCCGGAAGGCGAGACGCTCGGCGAGTTCAGGCGGATGATCCAGCCGTTCAAGAACTGGACCTTGATTTGCGACGAGAGTCTCAAATCGAAGCGCCGGGTCTGCAACGTCACGCAATCGATCGTCAACGCGCAAGGCGCGGTCGCATTCAACTGGTCGCTGATTGCGACCGCCGACGGCAAGCCGCTGATGTCGATGCGCATTCCCGCAGCCGCGGGCGTCGGCGCGCAGATCGAGCTTGCGATGGGCGATAGTCCGGACCGGATCGTCGCGCAGACCGATCGCTGCGACGCCAATTTCTGCTTCGCGACGATCGCGATCGGCAACGTGCTCAGGCGGCACATCCGCGCGGCGACGCCGTGCCTGGTGTCCTATCAGCTCCCGCAGACCGGGCCGATCATGATGGAAGCGCCGCTGGACGGACTGTCCGGCGTGCTGGCGAAACTGAAATGAAGCGAGGTCGGACATGCGGATGTGGAATTCCGGCATCCGGCTCGAGACTGAAGCGCGAAGTGAAAAGGACGGATGGTCGATGCGGCGCACCCTTGGATTGATCTTTGTTGCGGTCGTCGTGGCCGCGCTCGGTGCCGCCGGTGTCGTGGTCTACGCGCAGCAGACGCAGCCGATACCATTGCAGCCGGCTGCACCGGCGCCGGCCAAGAAGCCCGCCGCCGCTGCCAAGCCGCAGCCGCACAAACAGCGTGCGCAGGAGGCGCAGACGCCGGCCGCTGCGGCGGCATCCGTTCCGCCGCAACAGGCGGGGCAGCAACCGACCGTGTTCGACGATCAGGCGCGGCAGGGCAACATCGTGACCTGCGCCAATCTGTTCGGGACGCTCGGCCGCGGTCTCGCGATGAACTCCAACTACACCGCGCAGTCGCAGTGGGACGCCAAGTCCGGCAATTCCCATTCGGTGCAGTCGCTGGTTGCGCTCGCACCGAACCAGGCACCGCAGGGCCAAGCCCCGCAGGGAAATCAAGCCCCGCAAGGCAATGCCGTTCAACAGGCCGCCGGTATCGTGTTTGCCGCACCGGTCGGATCGTCCTGCGAAGGCAATCTGGTGCGGGTGACGCCGCGAGCGGAGAACTGCTCGACGGTCGCCGCCGAGCTCGCCAAGCTCAACGGGCAGACCGGCGCGCTCGGTGAGCTCGCAACGATGGCGCTGCCAAACGGCGCGCAAGTGGTGCTGATTCCGTTCGGCAATGCCTGCGTCGCGGTGACCGCGCTGCGGGTCGCAGGCTAACGCGGCTAGAGGCTGGGCCCTCGCGCGTCCGACGTCGGCACCAGGCCGAACCGGCCGTGCAGTCCGCGCCAGAGGCCGGCGCACAGAACGCTCAGAAGCTTGCGCATCGAACTTCGCCCTCGACACTGTCCGTCGCCATGCTGCGAGCGCGGGTGGAGAAAGGACAGAGCCAATTCTGAGCAGGCCTGCGCAGTTTTTGAGCAGAGCATCGTCGCGCCTGAGCGGCGCGCGCCGAAAAATCTCATGAGATTCAACTGGCGGAGCCGTGGCACGGCTCGTGCATCAATGACGCCGAGTTGGCCGCTAGGGTTCCGATCTTGCCAAGCAAGGTGCTGGTCCGAGAGCAGCCGCTTGCGGGGGAGACATCCCCGCAGGTGCACGGCGGGATAAAAGCCCGGGAGACCTCGTTAGCCAAGGGATTGGCGGAGCGATGGTCTTTTCGCCAGTCCCTTTTTGTGAAGTTTCGCAAGAGGGATCGGCAATGAACAAGTTCTCTTTCTTCCTTCGCTCTGTTGTCATCGGCTGCGCGGTCGTGCTCGCGGCGGCTCCTGCCGCCGACGCCGCGCCGAAGAAAAGCTTCAAGGTCGCCTGGTCGATCTATGTCGGATGGATGCCGTGGGGTTATGCGGCCGACACCGGCATCGTCAAGAAGTGGGCCGACAAATACGGCATCGCGATCGAGGTCAAGCAGTTCAACGACTACGTCGAATCGATCAACCAGTACACCGCCGGCGGCTATGATGCCGTCACCATCACCAACATGGACGCGCTTTCGATTCCTGCCGCAGGTGGCGTCGATACCACCGCGGTCGTGATGGGCGATTTCTCCAACGGCAATGACGCCGTGATCCTGAAGAACAAGTCCGACCTCGCTGCGATCAAGGGCCAGACCGTCAATCTGGTCGAATTCTCGGTGTCGCACTATCTGCTGGCGCGTGCGCTCGAAACCAGCAAGCTGAGCGAGAAGGACGTCAAGGTCATCAACACCTCGGATGCCGATATCGCGGCCGCCTACAAGACGCCTGACGTCAATGCGGTCGTGACCTGGAATCCGATCGTGACGGAAATCCTCGGCTCGCCCGACGCGAAGAAAGTGTTCGATTCCTCGCAGATTCCCGGCGAGATCATGGACCTGATGGTGGTGAACACCGCGGTCGCCAAGGACAATCCGGATTTCGCCAAGGCGCTGGTCGGCATCTGGTACGAGACGCTGTCGAAGATGACGGCGAACGATCCCGCTGCGAAGGCTGCCAAGGAAGCGATGGCCAAGGCCTCCGGCACCGATCTCGCCGGTTTCGACAGCCAGCTCTCGACCACAAAGCTGTTCGACAAGGCAACCGACGCCGAAGCCTTCACGCGCAGCAAGACCATCGGCATGACCATGGATCGCGTCCGCAAGTTCCTGTTCGAGAAGGACCTGCTCGGCAAGGGCGCGAAGTCGGCCGACGCGGTTGGCATCGAGCTCGCCGACAAGTCGGTGCTGGGCGACAAGTCGAACGTCAAGCTGCGCTTCGACCCGACCTACATGGACGAAGCCGCCAAGGGCAAGCTCTGATCGTGTAGTGCCGCCGCAAGCAGGAGCCGACGATGCGACTTGTGAACATAAGGCCGGGACGGCAGACGCGATTCTATCTGCTCGCGCTGCCGTTCCTACTGGTCGCAATCGCCTATTTCGCCGGCTCCAGCGCACGGCTCACGCAAAACCCGAATGACAAGCTGCTGCCGGCGCTGCCGAGCATGGTTCAGGCGGTCAAGCAGATGGCGTTCGAGGTCGACCCGCGCACCGGCGGCTATCTGATGCTCTCCGACACCGTGGCCAGCCTGGGGCGGCTGGGGTCGGCGCTGGCGATCTCGACGGTGGCGGCGCTCGTGCTCGGCATCGTGATCGGGCTGCTGCCGGGCGCCAATGCCTTGCTCGGGCCGTTCGTGTCGGTGACATCGATGGTGCCGCCGCTGGCGTTGCTGCCGATCCTGTTCATCGTGATGGGGTTAGGGGAGAATTCCAAGATCGCGCTGATCGTGATCGGGACGTTGCCGTGCATGATCCGCGACCTCGCCATGAAGGTGCAGGAGCTGCCGCGCGAGCAGATCGTCAAGGCGCAGACGCTCGGCGCCTCGACCTGGCAGATCGCGCTGCGGGTCGCGATGCCGCAAACCCTGCCGCGGTTGATCGATGTGCTGCGGCTGCAACTCGGCCCGGCGTGGCTGTTCCTGATCGCGGCCGAGGCGATCGCATCCGATTCCGGCCTCGGCTACCGGATCTTCCTGGTGCGCCGCTATCTCGCGATGGACGTGATCATTCCCTACGTCGCCTGGATCACGCTGCTCGCGTTCCTGATCGATGTCGGCCTGCGCGTCCTGCAACGCAAGGCGTTTCCCTGGTTTGCCTCGGTGAGGGCGGAATGAGCGCGATCCGTTTCGACGACGTCTGGAAGGAATACGGCGATCACATCGTGCTCGAGCGCATCACGATGGAGGTCGAGCCGCGCGCGTTCATTGCGCTGGTCGGTCCCTCCGGTTGCGGCAAGACCACGCTGCTCAGAATGCTGCTCGGCGAGGAGCAGCCGAGCCGTGGGCAGATTTTGGTCGACGGCAAGCCGTTGCCCGCCGAGCCGGACGCCGACCGCGGCGTGGTGTTTCAGCGCTACTCGGTGTTTCCGCATCTGACCGTGTTGCAGAACGTCATGCTCGGCCGCGAACTGCGCGATGCCAAATTCACGGCCCGGCTGTTCGGCGCCGCCCGGCGCGCCGCCATGGACGACGCGATGAAGCTCTTGGCGGAGGTCGGGCTCGCCGGCCAGGAGAGCAAATATCCGTCGGCGCTGTCGGGCGGCATGCAGCAGCGCCTCGCGCTGGCGCAGGCGATCATGCGCGGTCCGAAGATTCTGCTGCTCGACGAGCCGTTCGGCGCGCTCGATCCTGGAATCCGCGCCGACATCCATGTGCTGATGAAGCGGCTCTGGAACGAGACCCATTTGACGGTCGTGATGGTGACACACGACCTCAGCGAAGCCTTCGGGCTCGCGACGCGCGTGATCGCGTTGGAGCGGTCGCGCAACCGGCCCGAGGAGCGCGAACGCTACGGCGCCACGGTGTCGCGCGATCTCGAGATCTTCCCTCGCCGCAGCGCAGAGCTGCGGTCGTCGGTTCAACCAGCTCCGGCCGGGACGACCCGGTCAGGCAAGGAGCATCAGCCGGGACGGCCCGGCGCTCTCGTCTTGAAGGAGCAACCATGATCCTCACAGAGGAACAGAAGGCCGAGATCGCGGCGCATACCCGACGTTACAACGAACTGAAAGCGGCGGGACAGGAGCACGCGCCGCGGGCGCTGCCGGCGCCGACTGCGCGCGATGCCGCGCCGATCGCGACCGACGCGATCATCCATCGCGAGGTGATTCCGGCCGGCTGGTACTGGACCATGCGGCTGAACCGCGGCGACACGCTGCGTATCGTCAACACGGCGGGGACATCGACCGTCAGCCTGCTCGCCTGGAACAGCGCCGACACCACCGAGCGGCTGAACTACGCTGACACCATCAAGGTGCAGTGGGCGGCGCGGCTGCAGAAGGGACGCGTGCTACTGTCCGACATGGGGCGCGCGCTGCTCGCCATCACCGAGGACACCAGCGCCGCGCATGATGCTGTGGTCGGCGGCTCGACCGCGGCGACCAACCAGGCAAAGTACGGCGACGGCAATTTCCGCAACACGCGCGAGAACTTCATCCTCGCCGCGGCCAAGCTCGGGCTCGATCGCCGCGACGTGCATCCCTGCATGAGCTTCTTCGCCCCGGTCGCGATCGACGCGCACGGCAGGTTTGTCTGGTCCGAGGGGCGCCGCGAGAGCGGCGACTTCGTCGAGCTGCGTGCCGAAATGGATCTGCTGATCGCGCTCTCGAACTGTCCGCATCCGCTCGATCCGGCCAAAGCCTACCCGCAGGCGAGTGTGGAGATCGTGCGCTATCGCGCGAGTGCGCCGGCCGCCGACGATCTGTGCCGCACCGCGACGGCCGAGGCGATCCGCGCCTTCGAGAACAACGCGATGTATTTCGGCCAGGCCAGCGAAGGAGCCGTGCGATGACCACGCAATCCGTTCGGACCGGCCGCATCGTCCTCGACGTCGAAATCCCCGCGCGCAAGCCATGGTCGGCCATCATCCGCAAGGGCCAGACTCTGCGCATCACCGATACCCACGGCCAGCAGGCGGTGGATACGCTGTTCTATCGCGCCGACGACTATCAGGAGCGCTACAGCGGGCAGGATACGCTGCGCGCGCAGGGCTCGGCCTATGTCGGGCTCGGCACGCAGATCATGTCAAATGAAGGCCGCGTGATGCTGCGCGTCACGGCCGACAGTTGCGGCCTGCACGACACCTCGGCGGGCGCCTGCTCCTGCGAGAGCAACACGGTGCGGTTCGGGCACCAGACCCGTTACCAGCACGCCTGCCGCGAGAATTTCGTGATCGAAGCCGCAAAGTACGGCATGTCGAAGCGCGACATCGTGCCGAATTTGAATTTCTTTATGAACGTGCCGATCGATCCCGCCGGAAATTTCACCGTGGTCGACGGCGTCTCCAAGCCCGGCGACGCCATCGAGCTGGTCGCCGAGATGGATGTGCTGTGCCTGATCTCGAACTGCCCGCAGATCAACAATCCCTGCAACGGTTTCTTCCCGACGCCGGTCCAGGTGACGATCTTCGACGTCGCGATCTTCGAGCCGGAGGCGTGAGGCATGTTCAGCAAGGTCCTGATTGCCAACCGCGGCGAGATCGCCGGGCGGATCGGCAGAACATTGCGCAGCATGGGTATTGCCTCGGTCGCAGTCTATTCCGACGCCGACCGCTTCACGCGGCCGGTGCTCGCGGCCGACGAGGCGGTGCGGATTGGTCCTGCGCCGGCCGCAGAGAGCTATCTCAACGTCGATGCCATCATGGCGGCGTGCCTCGCGACCGGTGCGCAGGCGGTGCATCCCGGCTACGGCTTCCTGTCGGAGAACCGCCGCTTCGCCGAGCGGCTTGCCGAGCATGGCATCAGGTTCATCGGACCGCGGCCGGAGCATCTTGACGCTTTCGGCCTCAAGCACCGCGCACGCGAGATCGCCGAGCAAAGCGGCGTGCCGCTGCTGCCGGGCTCGGGCCTGTTGGAGACCATCGACGAGGCGGCGCAGCAGGCGGAGGTGATCGGCTTTCCGGTGATGCTGAAGAGCACGGCGGGCGGCGGCGGCATCGGCATGCAGCTCTGCCACGACATGGCGACGCTGCGCGAGAGATTCGAATCCGTGCAGCGTGCGGCGCGGGCAAGCTTCGGCGACGCGCGGGTCTATCTCGAGCGGTTCGTGGCGCGAGCGCGGCATATCGAAGTGCAGATCTTCGGCAACGGCAAGGGCGACGTGGTAGCGCTCGGCGAACGCGATTGCTCGCTGCAGCGGCGCAACCAGAAGGTCTTCGAGGAGACCCCCGCGCCGGGGCTCTCCGCGGACATCCGCCGGCGGCTGCACGCGGCCGCGGTGTCGCTCGGCAAGGCGGTCGCTTACGAATCCGCCGGCACGGTGGAATTCATCTACGACGTCGAGCGCGAGGATTTCTACTTCCTCGAGGTCAACACCCGCCTTCAGGTCGAGCACCCCGTCACCGAGCAGGTCACGGGTGTCGATCTCGTCGAATGGATGGTCCGGCAGGCGGCCGGTGAGGAGGTGCTGGGACAGGCCGGCACGCTTACACCGAAGGGCGCGGCGATCGAGGTGCGGCTCTATGCCGAGAACCCGGGCGCCGGCTTTCGCCCGAGCGCCGGCCGGCTGACGCAGGTCACCTTTTCGGGCGATGCGCGGATCGACGGCTGGATCGAGACCGGCACCGAGGTCTCGCCGTTCTATGATCCGATGCTGGCCAAGATCATCGTGTCGGCCGAGACGCGCGAGGCCGCGATCGCAAAGCTGACGCAAGCACTGAATGACACGGTCGTCGCCGGCATCGAGACCAATCTGGACTATCTGCGCGCGATCGCGGCGTCCGACGTGTTCCGCAGCGGACAGGTCGCAACCAGCGTGCTCGGCGCGTTCGCCTACCGTCCCCGCAGCATCGACGTCGTCGCACCCGGTGCGCAGAGCGGCGTGCAGGAATTACCTGGCCGGCTGCATCTCTGGCGTGTCGGCGTGCCGCCGAGCGGCCCTATGGACGAACGGTCGTTTCGGCTCGCCAACCGGGTGGTCGGCAATCCGGAGACGACAACCGCGCTGGAGCTGACGGTCAACGGGCCGACCTTGCGCTTCAACACCGATGCGACCGTCGCGCTGTCGGGCGCGCGGATGAAGGCGTCGCTCGACGGCGCCGATGTGGCCTATGACGAACCGGTTGCGGTGCGCGCGGGCCAGACGCTTGCCATCGGCAGCATCAAGGGCCCGGGCCAGCGCGCCTATCTGGCTGTGCGTGGCGGCATCGACGTGCCGGAGATCCTCGGCTCGCGTGCGGTGTTTGCGCTCGGAGCCTTCGGCGGCCATGCGACAGGCGCGCTGAAAGCCGGCGACGTCTTGCATATCGGCGCCGATGCATCGGACCTCGCAGCGCCGCGGCGCGCTGCGGCGGAAGAGCGGCCGGAGCTGACATCGGCCTGGCAGATCGGCGTGGTCTACGGCCCGCACGGTGCGCCGGACTTCTTCCTCGACGACGATATCGAGACGCTGTTCGCGGCGAGCTATGAGGTGCACTTCAACAGCGCCCGCACCGGCGTGCGGCTGATCGGGCCGAAGCCGCGCTGGGCGCGCGCCGATGGCGGCGAGGCCGGGCTGCATCCGTCGAACATCCATGACAACGCCTATGCGGTCGGCTCGATCGACTTCACCGGCGACATGCCGATCATTCTCGGGCCCGACGGACCGAGCCTCGGCGGATTCGTCTGTCCGGCGGTCGTCGCGCGCGACGAGCTCTGGAAGATCGGCCAGCTCCGGCCCGGCGATACCGTGCGCTTTGTGCCGGTGACGCGCGACGATCCCGTCGCGGGCCCCACCGTGCTGCGCGCGCCCGAACTGGGATCGGCGATCGTCGGCCGTAACGATGACGGCCCGATCCCGGTGGTGTACCGCCGTGCCGGTGACGACAATCTGCTGGTCGAATACGGACCGATGGAGCTCGACATCGCGCTGCGCCTGCGCGTCCATGTGCTGGCGGAGGCGCTGGAGGAGGCGAAGCTCGGTGGTTTGATCGACCTCACACCGGGGATCCGTTCCCTGCAGATTCACTATGACGGCACGGCGCTGTCGCGCGGAAAGCTGCTCGACGTGCTGCGCAAGATCGAGGTCGACTTGCCTGATGTCGATGCGATGCGGGTGCCGAGCCGCACCGTGCATCTGCCGTTGTCATGGCGTGATCCGCAGGCCGAGCTTGCGATGCGCAAATATCAGGAGCTGGTGCGCGCGGACGCGCCGTGGTGTCCGTCGAATGTCGAGTTCATCCGGCGGATCAACGGGCTCGGCAGCGAGGACGATGTTCGCCGCATCGTGTTCGATGCCGATTATTTCGTGCTCGGCCTTGGCGACGTTTATCTCGGCGCACCGGTGGCGACGCCGCTCGACCCGCGGCACCGGCTGGTGACGACGAAATACAATCCGGCGCGGACCTGGACGCCGGAGAACGCGGTCGGAATCGGCGGCGCCTATATGTGCATCTACGGCATGGAAGGGCCGGGCGGCTATCAGCTGTTCGGCCGCACCATCCAGGTCTGGAACACATGGCGCACCACGCGGGTGTTCGAACCCGGTCATCCCTGGCTGCTGCGCTTCTTCGACAAGATCCGCTTCTTCCCGGTCGACGCCGACGAGTTGCTGGACGCACGTGCCGCATTCCCGCACGGGCAATACGACATCAGGATCGAGCAGGGCGAGTTCTCCTACGCCGACTATGCGAAGCAGTTGGCCGCGACGCAGCCGTCGATCGCCGCGTTCAAGGCGAACCAGCAGGCGGCGTTCGACGCCGAGCGTCAGCGCTGGCGCGACATGAAGCTCGACGAGGCGCCGGCCGAACCGATCGATACGAGTGCCGTCGCGACCGGCATTCCCGATGGCCAGATAGGTGCCTTCTCGGAAGTGCCGGGCAATATCTGGAAGATCCTGGTCGAGGAGGGGGCCGAGGTCGCGGCCGGCGACGTGCTCGCCATCATCGAGTCCATGAAGATGGAAATCTCGGTGCTCTCGCCCGCGGCAGGCCGTGTCGCGTCAGTGCCGGTGAAGCCCGGCCAGACGCTGCGCGCGGGGGACGTCGTGGCGTTGATCCGGCCGGCGTAGCTTCGGCCGCGTCACGAGCGACGCTGCGGTCCTGTCCACGTCATTGCGCTATGGGGGACGATCGGACGGAAGCCGATCGCGCCACGGCTCGTCGGCAAGGAGCCGGCGCTGTCGGTCGGCGATGGCAGGCCATCCGGAGCGTACCACGCTGAGGACCGCAGCGTCGGCGGATGGACCTCCATCGCAAGCAAAATAGGCGCGAAGCCGTCCTTCGCAGCGGAAGCCGAGGCCGGTGTAGAGCTCGAGCGTACGCCGCAGGCGCCAATCCAGATGCACCTCGGCCCGTTCGACAGCGAGCACCTCGAAAGCATACCGTGTCATGAGATGCGCGACATGGCTCATGAGCAGGACCTCGTCCAATCGTCCGCTGCTCCAGATCGGCGCAAGCGTCGCCCGCTTCTCGTCCGGCTCGAGCGCCGCGAAGGCGGTAAGGCCGATGATGTCGCCGGACCCGGCGTCCTCGATCGCGAACGCGGCCGTGACGTTCGCGCAGCCCAGCGTGGCTGCCATGCGTGCGGCCGCCGTCCGGCCGGAGCCGCCGCGATCGAGCTGCCGAAGCATGCCGGCGTCCCCGAGCGGCTTGACCCGCGCGATCTCAGAACCGTGGATCCTGGTCAGCAGGATGCGGTCGGTGGCCAGGGCGGCATGGCTGTCTACGAATTGCATGCCCTATTGACGCATCGAACCAACATGCCGTCAAATGACCGGAATGGCAGTTCATATGCGGATTGGTTATGCCCCTGAATCCGAGACACGTTGACCTGTTTCGCGAGGTCGTGCGTCACAACGGAATCACCAAGGCAGCCCTGAGCCTGCGGATCGGGCAGCCTTTCGTCAGTCGTGCCATCGCGCGGCTGGAGCGCGAGATCGGCTTCGCGCTGTTCGAACGCGGGCGCGGCGGCGTCACGTTGACGCCGGAAGGCGAGATATTTTTGCATGAGGTGGAGCGCAACCAGGCCGGGCTGGAATATCTGGCGCGTGCGGCGCGCGGCATTCGCGCGCGGGGCAGCGGGACGCTGAGGATCGCCTGTCTTCCGGCATTCACCTATTCGTTGATGCCGCGGATCGTCAGCAACTTCTCCAGGAAGAACCCCGGCATCATGCTGTCGGTCGCCGTGCATAGCCCTGAACGGGTCTGGAGTCTGGTTGCTGCGGGCCAGTGCGATGTCGGGCTGGCGCGACCCCAGTCGGGTTTTGCCGCGGTCGACGACGAACTGCTGATGACGACCGACGCCGTCTGCGTGCTGCCGCGTCAGCACCGGCTGCGGTCCAAGCGATTGATCAAGCCGAAAGACCTGCACGGCGAGGCGATGATTGCGGCAGCCCCGGGCGCGCCGCATCGATCGCGCCTCGAACGCGCCTTCGAAGACGCCGGGGCCGAGGTCAGAACGGTGGCGGAGATTCAGTACAGCATGCAACGCTGTGCTCTGGTTGCGCAGGGGCTGGGTTTCTCGATCGTCGATCCCGTCGTCGCGCGGGATTTTGCCAGCGCCAGGATCGTGCTCAAGCCATTCACGCCGCGGCTGGAGATCACCACCGTGCTGCTGTTTCCGTCGCAACGGCCGCGCAGCCGTCTTGCACTCGAATTCTGCGACCTGCTTCGCGCCGAGACCGCGGAATACAGGAAGCCTGCCCGCGCTCCCGCCTGACCCGGTCCGTGCCGCTTTGCTGGATGTGGCGTTTCAAGCGAGCTTGGGTGGCCTGGCCGCGGGCTTGACCGGCACATCCAGCATGGCGTCCGCCAGCCACGCTTCGCGCTTGTCCAGTGACCAGCCGCGGTCGGGTCGATGAAGATGGAGATCAGCGTGCACACGCGCCAAGCGCGGGCAGGATTGCGTCGGTGCCAGTGAAGCCCGGCCAGACGCTGCGCGCCGGCGATGTCGTCGCATCGATCCGGTCGGAGTAGTTCCTCTTCGCCCTCAACAGGGAACTGGAGGGTACCGCGGGTCTCAGCAAGATGCCAGTTCACTGGAATAGTCGATTTACAACCTGGGATGGGCGGATATGATCAGACCCTATATTCTTGATCAAATTTGCTCATGCTTCCGGTGTCCCGATGTTGAGGCGCCTCGCTGTTATTCTGGCAGCCGATGTCGTTGGCTTCTCAGCCCTCATGGAGGAGAACGAGGAAGGCACTGTTGCGCGTGTTACGCAACTGCGGACGGAAGTTATTGAGCCCAGCCTCCACGAGGAGCACGGACGTCTCATCAAGACCACGGGCGACGGCTTCCTTGCCGAATTTGCAAGCCCCATGGCGGCGCTCCGAAGCGCGATCACGATTCAGGAAGAGGTTTCCCGCCTCACGCTGCCTTTGCAGCTTCGGATAGGGCTCAATCTGGGCGACGTGATCATACAGGATGATGGTGATGTCTACGGGGAAGGTGTGAACATCGCCGCTCGGCTTGAGGGGCTATGTGAACCTGGAACGATCCTGGTATCGGAGAAGCTCTATTCCGAAGTGGTCCGCAAGATCGACGTCCGGTTCGAGGATCGCGGTGAGTTGAAGCTGAAGAACATCGGCAAGCCCATCCGGGCCTACTCGGTCGGGAAAGGGGTGCCGAGCTCCGGCCCAGTAGTCCTTACCTTGGAAACGACGCCGTCCATTGCGGTCTTGCCGTTCAACAATATGAGCAGCGACCCCGAGCAAGATTTCTTTGCGGACGGTATGACGGAAGACATCATCACCGAGCTTTCTCGATTCAAGGGGTTGCTCGTCATCGCCCGCAACTCGACCTTCACGTACAAGGGGAAGCCTGTCGACATCAAGAAGATCGGCGCCGAGCTTGGGGTCAAGTACGTACTGGAAGGTAGCGTTCGGCGTGCCGGCCAGCGCGTGCGTATCAATGCTCAGTTGATCAATGTGGAGACTGGTGGTCACGTCTGGGCTGAGCGATACGACGGAGACCTGGTCGATATTTTCGACTTGCAAGATGACATCACGAAGCGAGTCGTCGCGACTCTTCAGACCGAGCTGATCTTCCTGGAAGGCAGCTTGATGGATCGAACGGCGTCAGCGGGCCTTGATGTCTGGACCGCGAGCAAGAGGGCTTGGAAAGAGTTGTACGGGCTCAATCGGGATAGTCTGGCAAGGTCTCGAGATCTTGCAAAGCAAATGACGGTCGATTTCCCGGCGAGCCCAGAAGGCTACAAGCTGCTGTCGCTGGTAACGAGCCACATCATATTCATGGGCTTTGCTTCGAACGCGGAGGAGCTCAAATCTGAAGCTGAGCAATCAATCCGAACCGCACTTTGGCTCTCTGTCAACGACGAGCATGTCTACTGGGGTCTTGGAATCGTACTTGGTGCTTTGAACGACCAGATTGACGAGGCAATTGGAGCTCTTCAACGTTCGATCGAAATCAATCCAAACTTTTCGCTTGGCTATGGGACGTTAGGTACCATTCTCGCCTACGGCGGCCGCGCGCAGGAGAGCATCGAGAAAACGAAGTTCGCAATCAGGCTCAATCCAAAAGATCCCAGTATCTTCTTTCGCTACACCGTGCTGTCGATCTCGCATTTCTTGTTGGCGGATTATCTGGAAGCAGCAAGGTGGGCGCGGTCTTCCATTGAGAGAAAGCCCGACTACTGGATTGCGCATGCGATCTTGACGGCAAGTCTTCAACTGCTTGGGAAGACGAGCGAGGCAGCAACAGCATGCGGTGCCTTGTTGGCCGCGTTGCCGCAATTGTCGATCATATCGATGCCGATACAGCCCGTGCGGCCGAAGGCGGCACAACAGCTCTTTCACCAGGCCCTTACAGAGGCCGGGTTGCCGTCAAGCTAGGTTGACGCACTTTCTCGGCGTGGACGAGAAGCCAGCCCGCATCCCCGCCTTACACTTCGAGCCATTCCTCGCGGATCGCGGCGTTGCTCTTGAGCTGCTCCGGCGTGCCTTCGAACACCACGCGGCCATGGCCCATGATGTAGACCCGGTTCGAGATCTTCATCGCGATCGACAGCTTCTGCTCGACCAAGAGGATGGCGACGCCGGCCTTGGCGATCCGCGCGATCAGCTCGCCGACCTGCTGCACGATCAGCGGCGCCAGGCCTTCGGTCGGCTCGTCGATCATCATCAATTCGGGATCGCCGAGCAGGGTGCGGCAGGTGGTCAGCATCTGCTTCTCGCCGCCCGACAGCACGCCGGCCGGCGTGTCGGCGCGGCGGGCGAGGTTGGGAAACATGTCGAGCATCTCCTGCAGCCGCCACTTGCCGGGGCGGCGCGGGTCCTTGATGCCGAGGATCAGGTTCTGCCGCACCGTCAGGCTCGGGAAGATGTCGCGATGCTCGGGCACGTAGCCGAGCCCGAGGCGGGCGATCTTGTGGCTCGGCAGGCCCGCAATGTCCTGGCCCTTGAAGCGGATGGTGCCCTGCGGCGGCACTTCGCCCATGATCGCCTTGACGGTCGTGGAGCGGCCGACGCCGTTGCGTCCGAGCAGGCTCACCACCTCGCCGGCCGCGATGTCGAGATCGACGCCCTGCAGGATGTGGCTCTTGCCGTAATAGGCGTGAAGATTCCTGACCTCGAGCATCAGTCGACCTCCTCGCCGAGATAGGCTTCCTTGACCTTCGGATTGCCGCGGATTTCCTCAGGCGTTCCGGAGGCGATGATGTGGCCGTAGACCAAAACGGAGATGCGGTCGGCGAGGCCGAACACCACGCTCATGTCGTGCTCGACGATGACGAGCGTGCGTCCCTCGGTGAGGCGGCGGATCAGCGCGACGGCGCGCTCGGTCTCGGCGTGGCTCATGCCCGCGGTCGGTTCGTCCAGCATGATCACGCTGGCGCCGCCGGCGATCGTGATGCCGATCTCGAGCTCGCGCTGCTCCGCATAGGTCAGAAGGCCCGCCGGCACGTCGCGGCGATGGCTGAGATGGATCTCGTCGAGGATCTCGGCGGTGCGCTGCTTCACCTCGGGCAGGGTGTCGACGTTCTTCCAGAACGCGTAGCGGTGGCCGGTCGCCCACAGCACGGCGCAGCGAACGTTCTCCCACACCGTCATGCGGGCGAACACGTTGGTGACCTGGAACGAGCGCGACAGTCCGCGCCGGTTGATCTCGAACGGGCGCAGGCCCGAGGTCACCTCGCCGTTGAGGCGGATCTCGCCCGAGGTCGGTTTGATGTGGCCAGAGATCAGGTTGAACGTCGTCGACTTGCCGGCGCCGTTCGGCCCGATGATGGCGTGACGCTCGCCCTTGGCGACGCTCAGATTGAGATCGCGGATGATCTGGACATTGCCGAAGCTCTTCTCGACGGCGTTGACTTGAATGGCCGCGGTCATGCGAGATACCCCCGATCACGGGCCACCGTTGCGGCGCGATCCCAGGCTTCCGCAACGCGCCGCCAGGTGATACGCGCGACCAGGAAGCCGCCGACCACCAGCACTGCCGCAGCCGCCCAGGTCGTCGGCGCGGTTGCGACGAAGGGGATGCCGAGCAGATTGATCGCGGCGTCGCCGGAGAAGCGCGCGACGGTCTCGATGGTCAGGATGACGCCGAGCGCCAGCGCCAGCGTCGGGATCGCCGCGACCAGGTAGGACGGGATCACGGTGCCGAGCGTTCCGGCACGGATCAGCGGACGGTGTTTCATCAGGATGCCGGCGATGCCGCCCGGCGCGAACATCACGATGCCGATGAAGATGATGCCGAAATAGAGCTGCCAGACCGAGGTGACGCTGGTCAGTCCGAGTTGCAGATAGGTCACCAGGATGGCGCCGAGGATCGGGCCGAAGAAATAGGCGGTGCCGCCGATGAACGCCGAGAACAGCACCAGGCCCGACTGCGTCGCGCCGAGATAGGCGGAGTTCGCGATCTCGAAATTGATTGCGGTCAGCCCGCCGGCGATGCCGGCGAAGAAGCCCGCGAACATGTAGGCGAGATAGCGCACCACATGCGGATCGTAACCGATGAACTCGACGCGTTCCGGATTGTCGCGCACCGCATTGCAGATGCGCCCGAGCGGTGTGCGGGTCAGCGCATACATCGCGATCGCCGAGATCATCACCCAGAACGCGATCAGGTAATACACCTGGATCTGCGGCCCGAAGGTCCAGCCGAACAGCGGCATCAGCGAGGTGCGGTCGGTGGTGATGCCGGATTCGCCGCCGAACACGCTGCGCAGGATCAGCGACGATGAGGCGACCAGCTCGCCGATGCCGAGCGAGATCATCGCAAACACGGTGCCGGCGCGCTTGGTCATGACCCAGCCAACCAGCAGGGCGAACGCCATGCCGCCAATGCCGCCGATCAGCGGGATCACCGGCAGCGGGATCGGCCAATTGTGGCTCGCGACCGCGTTCATGGCGTGGACGGCGAGGAAGCCGCCGAGGCCGTACTGCACGGCGTGGCCGAACGACAGCAGACCGGTCTGGCCGAGCAGGATGTTGTAGGACAGAGCGAAGATGATCGCGATGCCGATCAGGCTGAACGAGGTCAGCGAGCCGCCGGAGGAGAAGATCAGCGGCAGCACAATGAGCGCTGCGGCTGCGATCAGCCAGACGCCATAGAAGCTCAAGGCGCCGCCGGGTTCTTGCTTGGTCACGGCGATGGAGGGCGTGGGAGCGTTGGTCATGACTCGCGCGTCCCCAACAGGCCCATGGGGCGGAAGATCAGGACCAGCACCAGCAGCAGATAAGGCAGGATCGGCGCGATCTGCGCGATCGTGACGTTCCAGATATCGGTGAGCGGCGAGGCGCCGAGGCTCGGATCGAGCGGGCCGAACACGCTGGCCAGCGAACCATTGAGCGCGACCGCAAAGGTCTGGATCAGCCCGATCAGCAGCGAAGCAATGAAGGCGCCGGGCAGGGAGCCAAGGCCGCCGAACACGATGACGACGAACAGGATCGGGCCGAGGAATGCGGCCATATCGGACTGTGTCACCAGCGAGGGCCCGGCAATGACGCCGGCGAGACCCGCGAGCGCGCTGCCGACGCCGAACACCAGCATGAACACGCGGCCGACATTGTGGCCGAGATGGCCGACCATGCTCGGATGGGTCAGCGCCGCCTGCACGATGAGGCCGACGCGCGTCCGCTTCAGCGTGACCAGCAGCGCGATGAAGATCACGACCGACACCACCAGCATGAAGATTTTGTAGGCGGGGTAATTGGTGGAGAACACGGTGAAGGCGGGGAAGTCGAGCGCCGCCGGAACCCGATAATCGACCGGGCTCTTGCCCCAGATCATCGAGACGATCTCTTCGATCGCGAACGCAAGACCGAAGGTCAGCAGCAGCTCGGCGACATGGCCATGCTTGTGGGTGTTGCGCAGGCCGTAGCGCTCGACCGCCATGCCGACCGCGCCGACCAGAAGCGGCGCCAGCACCAGGGCCGGCCAGAATCCGATCCAGCGCGTGAGCTGATAACCGAAGAACGCGCCGAGCATGTAGAAGCTGGCATGCGCGAAGTTGAGCACGCCCATCATGCTGAAGATGACGGTGAGCCCGCTGGACAGCAGGAACAACAGCATGCCGAACAAGACGCCGTTGAGCGTCGAGATGACGATCAATTCAGCCATGGCGCACCCGTGTGAGACTGGGAACGGTTCACGTGATCAAAGACCTGTCGAAGGAAAGGAGCATCACGTCATGCCGGGTTCGATGCTTCGCATCGCCCCGGAATGACGGAGGAGGGAGCGGCCGATCAGGGCCGCTTCATGTTGCAGGTGGTCGGAAGCATCGTCTGCGCGGTGTCGATCTTGGAGACGATGTGCCAGCCCCAGCCGGTGTTTTCCTCGTCGAACGGCTCCTTGGCCTTGTCGGCCAGCGACCCGAACGAGGAGATGTAGATCGGCTGGAAGAACTGGTGGTCGTCCTTGCGGATGAAGCCCTCGCCGCCGTCGAACACTTCGAACTTCATGCCTTCGAGCGCGGCCGCGACCTTCACCGGATCGATCGAGTTGGCCTTCTCGGCGGCCGCCTTGAACATCCGCATCTCGTTGACCGCGCGCGGATACCACACGGAAATGCCGGTCTTGGCGCGGAAGTCCTTTTCGAAATCCATCGCCGCCTTGTTGCCGGAGTTCGGGACGCCTTCGCTGATCTGGAACACCTGGTTCTCGAGGCCGGTCTGCTTGATCGCGGTCGGTCCGCCGGCGCCGCCGGCATAATAGGTGTACCAGTTGACCTTGAGGCCGGCGTCGGCCGCCGCCTTCAAGAGCAGCGCGAAGTCCTGGCCCCAGTTGCCGGTCACGACGGTGTCGGCGCCCGACGCCTTGATCTTGGCGATGTAGGGCGAGAAGTCGGTGACCTTGAGCATCGGGTGCAATTCGTCGCCGACGACCTGGATATCCGGCCGCTTTTCGCCCAGCATCTTGCGCGCAGCAGTGCGCACCGACTGGCCGAACGAATAGTCCATGTTGATCAGATAGACCTTCTTGATGGTCGGCTGGCCCTTCATGTAGTTGGTCAGCGCTTCCATCTTGATGTCCGAGTTCGCATCCCAGCGGAAGTGCCAGTAGCTGCACTTCTCGTTGGTCATGCTCGGATCGACCGCGGCGTAGTTGAAGTAGAGCACTTCCTTGCCGGGGTTGCGCGAGTTGTTCTTGGTGACGAAGTCTTCCAGCGCAGCGCCGACCGACGAGCCGTTGCCCTGGGTGATGTAGCGGACGCCGGCGTCGACCGCCTTCTGCGCCTGCACCAGGCTTTCCTGCGGATTGGTCTTGTTGTCGAGCGGAACGATCTCGACCTTGTGGCCGAGGATGCCGCCCTTGGCGTTCAACTCGTCGGCGAGATACTGAAACGTCTTCAGGCCGCCTTCGCCAACGCTGGCGCCGCCGCCGGAGAGCGGATCGATATAGCCGATCTTGATGGATTCCTGCGCGGACGCCGCGCCTCCCAACACCGTCAGCGCTGCCGCGGCGGCAACGATCAGCTTATGCATCCTGCGTTCTCCCTTGCTTGTGTTTCTTGATCTTCAGCGATCGAGGCCGTCTCATAACCCCAATTGCCGAGCCTTCGCAACTTTGGCTTTGAATGCCGCGTCAAGTTTTAGCGGAAGGTATTATAATGTTATAGGCTATATGCCTTCGAAATCGATCGTGGTTTTGAATTACGGGTAAACTTTTGGATGAGGCCGCGCTTGCTCGCGGATCGCCACTCGGGAACGGACGTCGTCCGAGGCCCGCACGATGCGAGCCCCATGTTCGGTTCAGGCCGGATGTCTGCGCGGCTTGAGGCCCACGAGGAACAGCCGCGCGAAATGATCGGCGATTTCTGCTGGTGACCAGTCACGTCGGGTCTTGAACCAGATCGGATACCAATGGCCCATTCCGGTCAAGATACGCTCTGCGAAATACGTGTCGACGCGGCGGAAGCGGCCCTCGTCGATCCAGCGCTGATAGCTGTTCTGGTCCTGCCGGATCGTCGCCAGCACGTCTCCGACATAGGCCTTCCGGTCACCATCGTTGAGATAGTTGATGTTGTGGTAGGTCGTCTTCGGCCCGCAGGGAGTGTCGTGCAGCATCAGCAGCAAGCGGATTCGCTGCACGATGTGATCGAATGCACCGAGGCTGTGCTGTTGCAGGTGTTCGCGAATGCTGACCTCGCCGGCGAGCCCGCGTCGCAGGCAGGCCAGCAACAGGCTCTCCTTTTCGCTGAAATGATAGTAGATGCCGGCGCGGGTCATGCCCGCATCCACGGCGATGCTCTCGAGCGATGTGCCTGAAGCGCCCCTTCGGTTGAAACTGTCGGAGGCAATCGACAGCATCCTGTCGAACTTTGCGGCCCGCTTGTTCAGCGCTGCGCGAGACTCGAGGAACGGGGCAAGGCTGAGCGGCTCGGGCATTGCGGGAATCGCGATCTCGCGCCGGTAGACGCCGTGCGTGATGATGTCGTCGATGGCATCGATCGCCTGTTGGCGCGTGTAGTAGTCGCGTTCGGACAGCCAGAACGGAACCCAGTCCAGGATCGAGATCAGCGCCACGGCCGTGAGCAGCGGCTCGTCGCAGGCGATCGAACCATCAGCCACGCCCCGATCCAGAATGTCCGCCAGCAGCGCGGCATTCTGCCAGCGCCTGGCATGGACTTCGCTGCTGTAGGGCGCAGCCAGCGCATCGATGTCGGTGAACAGGATCATGCGCTGGCCTTCAGGCCGCAGCCTGCCGCGCACGAAGCGCCTGACGATCTCGAGCCCATCGATGCCGGGCTCGGCGGCCGTTTCCATTTCGTGCCGATAGATCGCTAGTCCCCGCAGATAGCAGTGAAAGATCAGATCTTCCTTGTCGCGGAAATAGTGATAGAGCGCGCCCGGCACGGCCCGAACCGACGCGGCGACCTGCTCCATCGTCACGTTCGCATAGGAGTGGCGCGCAAACAGCCGGGAAGCCGAGACAAGGATTTCTTCAGCCCGATCCGTCCGGTCGGCGGCGACTTGCAAGCTCGAATGCCCTTCCTGATCGCGGAACGATAATCCGCACGCGAGATAATCCCCTTGGCAGCGGCTTGTCGACCTGCGATAGACCGTGGCATACCATACACCAGATGGATCGTGTTGTCCGAGGGGTGATTTGGCGGACGCCGGACCGGGGACACGCTGGACGGCCAATATCGACCGGGCAGCAGCCGGCATCACCCTCAGGGCAGGATTTTGAAGAGAAGGGCTTAAGAGAGCATGGCGCGCAACATTCTGATCCTCGGAGCTTCCTACGGCTCCCTGCTGGGGACCAAGCTTCTGATGGCGGGGCACAACGTGTCCCTGGTGTGCCGGAAGAACACCGCTGATCTGATCAACCGCGAAGGCACCCAGGTGCGGATCAAGCTGCGCGACGAGAAGGAGCATCGCTCGATCTTCTCGCGCGACCTGCCGGGCAAGCTCGACGCCGTCACGCCTGCCGATGTCGATCTGTCGCGCTACGACATGGTCGGCCTTGCGATGCAGGAGCCGCAATACACCAACCACACGGTTCGCGTGCTGATGATCAAGATCGCGGCGGCGAAGCTGCCGTGCCTGTCGATCATGAACATGCCGCCGCCGCCTTATCTGAAGCGGATCCCCGCGCTCGCCGGCATGGACCTCGAGGAAGCCTACACCAACGCGCAGGTGTGGGAGCGCTTCGACCCGGGCTTGGTGACGCTGTGCTCGCCGGATCCGCAGGCGTTCCGTCCGCCGGAGGAGAAGGCCAACGTGCTGCATGTCGGCCTGCCGACCAATTTCAAGGCCTCGGCGTTCGCCGACGACAAGCACAACAAGGTGCTGCGCGAGCTCGAGGCCGATATCGACGCGGTGACGCTCGACGGCCAGGACGTGCCGGTGAAGCTGAAGGTTTTCGACTCGCTGTTCGTGCCGTTGGCGAAGTGGTCGATGCTGCTGACCGGCAATTATCGCTGCATCACGCCGACAGAGCCGCAATCGATCCGCGACGCGGTGCATGGCGACCTCAATCGCTCGCAGGCGATCTATGACCATGTCGACGGCATCGCGCGCAAGCTCGGCGCCGATCCCGCGGATCAGGTGCCGTTCGCGAAGTATGCCAAGGCGGCGGAAAGCCTGCTCAAGCCGTCATCGGCGGCCCGCGCCGTCGCCGCCGGCGCGCCGTTCATCGAGCGCGTCGACCTGCTGGTGAAGCTGATCTCGCACCAGCTCGGCGCGCCCAGCGCCGAGATCGACCGCACGGTCGAGACCGTCGATCAGAAGCTGAACGAGAAGATCGTGCAGGGCGGCTCCGGCGCCCAGTAGCGGAAATGTGTGATGGCGGGGGCAGGACGCCCTCGCCATGCATCGGCGACCGGCACGGCATGCAATCGCGGCTGTCGAACGCATGGCTCGCCCTACCTGGTTGAGGTAGGCTCGCGTAGTTGCGGTTGGGAGCCACGCTCATGCCGATCAAATCGCTTCCTCTCCTTGCAATCTATGGCGACCTCGACCGCGCGCGCGATATCATGCGCGCCTGGCGGCCGCTCGACCATCTTTCCCCTGACGACGCCGAGATCGTCGTGAAGGCGATCGCCGAGGGCATCGCACGCGGGCGCCGGCACGGGTTCGAGATGGGGCAGTGCCATCTGGCGGCGTAAGCTACACGCCCTGCATTCTGAGATCGCCGGCACGTAAGGCAGGCACGCCAGTCAGGCTCCCTCTCCCACGCAACCGGGGTCTACCCCGGTTGCGCATCATTGATTTGTGCAAGTTGGGCAGGCCCGACTTGCGCCGGGAGAGGGTGGGGAGAGGGGTGGCCCCGGGCGAGATGATCGACGAGGGCATCAACCGCGCAATGCGCTCGCCTGTCGTCGTAGGGAATTCAGAGAGAGTTCGCCGTGTGGCACCCCTCTCCCCAACCCTCCCCCGCAA
>NZ_JACMYO010000066.1 GCF_020889685.1 Bradyrhizobium oropedii
GCCGCGGCTTTCGTTGTTGCGGGGGCTCGTTGTTCCGACATCGCCCACCAACCGCCATTCGTGGTTATAGGTCCCTGCTTTCGCAGGGACGACAAGGGGAGATAACCTTGTTCCCGCCCACGTCCGCCATCACTTAGCTTGACCGGGCGACGGTCAAACCGGGCGATGACACCGAGTTTGTTGCGAAGCTAGCGCCTACTCCCCCGCCTGCAGCTTGCGCGGGGCGGGGAACAGGTCGGTGGCGGCGGGCTTGACGAAGCGCGGCACCTCGATCGGGGTCTCGGACTTGCTGAAGTCGAGTTCTTCGATGCGGCCGGCGCGCTTTTCGATCTTGTCGGCGGAGATCAGGATCTGCCTGACGTCCTCGTTCACCTGGCCGAAGTGATTTTGCAGCTTGAGCACGCGCTCGCGCAGGCGGCCGAGGTCGTCGCCGAGATGCATCACCTCGTTGCGGATCTGGTCGGCGGCGTCGCGGATGCGGGCGTCCTTCAGGATCTGCTGCATCACCTGGATCGCCAGCATCAAGAGCGAGGGCGACACCAGCACGACGCGGGCGCGATAGGCCTTCTGGATCACGTCGTCGAAGCCGTCATGGATTTCGGCATAGACCGATTCCGAGGGCACGAACATCAGCGCGGTGTCCTGGGTCTCGCCCGGGATCAGGTATTTTTCCGCGATGTCGCTGACATGCTTCAGCACGTCGGCGCGCAGCCGCTGGCAGGCCGATTTGCGCTCCTCGTCGCTGCGCGCATCGTGCAGCGCGGTCATCGCCTCGAGCGGAAACTTGGCGTCGATGCAGAGCGGGCGCTGATCGGGCAGGTACACGACGCAGTCCGGCCGCTTGCCCGTGGTCAGCGTATGCTGGAACGCGAACGAGCCCTTCGGCATGCCGTCCTGGACGATCGCCTCCATCCGCGCCTGGCCGAAGGCGCCGCGCGATTGCTTGTTGGCGAGCACGTCGCGCAGCGTGGTGACCTGGGTGGTCAGCTCGTTGAGGTTCTTGTGGGCGTGGTCGATGATGCCGAGCCGCTCGTGCAGCACGCGCAGCGAATCCATCGTGTTGCGGGTCGATTGTTCCATCGATTGGCCGACCCGGTGGGTCACCGAGTCCAGCCGCTCGTTGACGGCGCGCGCCATCTCGGCCTGGCGGCCGGCCAGCGCCTGCGCCATGGCGTCGACCCGACCGGAGGATTCGCTCTGGGCCCGCAGCATGTCGGCGAGCCGCTCCTCCAGCTCGTCGGCGCGAATGGCCTGGGCCATCGCGAGTTCCGCGCCGCGCCGGCTGCCGCGTGCGATCACCACGGCGATGGCGAACAGCAGGATCAGCGCCAGCGCGCCAAGGCCGATCAGCGCGTCGGAGACACGGACCGGAAGGTCGCCAATCGTGAGGAGAATCTCGTTCATGCTGGCCGTTGTAGCCGATTCGGTGCTGGCATCGAACGAAAAGGGAACATTTATGGTAAACACTCCCTTAAATTCCTTGGTTAACGTTGCGTGAAGAAACGTGGTTAAGGCCGCCTTAACCGGTTCCTGAGCGCATTGACCCCATGAAGTCACCGGCTTAAATCGCCGCCATGGCATTAAGAGAAATCATCATCCTGCCGGACAAGCAGTTGCGTCTGGTGTCGAAACCGATCGAGAAGGTGACGCCGGAGATCCGCAAGCTCGCCGACGACATGCTCGAGACCATGTATGACGCGCCTGGCATTGGGCTCGCGGCGATCCAGGTCGCGCAGCCGCTGCGGCTGATCACCATGGACCTCGCCAAGCGCGACGAGAACGGCGAGACCACGCCGCAGCCGCGGGTGTTCATCAATCCGGAGATCGTTTCGCATTCGGAAGAGCTGTCGGTCTACGAAGAGGGCTGCCTGTCGATCCCCGAATATTACGAGGAGGTCGAGCGCCCGGCGCGGGTGCGCCTGCGCTTCACCGACCTCGACGGCAAGCTGCATGAGGAGGATGCCGACGGGCTCTACGCCACCTGCATCCAGCACGAGATCGACCATCTCAACGGCGTGCTGTTCGTGGACTATCTGTCGAAGCTGAAGCGCGACCGCGTCTTCAAGAAATTCGAGAAGGCCGCCAAGCGCGCGGCGGAGTAGGCGCGGTTGCTTTCACGTCATGGCCGGGCTTGACCCGGCCATCCACGTCTTGCTTCGTTGTGGCCGAAAACGTGGATGCCCGGGACAAGCCCGGGCATGACGGAGCACTCAAACTATCATCGAGCCCTGCCTGATGCCTCTCCGCCTGATCTTCATGGGCACGCCCGATTTCGCGGTGCCGACATTGCTGGAACTGGTAGCGCACGGCCATGAGGTCGTGGCCGTCTACACCCGTGCGCCGAAGCCGGGCGGGCGGCGCGGCCTGCAATTGCAGCCGACACCGGTCGAGCAGGAGGCGCGCAGGCTCGGCATTCCCGTGCTGACGCCGAAGACGCTGAAGACAGACGAAGCGCTCGACGAGTTTCGCGCGCATGACGCGGATGCCGCCGTCGTCGTCGCCTATGGCATGATCCTGCCGCAGGCCATCCTCGACGCGCCGAAGCTCGGCTGCTTCAACCTGCATGCCTCGCTGTTGCCGCGCTGGCGCGGCGCCGCGCCGATCAACCGCGCCATCATGGCGGGTGACGCCGAGAGCGGCGTGATGGTGATGAAGATGGATGTCGGCCTCGACACCGGCGACGTCGCGATGGCCGAGCGGTTGCCGATCACGGACAGCATGACGGCATCCGACCTGCACGACGCGCTGGCGCCGCTCGGCGCCGATCTGATGGTGCGGGCGATGGGCGGGCTTCAGCGCGGCGGCTTGCAGTTGACGAAGCAGAGCGAGGACGGCGTCACCTACGCGGCCAAGATCGAGAAGGCCGAGGCGCGGATCGACTGGAAGCTGCCGGCGCACGCCGTGCTGCGGCACATTCACGGGCTGTCGCCGTTTCCCGGCGCCTGGTGCGAACTCACAGGCGAGGGCGAGCCGGTGCGGCTGAAGATCCTGCGCTGCGAGCTGGCAAAGGGCGCGGGTGAGGCGGGCGATGTGCTCGACGACAATTTCGCGATCGCCTGCGGCGACGGCGCGGTCCGGATTCTCGAACTGCAGCGCGCCGGCAAGACGCCGACGAAGGCCGCGGACTTCTTGCGCGGCACGCCGCTGAAGCCGCCTGCGCGGCTCGGCTGATGCCCCGCTACAAGCTCACCATCGAATATGACGGCACGCCGTTCTCCGGCTGGCAGATCCAGGACACCGCGCCGACCGTGCAGGGTGCACTGGAGACCGCGGTCAAGGCGATCTGCGGCGAGGATGTGCGTGTCCATGGCGCGGGGCGTACCGACGCCGGCGTGCACGCGCGCGGCCAGGTCGCCCATTGCGACATTGCCAAGCAATTTCCGCGCGGCCGCTTCCGCGACGGGCTGAACGCGCATCTACGGCCCAATCCGATCGCCGTGCTTGCGGCCGATATCGTGCCCGACGATTTCGAGGCGCGGTTCTCGGCGATCAAGCGGCATTATCTCTATCGCATCACCAATACCCGTGCGAACCTCGCGCTGGACATCGGCCGGGTCTGGCGCGTGCCGCGCGCGCTCGATGCCGGCGCGATGCACGAGGCCGCGCAGCGCTTGCTCGGCAAGCACGATTTCACCACCTTCCGCGACACCGAGTGCCAGGCCAAGTCGCCGGAGAAGACGCTCGACCAGCTCGACGTCACCCGCGAGGGCGACGCCATCAGCATCGTGACGTCGGCGCGCTCGTTCCTGCACAGCCAGGTGCGCTCGATGGTGGGATCGCTGGTTTGGGTCGGCGAAGGGCGCTGGAGCGCGGATGATCTTTTCGCCGCACTCGCCGCCCGCAACCGCGCCGCCTGCGGCCCCGTCGCGCCGCCGGACGGGCTCTATCTGATGCGGGTGGATTATTAAGCGCTACAATCCCTACTGTGCATGGGGTTGTTTTCGATATTTTTGTCTGGCCGCGCGGCTGGACTATGCAAAATACCTGTCCAGCACGCCGCGATAGATCTTCGTCAGCTTCTCGAGGTCAGCCACCGGCGTGCGCTCGTCGATCTGGTGCATGGTCTGGCCGACCAGGCCGAATTCGATCACCGGGCAATAGCTCGAGATGAAGCGCGCATCCGAGGTGCCGCCCGAGGTGGAGAGCTCCGGCTTGCGGCCGGTGATCTCCTCGATCGCGGCGACCGCGAGATCGGTGAACGGGCCGGGCTGGGTGACGAACACGTTGGAGTTCGACGGCATCCAGTCGATGTGGGCGCGGATGCGGTTGCCGCAGGCCTTCACCAGCCGCTCGTCGATCAGCTGCCGCAGGCTCTCCTGGGTGTGATTGTCGTTGTAGCGGATGTTGAACTTCGCCCGCGCCTGGCCGGGGATCACGTTGCTCGCGGCGTTGCCGACATCGACCGTGGTGAATTCGAGGTTGCTGGCCTGGAATTGCGCGCTGCCGTGATCGAGGGGCTCGTCGCTCAGCGCCACGATCAGCCGCGAGATATCAGGCACCGGGTTCGAGGCGCGGTGCGGATAGGCGACGTGGCCCTGCACGCCGTCGACAATCAGCGTGCCGGACTGCGAGCCGCGCCGGCCGATCTTGATCATGTCGCCGAGCACCTCGACATTCGACGGCTCGCCGAGCACGCAATGGTCGAACTTCTCGCCGCGCTCGACGCACCATTTCAACAGCTTGACGGTGCCGTTGATCGAGACGTCTTCCTCGTCGCCGGTGATCAGGAAGGAGATCGAGCCGTTCGCTTTGCCACCATGTTCGCTGAGATATTGCAGCACGGCGGCGACGCTGCAGGCGATGCCGCCCTTCATGTCGACGGCGCCGCGGCCGTAGAGATAGCCGTCCTTCACCTCGCCCGAGAACGCGCCCAGCGTCCACGCGGCTTCATCGCCGGGCGGCACCACGTCGGTGTGACCGGCAAAGGTGATGTGCGGCGCCGAGGAGCCGATGCGGGCATAGAGATTGTCGACATCGGCGGTGCCGGGCTCCGAGAACGTCACGCGGTGGACGTCGAAGCCTGCGGCCTTCAGCAAATTTTCGAGAACGCCAAGCGCGCCTGCGTCGGCCGGGGTGACCGAGGGGCAGCGGACGAGATCACGGGTAATCGAGACGGCATCATTCATGGGCCTCGCTTACCACGTCACAGCGCGGGTGGACCAGCTTTGTGCGGCACGATATCGAGCTCGCTTTGCTGATCCCAGCCTTGCGTGGAGCGCGACCCGGTGCCGCAGCTACCTCCGCGGCTCACATGGGTTTTGCCCAACGGATTGGGACCGTAGCGATTGGGGTAGGAGGTGCCGCGCAGCAACGCGAGCTCAATGAAGCCCCAGATATAGAGCACGAACATGATCGCGCCCGCGGCCATCGCCCAATAGGATTCATCGGAAAGCCGGTCGGAGAACTGGCTCATGAGGCCGGGGATCGCGAAGAACGGGACCATCCACCAGCCGCTCCTATCGCGGTCGTGCAGGCGCTTGATCGAGACAGCGACATAGACCCAGACGAACAGCACCGTTCCGCTGGCCTTGGCCACCAGCTTCGGCAATCCGGCCCAGCTCAGCGATTTGTAGCTGTCCGGGTCGAAGGCCCGGAAGATGTCGTCGACATTGAAGCCGAACGACCCGCCCTTGCCGGCAAGGCCGGTCAAAATCACGAACAGGGCCAGGAACATCATCCAGCAGACGATGATCAGTCCCGCCAGCCAGAACCTGGCCCGGTTGACGCGGCCCTTGAAGCCGAACAGGTAATTGGCCCAGTCCATGAAAAAACTCCGGGCAGCGGCAATTATTCGCGGCCCGAAGTTTTGTCGTTTTGGAGAGGTGCTTGGTTCGATGTTGGACCCGTCATCCCCGCGCAACGGCTTCGCCGTTGTCGCTGGAGGTGCGAGCCCTTGCGAGCCTCGAAGGATGAATCGGCCACCAGCCTAGCCGTCGACCCTTCGAGGGCCGCTGAAGAAGCGGCCACCTCAGGGTGACGGTGATGGACTGTTGCCGCGGAAGACCGATCAGTCCCGCAGCAGCTCGTTGATGCTGGTCTTGGCGCGGGTGCGCTCGTCGACGCGCTTGACGATCACGGCGCAGGCGGTGGCAGGGCCGGGCTGGCCGTTCTTCAGCGGCTTGGCCGGGAGGGTGCCCGGCACCACGACGGCATATTCGGGGACCTCGCCGACGAAGATTGCGCCGGTCTCGCGGTCGACGATCTTGGTCGAGGCGCCCAGGAACACGCCCATCGACAGCACCGCCCCCTTGCGCACGATCACGCCCTCGGCGACTTCGCTGCGCGCGCCGATGAAGCAGTCGTCCTCGACGATCACGGGCTCGGCCTGCAGTGGCTCGAGCACGCCGCCGATGCCGACGCCGCCGGAGATGTGCACGCGCTTGCCGATCTGCGCGCAGGAGCCGACCGTCGACCAGGTGTCGATCATGGTGGCTTCATCGACATAGGCGCCGAGATTGACGAACGAGGGCATCAGCACGACGTTGCGGGCGATGAAGGCCGAGCGGCGCACGATCGCGCCCGGCACCGCGCGGAAGCCGGCATCGCGAAAACGGCTCTCGCCCCAGCCCTCGAACTTCGACGGCACCTTGTCCCACCACGATGCCTTGCCCGGGCCGCCCGCGATCTGGCCCATGTCGTTGAGGCGGAACGAGAGCAGCACGGCCTTCTTCAGCCATTGATTGACCTTCCACTTGCCATCAGCCTCGCGCTCGGCGACGCGGGCCTCGCCCTTGTCGAGCAGCTCCAGCGCCTGGTCGACGGCCTCACGGACCTCGCCCTTGGTCGAGGTCGAAATGCCTTCGCGGGCGTCGAACGCAGTGTTGACGGTGGTTTCGAGGGCAGACAGCGACATCGGGACAATCCTTGGGCGTATCGAGGATATAACGGGAATTTTGCAGGGCGTTTTCGGAATTTGGGGCATGAGAGTCAAGGCAAACTCGGCCGTCGTTCGGCGAGCGATCTCTCTCCTCCGTCGTCCCGGCCTAGTGCGCAATTGCGCACGGGGCCGGGACGACGTATGGAGGGATCAGGGCTTCAGCCGCTGCAAGAACCCGGTCAGATCATCCGTGACATGGTCGACATAAGCGGCGTCGCGGCCTTCGAGCTCCCAGGTCTCGCGCACCACCTCCTGGCTGCCGTCGGGCACCACCAGCACCGTGGTCATGCCGAGGTCGTGCGGCACCACCAGATTGCGCGCGAGGTCCTCGAACATCGCAGCCTTCGCCGGATCGACGTCGTGCAGCTTCAGGAACTTCTGGTAGGTCTGCGGCGCCGGTTTCGGTTCGAGATCGGCGGCGATGATGTCGAACACGCCGTCGAAATGGTGGCCGATGCCGAGCCGGCCCAGCACTGCATCGACATGATCGACCGAGCCGTTGGTCAGGATCAGCTTGCGCCCCGGCAGCTTGGCGATCGCAGCGCCCATCGCCGGATTCGGCTGCAGCGGCGAGTGGTCGATCTTGTGCACATAGGCGAGATAGTCGTCGGCCTGCACGCCGTGCTCGGTCATCATGCCGCGCATCGTGGTGCCGTAGCGCAGGTAATAGTCCTTCTGCAGCCGCCGCGCTTCCTCGGGCGAGATTTTCAACCAGTTGCCGACGAACTCGCCGATCCGTGCATCGACCTGCTGCCACAGATTGACGTGATGCGGGTACAGCGTGTTGTCGAGGTCGAACACCCAGGTCTCGATATGGCCGAAGCTGCGGGGAGTTTTAGTCATGGCTATCTCCACGGGGCGTCCCTGCCTGGTGCGCAATTGTGCACTAGGCAGGGACGACGAAAGAAATCATCACGGCACCGCAAAGCGCAGCGTCTTGCCGCCGCTGGTCATGTCGACGGTGGTGAAACCGAGCGCGGTGAGGCCGCGAGTAGCACAGTCGCCCTGCTCGTTGACCTCGAACTTGCTGTCGCGGGTGCAGAGTTGCACCCCGCCGCCCCAGTTCAGCGGCTTGTCCTTGATGCGAATGGCGCGATTGTCGCTGTCGACCGCTTCCGCGAAGGAATAGATCTGCTTCGGCGTGCCTGACACGTCGGGATGCAGGCACTTGCCGGGATCGATCCGATACCAGCCGCGGCTGGTCACCACCTTGCCGTCGTCGGTCGCAACCGCGGCCATCACCTTGTGCGGCGTGTCGTTGCACCAGGTCAGGCCCGTCGCCGACGGCTTCTGCACGGCGTCGACCATGGTGGTGAAGAAGTTCGGCGACTGCACGATGTCGCTGGCGAGCCCGCGGCTCCTGAGGAATGCCGATAGCGCGCTCTGGGTCTTCGGCCCGTCGACGCCGTCGATTGGCGCGGCGTCGTAGCCCGCGATCACCAGCAGGCGCTGGATGCCGGCGAGCCGCGCCTGCTCGTCGTCATACTCGCTGTCCTCGGCGAGATAGGCGACGAGGTTGCCGTCATCGGTCTGCGTCGGTGTGATCTGGGTGAATTGCGCGGGCGTCTGGCCGGAGCGGCATTGCCGCGCGGCGGCGATCACGAAATTGTCCTGCGCGACGCAGAGCGTGTCGGTGCCGTTCTGCGGGATCGGCGATGCGCCGTAAACGCCGAGCGCCCGGGCATTGAGCAGTACGCGGTCGGCGCTGAGCGCGCCCTGCACCACGACCCGGCAGGTCGCCGGATCGATGCGGAACCAGCCGCGCGTCGCGGTGGCGGCCTTGTCGTCGATGCCGATCGCGGCCTCGATCACATAGCTCATGCGGTTGCAGAGCTTCAGGTCGGCACGCGCCGGCGCCGACGAGAACAGGAACGACATCAGCGCGGCCGGCAGCGACATTGCGAGCCGTGCCGCCGGCGACCGGCGAGGGATCCTCGCCGTGTGTCCCGCGTCTGCCATTACTTATGGATCAGCGTGCCGGTGCCCTGGTTGGTGAAGAGCTCGAGCAGCACCGCGTGCTGCGTCTTGCCGTCGATGATCACGACGCCCTGCACGCCCTGTTCGAGCGCGTAGATGCAGGTCTCGACCTTGGGGATCATGCCGCCGGAAATCGTGCCGTCGGCGATCAGCTTGCGCGCTTCCTTGATCGACAGGTCCGGAATCAGCTTCTTGGACTTGTCGAGCACGCCGGGCACGTCGGTCAACAGCAGCAGGCGCTTGGCTTTCAACGCGCCGGCGATCGCACCGGCAAAGGTGTCGGCGTTGACGTTCAGCGTCTGGCCGTCCTGCGAGGTCGCCAGCGGCGCCAGCACCGGGATCAGCTCATAGCCGATCAGCTGATTGAGCAGCGTGAGGTCGACCTTTTCGGGGTCGCCGACGAAGCCGAGGTCGACGGCCTTCTCGATGTTGGAATCGGGATCGACCATGGTTCGCGTCGTCTTCGACGCCTTCACCATGTTGCCGTCTTTGCCGGACAGGCCAACGGCCTTGCCGCCGGCCTCGTTGATGTAGCCGACGATCTGCTTGTTGACCGAGCCCGCCAGCACCATCTCGACGATCTCGATGGTGGCGGCATCGGTGATGCGCAGGCCCGCGGCGAATTCCGACTGGATGCCGAGGCGCTTCAGCATGGTCGCGATCTGCGGCCCGCCGCCATGCACGACCACCGGATTGATCGCGGTCTGCTCGAGCAGCACGATGTCGCGCGCGAACGCCTTGGCGGTGTCCTCGGCGCCCATGGCATGGCCGCCGTACTTGATGACGATGGTTTCCTCGTCATACTCCTGCATGTGCGGCAGCGCCTCGGACAGGATACGGGCCTGATCGAGCGGGCTGATATGCTGGTCGGTCATGGGGCTGGTCTCATCGTCAGCGGAGGGACGGGCGCGGTTCTATCTGATTGCCGGGCAGGGCGCAAAGCGTCTTGACCCTCTCCCCTTGTGGGAGAGGGTGGATCAATCGCGCAACGCGCGATTGAGACGGGTGAGGGGTCTGTCTCCGCGGATAGAGACCCTCATCCGGCGCGGATTGCATCCGCGCCACCTTCTCCCACAAGGGGGAGAAGGGAAGAGGCATCAACGCCTCGGCCACATTGCCGCGACCGCCAGCGCCAGCCAGCTCAGGATCAGCAGCGTTCCGCCTGATGGAGCCGCCATCGGAAACAAGCCGTGGCCGCCATATTGGCGCAGCACCAGGTCGCCCGCGAACAATGACGCCGCGATGACGAAGCCTGCCGCCGCCACGATTCCGAGCTTCGCATGGATGATCGTGCGGTCCGCGATCGCAAGGGTCGCGATGGCGGCGGATGCATGGAACAGCAGCATCGAGGACGCCGCGGCCAGCCGCGTGGCATCAGGCAAATGGGCGGCGGCCGCCGCCAGCATCACGCCGCAGGTGCCCATGATGGCGCCGAGCCCGATCAGGAGGCGGGATACGCCGTTCATCGGCGCCGCTCCTCGATCAGGCGCACCATCGCGGCGCGCAGCTCCGGCATGCCGTCGCCGGTGCGCGACGAGGTCACCAGAATTTCGGGGAAGGCGGCAGGATGCTTTGCGAGCTTGGCGATGGTGTCGGCGGTGACGGTCTTGAGTTCGCCGGCCTTGACCTGGTCGGCCTTGGTCAGCACGACCTGGTAGCTGACCGCGGACTTGTCCAGCGTCTTCAGGACGTCGAGATCGACGTCCTTGATGCCGTGGCGGGCGTCGATCAACACATAGACCCGCGCCAGCGTCGCGCGCCCGAGCAGGAATTTGTGGATCAGCGCGGTCCATGACGCCACCTTGGTTTTCGGCGCCGAGGCGTAGCCGTAACCGGGCATGTCGACGAGACGAATGTCCGCGTTTTCCGGGCCCTCGAAGAAGATCAGTTCCTGGGTGCGGCCCGGCGTATGCGAGGTGCGAGCGAGCGCATTGCGGCCGGTCAGCGCGTTGATCAGGCTCGACTTGCCGACATTGGAGCGGCCGGCAAACGCGACCTCGAGGCCGGCCATCGGCGGCAGCGTCTCGATCGAGGGCGAGGCCCAGATGAAGCGCCAGTCGCCGGCGAACAGCTTTCGCCCCTGTTCGATCAGCTCCGCATCGGGTTCGGCGGTCATGCGCAGTGGCTCGCTCTCATTCCGTCATTGCGAGGAGCGAAGCGACGAAGCAATCCATCTCTCCTCGTGCTGAGGCGTGGATTGCTTCGCTTCGCTCGCAATGACGGTGCTTCCTATGTCGGCTTCTTGGCGAACGTCGACTTCAGATTGTCGAATAACTCCACCTTCACGCCGTTCTTGCGCATGATGAAGCTCTGCTGCAGCACCGACAGCGTGTTATTCCAGGCCCAGTAGATCACGAGACCCGCCGGGAAGCCCGCCAGCATGAAAGTGAAGATCAGCGGCATCCAGTCGAAGATCATCTTCTGGGTCGGATCCGGCGGCGCCGGGTTGAGCTTCATCTGGACCCACATCGTGATGCCCATGATGATCGGCCAGATGCCCATCACCAGATAGGCGCCGAAATGCGGTCCGAGCAGCGCGATCGGATCGAACGGGATCAGCCCGAACAGCGTGAACAGATTGGTCGGATCGGGTGCCGAGAGGTCCTTGATCCAGCCGAAGAACGGCGCGTGCCGCATTTCGATGGTGATGAACAGCACCTTGTAGAGCGAGAAGAACACCGGGATCTGCAAGGCGACGGGAAGACAACCGGCGATCGGGTTGATCTTCTCCTTCTTGTAGATCTCCATCATCTCCTGCTGCTGCTTCACGCGGTCGTCAGGATAGCGCTCCTTCAGCGCGGCCAGCTGCGGCTGCACCGACTTCATCTTCGCCATCGAGGCGTAGGACTTGTTGGCGAGCGGGAAGAACAGCAGCTTCACGATCACGGTCACCAGCAGGATCGCGATGCCGAAATTGCCGACCAGGCGATAGAACCAGTCGAGCGCCAGGAACATCGGCTTGGTGATGAAGTAGAAGTGGCCCCAGTCGATCAGGAGATCGAAATGGTTGAGGCCGAGCTGCTTGTTGTAGCCGCCGAAGCCGACCAGCGGGAAGTTGAGGCCGACGGTCGCGGCCTCCTTGGCGCCGGCGAACAGCCGCGCATTGGCAACGCCGGTGCCGCCGATCGGAATGGTCTGCGCGCCGAGCATGTAATCGGCCCGATAGCGTTTGGCGCGCGGATCGGAAGCCGAGTCGTTGGTAAGACGGGCCGTTTGCAGCGTGGCGTTGGTGTCCGGCAGAAGGGCTGTCGCCCAGTATTTGTCGGTAATGCCCAGCCAGGCGTTGGTCACGTTGTCAAACCTGACGCCACGCGAGTCCTCGCCGGTCGGGATCTTGCTGTCGTCGATGTTCTTGTAGGTGTATTCCTGCAGGCCCTGTTCGCCGAGATAGCCGATCAGGCCTTCGTGCAGGATCGCGTAGCCCGAGACCGGCGGCTTGCCGCCGCGCGAGATCAGGCCGAACGGATACAGCGTCACCGGCGCGCTGCCTTGATTGATGACCTCGTCCTTGATGCTGAAGAGGTAGCGATCGTCGATCGAGATGGTGCGGCGGAAGGTCAGGCCCTGGCCGTTCTCGTATTTCAGAACCACCGGGGTGCTCGGCGATAGGTCGTTCGAGCCCTCCTGCTGCCAGACGGTTTCGGAGTCCGGCGTCTTCACCGACGCGCCGTTGGCGGTCAGCCACAGGAACTCGGCATAGTAAGGCTCGGCCGTGCCCGACGGCGACAGCAGCACGATGGCTGGCGATTTCGGGTCGACCGTCTCGCGGAACTGGACCAGTGACAGATCGTCGATCCGGGCGCCCTTCAGCGCGATGCTGCCGATGACGCGCGGGGTGTCGATCTTGATGCGCGGGCCGGCTGCAAGCACGGTCTCGCGGCTTGCCACCGGAGCGTCAGCGGCAGGCTTGCCTGGTGCCGGGGAGGGCGTGGTCGAAGCACCCGGAACGGCACCCGGGGTCGCTTGCGGCGACGGCTTCAGCAATTCGGCCTGCTTCTGCGCCTCGCGCTGCTTCTCCATCTGCGGCACATTGTAGAAATATTGCCAGGCGATCAGGACGAGGCCGGACAGAATGACGGCAAGGATCGTGTTGCGGTTATTGGACATCTCTCAGGGTCTCGTCATTCCATTCGGATTACGTGCGCTTTCGTTGCCCGCTTTTGGCGCAGGCCGGTCAAGGCGGCGCAACGCCGACCGCAGATCGTCAAGCATGGTCGTAAAGTCGCGGGTCAGCGCGTCACGGCGGCCGACTAGCACATAATCATGGTGCGGCCGCATGAATACGGCATCGACCCGTCTCATCACTTCGCGAAGCCGGCGCCGGATGCGGTTGCGCTCGGTCGCAGTGCCGTTCTTTTTGGTGACGGTATAGCCGACGCGGATCGGGCCCTGATCATCGCGGCGGCGGCCCTGCAGCACAAAAGCTGCGGTATTCGCCCGTGCGCCATTGGCAACGGCGAGGAAATCCGCCCGCTGCCTCAGCCGATCCATAATGGGTATCTCCGGAGAGGAGACGTCCGGGCTCAGGCGCTCAGGCGCTTGCGGCCGCGCGCGCGACGCGCAGCGAGGACCTTGCGGCCGCCGGCCGTGGCGAGGCGGGCGCGGAAGCCGTGACGGCGCTTGCGCACCAGTTTGCTAGGTTGATAAGTCCGCTTCACGGGTAATTCTCCGCTGACCGGGCAATTTGCCGTTGTATTGAGATGGAGTCCGGTGATGCTGGCGGGCCCAAACGAGCCGTTTACGGCCCCAAAGAGCCGCCCCCGGTCAAGAACCGGGCCATCGCGGACAGTTGGCGCGGCTTATAAGGGAGCGTCCTGTTTTCGTCAATGTCACACGGCGTCGCAAAAAGGGTTCTTTGAAACGTCGCAATTGGGGCGAATATATCTGATTTCGCGGGGTATTTGACGGTAAGGGTACGCTTTGGGGCGTCCGGGGAACCGGCGACATTAGCGATCCGTAATTTGACCGGCTCGGGGGCCGGGCCGCATCTTCCGACCCCTCAGCCAAACAAGGCCTTATCTTGTGGCTCTAACTGACGATCAGGCGACCGCGCAGAAGCAGCGGCCCAAGCCGACTCTTCGGCTCGGGCTGTCGGGCAAGCTTTTGCTGCTGACGATTCCCCTGGTGATGATCGCCGGGCTCCTGATCTACGTGCCGGCCATCGCCAACTTCCGGATGAACCGGCTCAATGACCGCCTGGCTGCCGCCAATACTGCGGCGCTGGTGCTTGACGCCGCCCCCTCTGGCCTGGTGCCGGATTCGCTGGCGCGGCAGATCCTGACCAGCATCGGCGCCCGTGCCGTCGCCATCAAGCTCGGGCAGCAGCGCCGCCTGCTCGCCAGCGCCGACCTGCCGGCCGCGATCGACCATGACGTCGACATGCGGGCCATGACGGTGTGGTCGGCGATCGTCGATGCCTTCGAGATCATGCTGGAACACGGCGACCAGACCATCCGCGTGGTCGGCCCGGCGCCGGGCCAGGCGCAGTTCATCGAGGTCGTGATCGACGAGAAGCCGCTGCGGCAGGCGATGTACAGATTCTCGCGCAACGTGCTGGTCGTCGCACTGCTGATTGCCGGCCTCACCGCGGGTCTGGTCTATCTGGCGCTGCATTACCTGTTCGTCCGGCCGATGCGGCGGCTGACCGCAAGCCTGGTCGGCTTCCACGAAAATCCGGAGAGCTCGGCGCGAATCATCGTGCCCAGCCAGCGCGGCGACGAGATCGGCGTTGCCGAGCGCGAGCTGTCGGACATGCAGCGCGACCTCGTCTCGATGCTGCATCAGAAGAGCCGGCTCGCCGCGCTCGGGCTTGCCGTCTCCAAGATCAACCATGACCTGCGCAACCTCTTGGCATCCTCGCAATTGCTGTCGGACCAGCTTGCCAGCGTGCCCGACCCGCGGGTGCAGCGCTTTGCGCCGAAATTGATGCGCTCGCTCGAGCGCGCCATCGCGTTCTGCCAGTCGACGTTGTCCTACGGCCGCGCCCAGGAGGCGGCACCCGACCGCCGCGTGATCATGGTCGAGCCCGCGGTTGCCGAGGTGCGGGAATCGGCCGGGCTTGCAACCGAGGTCTCGATCACCTGGATCAGCGCGATCGAGCGCGGCCTGACCATCGACGCCGACCCGGACCAGCTGTTCCGCGTGCTGCTCAACCTGGTGCGCAACGCCACGCAGGCGCTGGAAAGCCGGCAGGACAGCGATGGCGGTGCCCAGCAGATCCGTATCACCGGCCGCCGCGAGGGGACGGTTGCGATCATCGAGGTCTCCGATACCGGCCCCGGCGTGCCGGCCAAGGCGCGCGAGCATCTGTTCGAGGCGTTCCAGACCTCCGGCCGCCCCGGCGGCAGCGGGCTCGGCCTCGCGATTGCCGCCGAGCTGATCCGCGCCCATGGCGGCCATATTCACCTGGTCGAGGGCACCATCGGCGCCACCTTCCGGATTTCGATCCCGGATCGCCCGGTGGAATTGCTGTCGATCCGCAGCGAGCGGGCGAGGGCGTAGGCGGCTCCGGTATTTCGGGCGGCCAAACTGCGCCGAAATTGGCATTTCCAGAGCTTGCCAACCGGGCCGGGAGCCTGTAGCTAGAGCGCTCTTTCGCGACGTTCCGGGCTTCCCGGAACCTTGCGGGCTTCGAGCCCACCCGCGAAAATGCGCCCGTAGCTCAGCTGGATAGAGCATCAGACTACGAATCTGAGGGTCGGACGTTCGAATCGTTCCGGGCGCGCCATTCGTCTTTGTTTTCATTGGTTTTTCACGCCGGCAGCCGAGTTCGCTACCGGGCGAGAGCGCCAGCGGCGCTGCGACGTCCGTCACGGCCTTCAATTGTTTGTGCGGTGCGGCGATGGTTTTATTGCATTGCAACAAAGCGGGCCTAGATCTGCTTCTCGAATCCCATCGAGGAGCCTTCAAGTGACCAAGATTTCCCTCTCCATCATCGCCGCCACCCTCGCGATCGCGAGTGCAACGAGCGCATCGGCAGCGGAGCTTCCGACTTTCGAAGCCGCGGGCCTGCCGATCTCGCCGGTGCAGGCTGGCGCGCTTGGCGCCGCCAATGTCCACGAGCAGGCGCCGATCGCCGCGACGTCGGCCACGCCGCATCAGCTCAGCGTCCTGACACCGCGAAGCAAGATCACGACCGCACGGGCTTCTGCCCGTACCGACCGCTCGCTGCATTGAGCTGCATAGCGGATCCCCTCCGAGGCCCGCGACAACGTCGCGGGCCTTCTCGTATGTACGATGCGCGGCACCTGCGTCGGCTCGCGACAGCGTCGTGATGAATTCTTCGACGACACCGTTAGCGAAACATTTCTGTCGCGGATCGCCGCTCATGCTCTGAAGCGACAGGCCGCGACTGCTGGCTGGATCGCAAGCGGCAGCGTTTCGGTCGCCTCCGGATCAATTCAATATCCGTACCGACCAGCGGCGCTTCAGAAGCAGGCTGAAGCCGAGCGGCGTCCCGTAAAAACCCTGCTTGCGCTCGCCGGAACGTTGAGAAAAAATAAGGTTTTTCAACATATAGGGCACAGACTGTTTTTATTCTTATTGTCTGCCCTATTGAGCCGGCGAGTGATTTCTCATGCCGAGTAACGTTGCAAACGTCATCTTTTACGCGGCGGTATTTCTGGGGATCGTCTATGGCAGTCGTATCCTGGAAAAACGGTGGCCGATTGCGGACGTTCCCCACGACGAGTTTCGTGATGATTGGCTCGCGGTGATCGTGAGCCTCGGCTTGTCGTACATGCTCGCTCCGGTCGCAGCGATCAGTGCCGGCGCAATTGCGGGCTATGCCGGTGTTGGCTGGATCAAGTTACCGACTGAAGGTTACTGGTGGTACGTTTCACTTGCGATCGTCGTGGTCGCGCTCGATCTCTACAAGTACGCATACCATCGCCTTCAACATGCGATCCCGTTTCTCTGGGCGATGCACTCGTTCCATCACAGCGCGAACGGCGTTACGTTCATCACCGGCGGCCGGCATTTCTGGTTAGAGAGGGTGCTCTCCGAAGCCTTTCTTCCGATCATGGCGATCTTGTTTCGCATCCCGCCAGATATAGCGATAGCTATCGGGTTTATCTTCTTCCTCCCCGATGCATGCGCTCATCTCAACGTCCGCATCCCGCTCGGCCGGTATGTGACATGGATCAACAACCCGCAATGGCACCGGATTCATCACTCGGTCCGTCCTGAGCATCGCGACAAGAACTTCGCCGCCTTTTTTCCGCTCCTCGACATTCTGTTCGGCACGGCCTGGGTGCCGAAGCCGGACGAGTATCCTGCAACGGGCCTCGTGCCAGCCGAGCGAGTGGACATCATCAACAGCGTGATCTGGCCAATCCGGCATCTCCGGAATCTTTGGCATCGGGAGTCTCATAATGAATTGGGTTAAAGGTCTCTTGGTACTCTGTGCCCTCTTGCTCGGGTACGCCGACCTCGTGTCGACCAACGTGATCCTGGATCTCGGATTGGGCGAGCTGAACCCGTTCATGCATCTGGCTCAGACGTGGTTCGGCGTGTGGTGGCTGGTGCCCAAGCTGGGCTTGACGTTTGTCATCACGTGGCTGCTTTGGCGCAGCAACAACGTCTACAACATCGCGCTTGTCGTCGCCTTCTGCTCGACGCCCGTCCTGAACAACCTCGCCATCATCGCGGGCACGAACTGAACCAGCCAACTTTCTCAGTAGCCGCGTCGCCAGGCTTGGCCGGATCTGACTTCCGGCCGCCGATGGCTTCTCACTTGCCCATCCGCAGGCCCTTGGTGGTGAAGCGCTGTGCACGGCCGCCCTCGCGCAGAGGTCGTCGCGTGCCGGCGGCCTTGCCGGTGCCGGGCGGCTGGTGTGCGGGCACGAGCTGATCGGGGCGCGAGCCGATCAGATCGGCACGGCCCATCTGCTTCAGCGCCTCGCGCAGCAGCGGCCAGTTGTCCGGGTCGTGATAGCGCAGGAACGCCTTGTGCAAGCGGCGTTGCCTGAGGCCCTTGATCGCCTCGACCTTGTCGCTCGCGCCGCGGCGCACGCCGCGCAGCGGATTGACGCCGGTGTGATACATCGCCGTCGCGGTCGCCATCGGCGAGGGCAGGAACGTCTGCACCTGATCGGCGCGGTAGCGGTTCTTCTTGAGCCAGAGCGCGAGGTTCATCATGTCCTCGTCGGTCGTGCCCGGATGCGCGGCGATGAAATACGGGATCAGATAGTATTTCTTGCCGGCCTGCTCGGCGGCAGCATCGAACATCTTCTTGAAGCGGTTGTAGGCGCCGATGCCCGGCTTCATCATCTTGTCGAGCGGGCCGCGCTCGGTGTGCTCGGGCGCGATCTTCAGGTAGCCGCCGACGTGATGGGTGACGAGCTCCTTGATGTATTCGGGGCTCTCCACCGCGAGATCGTAGCGCACGCCCGAGGCGACCATCACCCGCTTGACGCCCTTCACCTCGCGCACCTTGCGATACAGCCGGATCAGGTCGTCATGCGAGGTGTTGAGGTTCGGACAGATCTCGGGGAAGACGCAGGACGGCCGCCGGCACGCCGCCTCGATCTTCGGATCCTTGCAGGCCATCCGGTACATGTTGGCGGTCGGCCCGCCGATGTCGGAGATCACGCCGGTGAAGCCCGGCGTCTTGTCTCTGATACGCTCGATCTCGCGCAGGATCGAGCCCTCCGAGCGGTTCTGGATGATGCGGCCCTCGTGCTCGGTGATCGAGCAGAAGGTGCAGCCGCCGAAGCAGCCGCGCATGATCGTCACCGAGAAGCGGATCATCTCCCAGGCCGGAATCTTGGCGTCCTTGTAGGAGGGATGCGGCGCCCGCGCGTAGGGCAGGTCGTAGACAGAGTCCATCTCGGCCGTCGACAGCGGGATCGGCGGCGGATTCAGCCACAAATCGCGATCGCCGTGACGCTGCACGAGCGGCCGCGCATTGCCGGGATTGCTCTCCCGATGCAGCACGCGCGAGGCGCGGGCGTAGGCCTCGCGGTCCTGCTCGACCTGCTCGCAGGCCGGCAGGCGGATCACGATGTTGCCCGGCTGGCGCGATGCGCCCTCGTCGGCGGAGTCGAGATCGTCGGCATGCAGCTCGGCGTAATCCTCGGGCACGCGGCGGAACAGCGCGACGCCCCTGATCGAATCGAGATCGCGCGGCGCCTCGCCATTGGCGAGCCGGTGCGCCACCTCGACGACCGCACGTTCCGCGTTGCCGTAGAGCAGAAGGTCTGCCTTGGCGTCTGCCAGCAGCGAGCGGCGCACCTTGTCGGACCAATAGTCGTAATGCGCGATGCGGCGCAGCGACGCCTCGATGCCGCCGAGCACGATCGGCACGTCCTTGAACGCCTCGCGGCAGCGCTGGGCATAGACGATGGTGCAGCGGTCCGGCCGGCGGCCGCCCTCGCCGTTCGGCGTGTAGGCGTCATCGTGGCGCAACCGCCGGTCCGCCGTATAGCGGTTGACCATCGAATCCATGTTGCCGCCGGTGACGCCGAAGAACACGCGCGGCTTTCCCAGCGCCTTGAACGGTTCGGCCGACTGCCAGTCGGGTTGCGCGATGATGCCGACCCTGAAGCCCTGAGCCTCCAGCAACCTGCCGATGATCGCCATGCCGAAGCTCGGATGGTCGACATAGGCATCGCCCGTCACCAGCACGATATCGCATTGGTCCCAGCCGAGCGCCGTCATCTCGGCGCGGTTCATCGGCAGGAATGGCGCCGGCTCGTCGGGGCGCGCCAGGTGGCGCGGCCATGACGTCAGGGACATATCGGCGGTGGCAAGGGTGTTCATGGCGACCACGCATAAGACGCCGGCGTCGTGAATTCAACCAATCAGCGTGCCGCCTGGCCCGATCGCGTGTTGCGCTTCCCGACAGGTTCCGGGCCGGCCCAACGGGGCGGGGACGGCGACCGGCAAATCATGCCGATATCTCAATGGCATAAAAGATGATCGCCGGGCCTCCCGATCTGGCGACCGGATGAATGCGTGCGGGTTGCTTGAGGATGCAATCTCGATCGGATCCGTAGAACCTGCTCGGCATATCCGGCGACAAACACCCGGAGATCGCCATCAACGCGGTCCGGGAGAGCGAAATGATGTCGGACAGATCGGTCCTCGCCAGCATGGTCTGCACCGCCGTGATGCTCGGTGCGCTCGGCGCATCCGTGCACGCGCAGACGCCGTCGAGTTGCAAGGAGCCGAAGACCGGCACCAATCGCGTCCCGATATTCTCGCCACCGCTTGCCAATGTGGTGACGGGCAGCGGGCGGCTGCAGTTCTACTCGGCGCCGAATCTCCACTGTCCGATCAGCGGGGTGTTCGTGATTCCGAACGACGAGCTCGTCGCCTATGCGCAAACCAACGATGGCTGGTCGTCGGTGATGTACCTCAATCCGCGCGGCGGCGACGACGTCTCGGGTTGGGTGAGGTCGGCGAGATTGAAGGCGACCGGAACCGTCGGTCCAAAGCAGTAGCGGCGAACCGGGTCGCAGCGAATGCGGCTCCCATGGCGTGGCCGGCAGGCCACGACGCATGTCTCTTGCGGCGTCAGTGAATCGCCGCGTACATGATCTTCTCCTCGGTGGCTTCGACCGCGGAGAATTCCTCGACCACCTTGCCCTGGCGCGAAACCAGGATGCGGTCGGAGAGGGCCATGATCTCGGGCAGATAGGATGAGATCACCACCACCGCCTTGCCCTCGTCGGCAAGCTGGTTGATCAGCTCGTGGATCTCGACGATGGCGCCGACGTCGACGCCGCGTGTCGGCTCGTCGAAGATGATCAGCTCGGGCTCCTGCACCAGCGATTTGGCGATCACGACCTTCTGCTGGTTGCCGCCCGACAGCTCGACCACCTTGGCCTCGTCGCCGATGGCGCGAACCTTCAGTCGCTGGGTCCAGGTCTTGCCGATTGTGTTGGTCTCGCGCCGCGACAGCATCATCCGTCCTCCGGGAAACTTGGAGAGCAGGCCGAGATAGATGTTGCGGGCGATCGAGGAAGTCTCGAAGAAGCCTTCGACCTTGCGGTCCTCGGTGACATAGGCGATGCCGGCCTTGACCGCCGGCGCCGGAACCCGGTAGCGCACCGGCTTGTCGTGCAGCAGGATTTCGCCGCCGTGGAAGAAGTCGCGCTTCAACACGCCGGATACGATCTTGAAGGTTTCGGTGCGGCCCGCGCCGACCAGGCCGAACACGCCGGTGATCTGCCCGGCAAACACCGACAGCGAATTGTTCTTCACCATCGGCGCCATCTTGAGGTTCTGCACCGTGAGCACGCGCGCACCGGCCGGCCGGACGCTGGTCTTCCGCGCGCCATACAGCGTGTTGGAGAGGTCGCGTCCGACCATCGCCTGCACGATCGCGGCGCGATCGAACTTCGCCGCGTCGTCGGTGACGACATGCTTGCCGTCGCGCAGCACGGTGATCCGGTCCGCGAGCAGCAGGGCCTCTTCCAGCGCATGCGAGATGAAGACGATCGAGACGCCGCGTTTCTTGAGATCGCGAACCAGATCGAAGAAATACTTCTTCTCTTCCGGCGTCAGCGACGCGGTCGGCTCGTCGAAGATGATGACCTTGGCCTTGTGCAGGACCGCGCGCGCGATCTCCACCATCTGCTTCTTGGCGGCGCCGAGCCCGCTCACGGTCGCGGTCGGCGTCACGTCGAAATTCAGCGATTGCAGGAATTGCTGGGCGGCGATGTAGATGCCGCGCAGCCGGTTGTAGAATTTCTCCTGTCCGAGAAACAGATTCTGCGCCACGGTCATGGTCGGCACCAGGCTGTTCTCCTGGAACACCATGGCGATGCCGAGATTGCGGGCCTCGAGCGGCGTGCGCGGCGCGACGTCTGCGCCGTCGACCGTCATGCTGCCCGAGGTCAACGTCACGACGCCGGCCATCACCTTGGTCAGTGTCGACTTGCCGGCGCCGTTCTCGCCGACCAGCGCGTGGATCTCGCCGCGGCGGAGGTCGAAGTCGACGCCCTCGATGGCAGGCACGCCCGCGTAAAGCTTGGTGGCCTTGCGCAGGGACAGCACGGTGTCGTTCATGAGCCTGTCTCCTCGGCAAGCCCGGCGAGGGGCAGTTTCAGGACGCGGCCCGGTCCCTTGGCGATCAGCACAAGGTCGCTGCCCAGCTCGAGCGCGGCGACGACGCCGTGATTGACGCCGTCGACCCGGCTATGCAGCGAGTACAGCGGCTTGCCGTCTTCGCTCAGCCGGACGACGAGGCCATAGGAACGCGGCGGGGCCCACGGCTTGATGACGCCCATCGTCTTGATGTGCGCGCCCTGCATCGGCTCCTTGAACGAGAAGCCCGAGCGCAGCCGCGGCGCCACCCAATAGGCCGGATCGATCTCGGCCATCATGCGGCGCCGGTAGGCCGGCTCGCGCAGCACGAACTCGACCAGCTGGGTGCGCGCGGTGAACGCCGTCAGCCAGTAGCCGCCTCCTGCAGCCTTCGACAGCCGCGACGGATAGACCGGCAGGTGACCGAGCACGGTCTGCGGCGGTCGCCCATCGGCAACGAGGACGAGACGATGCCGCCAGCTCTCGCTGACCAGCACCCCGTCGCCGCGCGCGCAGGCGCCGAAGGCGTAGCCGAGTTTTGAGGCCAGCGGCTTTACCGACCTCGCCTTGGGGTCGAGCCGGAACACGCGGCCGTTCCGGTTGAGCTCCATCAGGTCGCGCGCCCAATCGTCGACGCCGCAGGTCGCCGAGCCATCGGTCGCGATCAGGGTGCCGTCGCCCGCTGGTGTCAATGCGTTGATCGCATTGAAGGCGGCGTCGCTGAACCTCACGCTCGGCTCGCCCGAGGTGGGATTGGCGTAGAGCCGTACCTCGCGGCCACCGAGCGCAACGGCGATGCCTCCGTCGGCGAGTGCACACAGCGCCGAAATCGGTTGCTCGAAGCTGCGCAACTCGGTCGCGACACTGCCGTCGAGCCGTAGCAGGCGCCGGCCGTCCGCGACATACAGGTTGCGGCCGTCGGTTGCGAGATCCTCGAGCGCCTCGCATTCCAGCAAGGTCGTCGCGGACTCCAGCTTTTGATTGGGCTTCAGCGCGCCGTCGAACGACGGCACGGTGATGGTGGCCTCGCCGCGGCCGAGAAAGCGGTTGGCGAATTCCCTGACGGCCGCGATCACGACAGCTTCCCCCAGCGCTTGTCATACTGCACGAAGTTCGGGTCGGCGTTCTCCAACTTGTAACGGCCGATCCGGTTGTTCATGATGCCGCCGAGATAGAGATAGCCGCGATGCTCCCGCATCGAGGTGATCATCGGATGGTTCTCGCCGCGCAGGTCCCAGAACGATTCGAGGATCTTGCCCTGCTCGTTGAACTTGACGACGCAGCCGGTGTTGATGTTCGGGAATAGCCACTCGTCGACCGGGACACGCTTGGCCATGCGGCGGCGGAAGCCGGGCATCTTCCAGGCGAGGTCGAGCGACGGACTGCGCATGCCGACCAATGCCAGCCAGTAATTGCCGTCTGAGGCGAGATTGATGTTATCAGGATAGCCCGGCAAATTGTCCATCACCACTTCGACCTGGCCCTTCTTCGGCCCCGCGAACCACAGCCGCTTGATCGAGCAGCCGAAGGTTTCGGCGAACAGGATCGACTGGCCGTCGCTGGCGACGCAGATGCCGTTGGGGAATTTGAGGCCGCGCAGCGCGGTATGGGTGGCGCCGGTCTTGGTGTCGTAGCAGATGATGCGGCCGTTGCCGCGGGCCTCGAGGCCGTCGATCGGCCATTCGTCCATCTCGTAGCGGACGGTGGCTTCCGAGAAGAAGATCAGGCCGTCGTCGGTGATGTCGAGGTCGTCGGCCAGCCGCAGACGGCTGTCGTCGTTCACCGAATGCATGCTGCGGTTGGTCTCGTCGGTCGCCTTCTCCACGGTGCCGTCGGGCGTGATGCGGTACAGACCCATGCCGCCGATGCAGACATAGAGATTGTCCTGCCGGTCGAACGCCATGCCGAGCGGCTGACCGCCGATATGGGCGAACACCTCCATCCGCTGATAGTCCGGCGCGAAGAAGCGCATGATATCGCCATGGCGCGAGCCGGCGTAGAGATTGTTGTTGCGATCGAGGATCACGTCCTCCGGCGCCTCGATGCGGCCGAGGCCGATCAATTCGACGTCGCGCAGCTTGTCGTTCTGCTCGAACGGGCCGCCCTGGCCGATCTCGGTGGCCGGAGGCGGCGGCAGCGCGTGATAGGTCGGCGCGACGTAGACCTTGCTGATGATGCGGGTGCGGTTCTTCTGCCAGCGGATGTCGACCATGGCGGCGATCAGCAGGATGCCTGCGAGCGCCATGCGGTTGATGCCACCGCGCGCATTGAGCGTGGTCAGGCCGTTGGTGATCAAGAGCACGATCAGCACTCCGACCAGCGATTTGGCGACCGAGCCCTTGCCGCCGCCGAGCGTGATGCCGCCGAGCACGGTCGCGGTCAGCACGATCACCTCGAGGCCGACGCCGATGTCGCCGCCGACGGTGCCGAGCCGTGCTGCAAAGAACAGCGCGGCGATGCTGGTCAGCACACCGCTTGCGACATAACAGAGCGCGATGGTGCGGCGAACCGGAATGCCGGAATTGTAGGCCGAGCGGCGCGAGCCGCCGATCGCGGTGATGTGCCAGCCCGGGCGCAGTCGCGTCATGAAGATATGGCCGAAGATCGCGATCGCGATATAGACCAGCGCGACGCTCGGAATGCCGAACACGTCGCCGCCGCCGATGAAATTCCACGAGGGGATGTCGGGAAAGGCCGCGGCGATCGAATTGGAGTAGCGCTGGATCAGCAGATCGAACGCCGAACGGTAGATGATTAGGGTGATCAGCGTGGTGATGAAGGCACGTAGCCGCAAGTATCCGATCAGGACGCCGTTGACCGCGCCGAGCAGTGCGCCGCAGGCGAGGGTGGCCACCACCACCGCAGGCACCGGCCAATTCAGCACGTCGAGCAGATAGAGCGCGCAGAAATCCGTCAGTGCGAAGATCGATCCGACCGACAGATCGATGCCGCCGACGATGACCACCAGGGCCATGCCGAGCCCGATGAAGCCGATCTCGCCGGCCTGCCGCGCGGTGTCGGCAAGGCTCGCCGGCGACAGGAAGTGGTCGATGGAGCGGCTGAGCGCGAAACCGACGATCAGGAGCAGGATCACCGGAATTGCGGTCTCGGTCCATCGCTTGGACAGGATCTCGCCGAGGAGATGATCCGGCCAGTAGCGGTAACGCAGGCTCGTCAAGGTGTCGCGCATCGGCATTCCAGCAAGGCGTTCGATTTTCTGAGAGATCGACGTCCCGGGCCAGATCGCCCGGGACATCAAGCGGGAATGGCCGGACTATTTCTTCAGGTCGCTGAGATTCCAGCACGCGGTCTGGCTGTCCGCGTTCTCCTTGGTGATCGGAATCAGGGTCGTGTATTCCGAACCCTTGATCGAGCCGGCCTTGGCGCCGGACGACAGCAGCCATTTGATCGTGCCGGCCATCTGCGCGGCCTGGGTCGGCAGTCGTAGCTCATGTTGAGGTCGAAGGCGCCGGACTTCACCAGCTCGCAGGCGCCCTTGCGCTCGCCACCGCCGGAGGTCGCGACGAACACCTTGCCGGTCAGGCCGGCTTCCTTCACCGCCGCGGCGGTGCCGATGTCCATGCCGTCCCAGAAGCCGACGATGCCGCAGAGATCAGGATTCTGCTTCAGCACCGTCTGGGTGATCGCCTTGGCTTTCGCGGCATCCCAGTCGGCTGCCTGGCTCGAGACCACCTTGATCTCGGGATGCTTGGCGAGCACGTTCTCGACGCCCTTGAGCGTGTAGGCGCTGGCAGCCGCCGAGAGTGCGCCCTGCACGATGGCGATCTTGTTGGACTTGCCCTGGCAGGCCTTGACCACCGCTTCAGTGTCCTTCTCGCCGATCTCGATCCAGTTGGCGCCGACAAAGGCCGAAGAGCGATAGGCCGATCCCATGTTGATCTGGATGACGTAGATGCCTTCGTTCTCGGCGCGTTGCAGCAGCTTGGCGTAGGTCTGCACGTCCGGATTGTGGATCACCATCACGGCCGGTTTCTCGGAGATCAGCGAGGTCACCGCCTGCGCGCCGGCATTGGTGTTCCAGTTGGGATCGCGGATCTCGAACTTCACGCCGAGAGGCTCGAGCTCCTTCTTCAGGCCGGCGTACCAGCCTTCGGTGAGGTCGAAATTCATGGCCACCGGAACGTAGGCCACCGTCTTGCCGGCGAGGGCCTCCTTGAACGGCTTCTGGAACGGCTCGTCGAGGCCCTGCTGGGCCAGAGCCGGGGCGGCGATGGCTGCAAGTCCGAATGCGGCGGCGATCACCTTGGCAGTCCTGACAGCGTACTTCATTGCTTCCTCCTTGGTCGTGTTGATCTTGTTGTGGTCTGGTTCAGATGTCGCCCTGCTGTGCCGTTTCTTCGTTGCGCGGATTCAGGAATGAATCCGTGATGACGGCGAGCAGCAGGACGACACCCTTGACGAGGTTTTGTCCGGCGTAGGAGATGTCCATGATGGTCATGCCGTTCAGCATAGTGCCGATCAGCAGCGTGCCGATGACGACGTTGAGCACGCCGCCGCGGCCGCCCGACAGGCCGATGCCGCCGAGCACGACGACGAGAATGACGTCGTAGATCAGGGTCGAATTGAAGATGCGGGTCGGCATCGAGTTGACGGAGGCCGCCATCACCAGGCCCGCGAAGCAGCCGATCAGCGCCGCGACGACATATTGCAACACGATGATCGGGCGCGAGGGGATGCCGGTGACGCGGGCCGCGTGGGGATTGTCGCCGATCGCGTAGATATAGGCGCCCCAGCGTGTCTGGCGCAGCAGGAAGGCGACCACCACGCAGGCGATCGCAAACATCACGATCGAGGTCGGGATGCCGAGGATGGTGCCCTGTCCGAGTCGCTCGAAGCCCTTCATGCCGTCGCTCCACTGCACGACGTCGAGCTGAAACAATGCGGCCTGCCCGAGCCCGGCGAGCAGCAGGCCGGTCGCCAGCGTCGCAAACAGCGAAGGCACCTCGGCGTAGGCAATCAGCCAGCCATTGACCAGGCCGAAGGCGATCGTGAGCAGCACGGCGGTCAGCAGCGAGGCGGGCAGCGAGTGGCCGTTCTGCACCATTTGCAGCACGAGCCCGGGAGGGACTGCCAGCGCTGCGATCAGCGAGATATCGATGCCGCGCCCGATCACGACGATCGCCATGGCAAGCCCGAGGATGCCGAGCACGGCGACGTTCTGCAGCAGCGTCAGCATGTTCTCCGGCGTCAGGAAGCCGTGCAGGAAAATCGAGAACGCCAGGAACAGCAAAGCAAATACGGCGAAGACGATCTCCTGTTGATTGAATCGCAATCGCTTCATTGCCTCGTCCTTCCCGCCCTTATGGGTGCGCCGTCTGTCTGGATCTCGCGCGGGAGCCGGCCACGACGGTTCTGGGCCGCGTCCTGCCCGCGACCGCGGCGTCGACGAAGGCGCCGACGGCGTTGATGTAGGTCTCGATCGAGGTGCCGCGTCTGCGGTACTTGGCGCGTTTGACGTACCAATCCTGCAGCAGCGGCTTGATCAGCGAGGCCGTCAGCGTGACCTGATCGATCGCGAACACCCCGCTGGCGACACCCTGCTTGAGGACGTCGGCGATGATCTTCTCGGTCATCACCTCCATCTCGATGGCGCGCTGGCGCTCCGCGGGCGGAAACGACTTCGCTTCCATGAAGGAGAACACGAACCAGGGCTGCATCGCCTCGCTCATGCGGACATGGGTTGCGATGATCCAGTGCAGATGCTCGCGCGCATCCTGCTTCACGCTGGCGGGCGGCGCAGTGAGGACCTCCGCCGCCGTCTCGGCGACCTCGCCGAGGATCATCGCCAGCAGCGTCGGTTTGCTGTCGAAGTAAGTATAGAGACCGCCCATGCTGAGGCCCGAGGCCTCCGCGAGCTGGCGCAGCGTGGTGGCATGAAAGCCGTGCTTGTTGGAAAGCGTGAGCGTCGCGCCGATGATGCGCGTGAGGTTCGGAACGGCGAGATGCGTTTTCTGGACCCGGATGGAATCCCTGTGACGTTCGAGGATACGCGTGCAAAGCACGTCCATCGCGAACGCATTCGTCCCCGGCCGCTGACGCGCGAGACCCACGTTGCCTCCCTGGCTATGTCCCCGGGCCGTTTCGTTTTGTTGCCGGTCCGGGCTGGGCTTGTCGCCCTTGATCAATTCCTAGCGCACGAAGCGGCGTTCGGAAAAGGGGGATGATCAATTTTTCTGAGAGAGCGCTCGCTCGTTTTTTGGCTCACTTCGGCTGCCGGCCTTGCGCTCGGAGCTTCCCGGGCCGGCGTCGGGAACTTTTTACGCTGAAAGGTCAGCACAAATTCCCGGCACTCTGGTCGATTGACAGGCCAGTTAGACGGCCGTCACATTCCAGATATAAAGAACGCAGGTTCGCTGGCCGGAAGGCAAACCCGCACAGACATGCTGGCCGAATTTCACCCACGGTCACTTTGGGCCGAAGCAAGGTTATGACGGCAGTTGGATCATATGGCGCGTGCGGCGGTGCTGCGGTCGGCGTTGACGCTCTGGGAGCCTCCGCAAGGTCGCGGTATCTGCTCGGGATTTGCGCGGCGCTGTTGATCGGCAGCATCTGCGCGGTTGCCGCGCAGCAGCGCGAGACCGTTGCCGCATCCACGTCGATCGAGTTCAACATTCCCGCACAGCAGCTTGCCGGCGCGCTACAGGCTTATGGCGAACGCACCGGCGTTCAGGTGCTTTACGAAAGCAATTCTGCAACCGGCCGGAAGTCGGCGCCGGTCGAAGGAACCCTCACGCCTGAGGAGGCATTGAACCTGCTTCTGAAGGGAACCGATCTGAAGGTCCAGTACATTCGCCCGGACGCCATCACGCTGGCTTCGCGCAGCGCGCGCGCCGACCGGCCGCCGGCGAGCCCGCTTCTGACCGCGGATCTGTCGCTGGGCACGCTGCAGGTGCGTGCGACCAATGACGGCAACGACGTCGGCGCGCTGCGCGACTACAGCGAGAGCCTGCAGCTCGACATTCAAAAGGCGCTGCAGAAGAATATCGGGTCCCGCGGCGGCAGCTATCAGCTCGTCGTCGATCTGTGGATCGATCCCTTACGCACGATTCAGCGAACCCAGCTGTTGCGGTCGACCGGCGATCAGCACCGCGATGCGGCGGTGACCGCAGCGCTGCAAGGACTGACCGTGAGCCGAACGACGCCCACGAATGCGTCGCAGCCGGTGCGGATCGCGATCCGGGTGAAATCGTTTCAATGAGTGGCAACGACACCAGTGGACTTGATGGCGGGCGCGGCGTCAGCCCGATGAGCCTGCTGTTTCATCCCGAGGATCCCGGCGCCTGGACCTCGGGTGAGGTCCTGCGCCTGCTCCTGGTGCCGGCCATCGCGACGCTGCTGTTCGTCGGAGGCATCTATTGGATCCGGCTGCAGCCGCCGGCTGGACCGGCAAGCCGGGAGCAGAGCTCGATCGTACAGGTTCGCCTGCTGCCGAGCCCGTCGCCCGCGCCCATTCCGGTTGCGCCGCTGTCGCAGCCGCAAACCGCGACCCTCGCCAGCCGGACCGACGTGTCGCCGGAGAGCTCCGATCCGTCCCTCGACAATCTGACCGTGGCCCCGGCGCGCGAGCCGATGCCGGCGGAACCGGCGGTGCCGGCTCTGCGTTCGACACCATCGGCGGCCGATGCGCCGCCCAGCAGTGCCGCAGCGAAGTTTCAGCAGACGCTGCTTCGTCATGTTGCGCGCTACCAGCGCTACCCGAACGCGGGGCGGCTCGGCCGGCTGCACGGGGCGGTCGAGACGCTGTTTTCCATGCAGCGGGACGGCACCCTGCTCGAGGTCTGGGTCAAGACCAGCTCCGGAGAGGCCGTGCTCGACAAGGCGGCCGTCGATGCGATCCGGCGCGCGCAGCCGCTGCCATCGATCCCGTCGGCTCTGCCCGACCGTCTCAACATCCAGATCACGCTGGTATTCGACCCGGCCTGATCCGACGCGCCGCCTTCGCCGAGCGCCAGTTCACTCTTTGGATGTGACCCGACGCATCAGCCTGCGTGTCGTTCGGTGTCGACTTGTTACCGTCATAAATGTGTTGTGGGCGGCCGTTACGAGATTGGCCAGCTTCAAGAACAATTCAATCTGGATATCGGGCTGGTGTCTGGGAGGCCGCGGAACGTGGCTGAAATCAATCGAGTGCGGCTGCGGGGCCAGCTGGCAGATAATTATGACGGCCTCGTCAAGAAACTGACCCGCCGTCTGGGATCGTCGGACTTCGCTTACGAAGCCCTGCACGAGACGTTCCTGCGGCTGGAGCGGGTCACTGACGCCGTGCCGATCCGCAGCCCTGCCGACTACATATTTCGTATCGCGATCAATATCGCGAGGGATCGTCAGAAGGCGCAGAATCTCCGCGTCAGCGCCACCGAGATCGATGCACTGCTCGACGTGAGCGATGATGGACCGAGCCCGGCGAGAATCGTCGAGGCGCGTTCCGATATTGACGCTTTCAAGCGGGCGTTGGCCGGATTGCCGGAGCGGCCGCGCGACGTACTTTACAGCATTACGATCGAGGGACGTTCGCCGCAGGATGTGGCGACCCGGCTCGGCGTCAGCGTGCGAACGGTGGAAAGCGATTTGAAGTTGGCCCTGAGCCATTGTGCTGATTGCCTCGACTATACTTTGATCCGACGTCTCGGCGGTCCTCGTCCCCGTTCGTGATCGAACTCGCCGCGGCCGCGACGTCGGCCGTCATGCGGCGGGCCATCGAAATTCATTGCGGACGACAATTTCCAGCAGCTGCAGGCGCTTGACCTTAAATCAAGGGTAACAGACTGCACCAATTTCAACCTCTGTTCTGCGGGATAGCGGGCTTTCAGTCGTCTATCGAATAGAGAGCGATCTCATAAGGACCGTTGGGGTGCCTGGGAAAGGTTCGCTGGAAGTGTTGAGCCGCTTGAAGACAGGTTCAGGTGCAATTGACCCGGCATGCGATCGCCGCGCTGCCTTCCGGCGCGCGATGCGGCGCAAGCCGCAATTGCTGGATGTTTCTGCTTGCGTTGTGCGCAACGGCCGATTGCGGTGCCCTGCTGCCGTCGGAATCGTCTATATAGCGACCTTCGCTATGTGCTCGACGCGATCAGGAGGTTGAGGTTTGGCGGGCAGGGTGATGAGCAATCCGTCGTGACCGAGCCGACCCGCACATCCGGGCCCGATCCGTTGTTGGATGAGGCGCTTGACTGGGTTGTCCGGCTGAAAGCCGGGTCACCGACGCGCGCCGATGTCGACGCGTTGCAGCGTTGGCGCGCGCAAAGCCCCGACCACGAAGAGGCGTTCAGGACGGCTGCAAGCCTGCTCCGCACCGCCAGCGCCGCGGCAAAGGAACTTGCCGAGGAAAAGGCTGCCGCGGCTTCCGTCGTAGCATTGCCGCCCCGGCCGTCTCGCGCTTTGACACGCCGCATCGTGCTCGGCGGCGCGATCGCCGCCGCGGCCGGCTATATGATGATCCGTCCACCACTCGAGATGTGGCCGTCGATCGACGAACTCTCGGCCGATTACCGGACCGGAAAGGGCGAACAGCGCAAGGTGATGCTGGCGCCCGATATTTCGGTTGAATTGAACACCCAGACCAGCCTTGCGCTGCGGCCGACGCCGAACGAAACCCGGGTCGAATTGATCTCGGGCGAGGCCTCCGTGGTCGCCCGAAGGTCGTCGCCGACGCCGCTGGTGATGCTGGCGCGCGACGGTCGCATCAGTGCGCTGCAGGCTGATTTCAACGCGCGGTGCATCGACGGCGTCGTTTCGGTGACGTGCCTCGACGGCATCGTCACCGTCGAACAGGACGGCCGCTCCGTGCAGCTTCGCAAGGCCGAACAGGTCACCTATTCGCGCGCCGGATTGCAGGCCTCGCTTCCGGTCGATGCCAAGCAGGTCGCTGCCTGGCAGACCGGATTGTTGATCTTCCGAGACCGGCCGCTGGCGAGTGTGGTGGACGAAGTGAACCGGTACCGCGCCGGAAAGATCATCATCACCAACGCGGAACTGAAGCTCCGGCTCGTCAACGGCACATTTCAGGTCGACAAGCTCGACAATTTCGTCGCCCAGGTCGAGCAACTGTTCGGCGCGCGGATCACATCGCTGCCGGGCGGCGTGGTGCTGATGAGCTGACCCGGAGCGTCTTCGCGAAGCGGATAATCAGTTCGTGTGAAGAAAACGCGTCAAACAAAGATCCGGAGATCCAGCTTCGTTCCGATTCAATCGGAACGAAAGAGGCTCCATTCGAACGAATCGGCGCCGCGTCGCTCGACTTCCTAACAAATCAAAAATTTATTCCGCGATGCCGCAGATTCTTTTGCGGGTTTGCACTCGCCCAGACGTCTTCTGAGTAAGGCGCCGTCATCGCGGTCTTCCTGTCGCGATGGCGCGCGTCTGCGCGAAGTAAAGTGGGACGTCTGTGCGTAGTCGAAGAGATCATTGGTTAATTGGGCATCGTTCGCGACGCCGGATCGGGTTGCGCGTGTCGGCTGCGGCACTCTCCGTGGTTGGCTCCGTGGTAGCCATTGTGCCGGCGCGCGCGGCGAAGGAAGCAGCGAAAGATACTGCTGCTGCGGCCGCAGCGCCCGCAGCAGGCAAGCAGCCGGCCGAGGCGAATGCGCCGGCGCAGAAGCCGTCGGCGCCGCTGCAGCGCTTCGACATCGACGACTTCGCGGTGCAAGGCGCCGAGAAGTTGCCGCAGGTCGAGATCGAGGAGGCGATCTATCCCTTCCTCGGTCCGAACAAGACCTCCGAGGACGTCGAGAAGGCGCGCGCCGCGCTGGAGAAGGCGTACCACGACAAAGGCTTTCAGACCGTCAGCGTCGCAGTCCCGCAGCAGAACGTCACGGGCGGTGTGGTCACGCTCAAGGTGAGCGAGCTGAAGGTCGGGCGGCTGCGGGTCAAGAACTCGCGCTATTTCGATCTCGACCGGATCAAGGACAGTGCGCCGTCGCTGAAGGAGGGCAGTGTTCCCAATTTCACCGATGTCACCAAGGACATCGTGTCGCTCAACCAGTGGCCCGATCGCCGTGTGACGCCGGCCCTGCGCGCCGGCGTGGCGCCAGGCACCGTCGACGTCGATCTCAATGTCGAGGACAAGGCGCCGCTCCACGCCAGCCTCGAAGTGAACAACCGGCAATCGCCGTCCACCACCGCGAGCCGCGTCTCCGCCACCGTGCACTACGACAATCTGTGGCAGCTCGGGCATTCGCTGAGCTTCACCTACCAGGTTGCGCCGGAACGGCCGAGCGATGCCGAGGTGTTCTCCGGCTCCTATATGGCGCGGATCCCGAACGCCGACTGGCTCAACCTGCTGTTCTACAGCGTCAAGTCGAACAGCAATGTCGCGACCATCGGCGGCACCAACGTAGTCGGCCCCGGCATGATCATCGGCGAGCGCGCTGTGATCACGCTGCCGACCCGCGAGGGCCTGTTCCACACGCTGTCGGTCGGCGTGGACTACAAGCATTTCGACCAGACCGTGAAGCTCGGCACCGACGGCTTCTCGTCACCGGTCACTTATTATCCCGTCGTCGCGACCTATGGCGCGACGTTCCAGCAAGAGAAGTTCACGACGCAGTTCAATGCCGGCGTCACCTATAATATCCGGACGCTGAGCAGCCCGTGGGACCAGTTCGACGCGAAGCGTTTCAAAGCTTCGCCGAGCTTCACCCACCTCAACCTCGACGTCTCGCATACCCAGGAGTTGCCCGAGGGCTTCCAGCTCTACGGCAAGGTGCAGGGGCAGATTGCCGACGGGCCGCTGGTCTCGAGCGAGCAGTTCAGCCTCGGCGGTCTCGATACCGTTCGCGGCTACCTCGAATCCGAGGTGCTCGGCGACAACGGCGCAGTCGCCAATTTCGAGCTGCGCACCCCCAATGTCGGCGGCATGCTGCAAGGCGAGCTCAAGAGCGAAACCGGCGACGGCAAGCCGCGCTTCGTCACCTTCAACGACTGGCGCTTCTTCACGTTCTTTGACGCCGGCTACGCGTCGATCCAGCAGCCGCTGGTCGATCAGCAGTCGTCATTCGTCGCATGGAGCTACGGCGTCGGCACCCGGTTCAAGACGTTCGAATATTTCAACGGCACGGTCGCGCTATCCGTGCCTGGGGTTGCTCAACAATACACGCACGCAAACAGTCCGCGCGTGAACTTCCGAATTTGGGGTGAATTCTGATGGGGATGGGTCTTACTCTCGAGCGACGCACGCGCCGACCGGCGCTGCGGCGAGGCATTGCGAACGCAGCGACGGCACTATTGTTCGGGCTCGTCGTCCTGGTGGGGTCGCTCGCACCGGCGAACGCGTGGTGGAACGACGAATGGTCGCTGCGCAAGAAGATCACGATCGATGCCAGCGCGTCCGGCGCCAACGTCACCGACCCGATCGGAACGACGCCCATGCTGGTCCGCCTGCATGTCGGGAATTTCCGCTTCAGCTCGGCAAAGGACGACGGCAGCGATCTGCGGTTCGTCGCGGGCGACGACAAGACGCCGCTGAAGCATCACATCGAGAAGTTCGATTCCCTGCTCGGCGAAGGCCTCGTCTGGGTTGCGGTGCCGAACCTTCCGCCGGGCGCGCGGACCGACATCTGGCTCTATTACGGCAACAAGAAAGCGCTCGCCACCAGCGATCCCAAGGGCACCTACGATCCGGATACCCTGACGGTCTATCACTTCAACGAGCGCGGCACGCCGGCGATCGATTCCTCGGTATGGGCCAACAACGCCCAGAGCGTCGGCCAGCCGGCGGACGGCTCGCTGATCGGGACCGGCTTGCGGCTCGACGGCCGTGCGCCGGTGACCGTGCCGGCCTCGCCGTCGCTTACTTGGGCGGATGGCGCGGCGCTGACCTGGTCGGCCTGGATCAAGCCGGCTGCGCTGCAGCCAAATGCTGCGCTGTTCAGCCGGCGTGACGGCGCCAACGGGCTGGTGATCGGTGTCGACAACGGCAGCCCGTTTGTCGAAGTCACCAATGCGGGCTCCGTGCAGCGCTCGACCGCCGGAGCACCGGTGGCGGCCAGCAGCTGGCATCATGTCGCCGTCGTTGCGGCAAACGGTCAGGTCACGCTCTATCTCGACGGCGTATCCTACGCCGCGCTCAGCGCGAGCCTGCCGGCTCTCAATACTGTTGGCCTGATCGGAGGGGACTCGTCGACCTCCAGCGCTTCTCCGATCGCGCCTGCGACGGCCCCGTCCGCAGCAACACCATCAGTGCCCCCTGATGCGTCGGCTGCGGACGGTGGAGCCGCGCCCGCGGCGACGCCGGAACCGGCGGCAACGCCGGCACCTGCGCCTGTCGCCGCCATGGCCGGCTTCGTCGGCGACATCGACGAATTGCAGATCAGCAAGGTCGCGCGCCCGGCCGGACTGATCAAGGTGATGGCGATCGGGCAGGGTCCCGACCAGGCCAAGCTGATGGCCTTCAGCGTCGACGAGGAGACCGCAAGCTGGCTGTCCGGCTACTTCGCGGTGATCCTGAAGTCGGTGACGCTCGACGGCTGGGTGGTGATCGGCATTCTCCTGATCATGGCTGCGATCAGCTGGGTGGTGATGTTCGACAGAGCCTCGTATCTGAGCAAGCAGGCCAAGGCGAACGCCCAGTTCATGAAGGGCTTCCGCGAGATCGCCGCCGATCTCACCATGCTGGATCGCGGCGATGCCGACGACATCTCGACGCTGGGCGGACGCCTCACCGAAGCCGACGCCAAGATGATGCGCTCGTCGTCGCTCTATCGCATCTATCACATCGGCGCCGCGGAAATCCGCCACCGCTTCGGGGCCAACAATTCGCAGCGTGCGCCGGTGCTGTCGGCGGTCTCGATCGCGGCGATCCGCGCGGCGCTCGATAGCGGCGTCGTCAAGGAGATGCAGCGGCTCAATCGCTTGATGGTGGTGCTCACGATCGCGATCTCGGGCGGACCGTTCCTCGGCCTGCTCGGCACCGTGGTCGGCGTCATGATCACCTTCGCGGCGATCGCGGCCAGCGGCGACGTCAACGTCAATGCGATCGCGCCCGGCATCGCCGCGGCACTGGTGGCAACCGTCGCCGGTCTCGGCGTCGCGATCCCGGCGCTGTTCGGCTACAATTACCTGATCTCGCGGATCAAGGACCTGACCAACGACATTCAGGTCTTCGTCGACGAGTTCGTGACCAAGATGGCGGAATTCTATTCCGCCGACCGGCCGGACCCGATCGAACATCGCATCGCCGCGGAGTAACGGCGATGCAGATCCAGGCCGATTCCAAACCCTATGACGACATCAACATCACGCCGATGTTGGACCTCGCCTACGTGCTGCTGGTGATCTTCATCATCATGACGACGGCGACTGTGCAGGGACAGAAGGTCAATCTGCCGAAGGCCTCGGCCGCGCCGAGCCTTGCGACCCAGACCACCAAGGCGATCACGGTCGCCAATGACGGCAAGATATTCCTCGACACCATCCCGGTGACGTTGGCCGAGCTCGAGCAGCGGCTGATCCAGCAAAAGGCCCTGACGCCGGAATTTCCCGTGGTGCTGCGCGGCGATGCGCAGGCGCAGTACCAGAGCGTGATGGACGTGTTCGACCTGCTCAGCCGCATCGGCCTGAGCCAGGTCGGGCTCGCCACCAAGCCGCTCGTGAAGTGAGCCAGCCGGGAAGCGCCGCCATGTTCACGCAGCCAACACCCTTTCCACTTGCCGAGCGCCGGACGCTGCGGTCGTGGCTGAGCGACGTGATGCGATCATTCGATCCCGGCTGCGATCCCGGCTGCGATGCCGAAGACCGCGGCCGTCCTGTGCCGGTGGAGACGGTATCGAGTCCGGCCGGCTCCGGGCCGTCCGGCCCGACGTTGCACGAACAAGCGGCCGGCGAGGTCCTGCCGTTTCCCATCCATGGCGAGGCACTGCTGGTCAAGCTCGCCGACGTGCTCCGGCGCCATGTCGCGGGCCGGGAGCTCGCAGAAAACCCGCTGCGGCTGACGATCTCGCGAAGCCCGTGGGCCCGGCTCTCGATCGATGCGGCAGCCTATGTGGATTATCTCAGCGAGATCGGGACGTTTCAGGCCGCGATCGAAGCCGGCCCCGACACCAAGGTCATCCTGAAGACCACGGATTTCGACGCACTCGCCAGCTTCGTCACGCAATACGTCAATGAGAGGCTCGCCGAGCGCGCCTCGACGGAGGCCGCGCCATGAACGCGCCGATGCGGGACCAGAGCGCGCAGGCCGCGCGTGCCACGCCGTCCGCTGAAGATCACGATGTTGCCGGGGCTCCCGCCACCGCCACGCCGGCACCTGCCCGCAAGCCGGCGGCCGGGAAGGGCGAGCGCAATGCGCTGCTGCGTTACGGCTCGGTGGTGGCGTTGGTCGCAGTGTTCCTTGGCGGCATCGTCTATTTCTTTCTCGGCCACGACGACCTGCCGCCGCCGCGTCAGGTGCGCGATCTCACCATCGTCAATGTGACGCTGCCGCCGCCGCCTCCACCTCCGCCGCCACAGCCGCAGCCCGAGCAGAAGATGATCGAGCAGCCCAAGATGGCGGAGCCCGAGTTCGAGGAAGAGAAGCCGGTCGACAAGCCGAAGGACGAGCCCGCCAAGGACGCCAAGAACGACGAGCCGCCCGGCCCGCTGTCGCTTGATGCCAAGCCGACGGGACCCGGCGATCTGTTCAATCTCGGCGGCAAGCCTGGTGGCAACCCGTATGGCGGAGGCGGCGGCGGTGGCAGCCGCTGGGGTTGGTACACCACGATCATCACCTCGCAGGTCGAGGCGGCGATCCGCGCCAATCCGAAGACGCGCAACATGGCCACGCAGATCCAGGTGCGGCTGTGGGTCGATGGCTCCGGTCACGTCACCCGCGTGGTCCTGACGCCGTCGTCGGGCAATCCGGAGATCGACGCGGCGCTGCGCAACGAGGTGATCGGCAGCCTCACGCTGCGCGAACCACCACCCAAGGACATGCCGATGCCGGTGGTCACGCGCGTGACTGCGCGACGGCCGAGCTGACGATACCAACCAAACGACCAACCTTTGAACTGAAATGTGCGAGTGAGAACTGGGGGACTGATGTTTAAGAAACGAGCTCACGCAGAATGGCGCGCGTTGCCGCTTGCGGTGTCGCTGAGCGCGCTCGCCTGCGCAACGCCGGCCGTGGGCCAGACTGCGGATCAGGCCGCCGACCAGGCGCCCGCCGCGGCGAAGCGGACCGATGCCAAGAAGCCGAAGGTGTCGAGCACCAAGCCGACATCGTCGAATGCCACCGTCAATCTCGTCAATCTGCTGGTGCAGCAGGGCGTGCTCAAGGAAGACCAGGCCCAGGCGCTGATCAAGCAGGCCGAGGACGAGGCCTATGTCTCCCGCCAGGCCGCCAAGGACGCCACGTCCAAGGCCGACGACGCCACCAAGGCCGCAACCGCTGCCGCGGCGGCGGCGCAGCCGCCCGGCACCAGGCACGTCACCTACGTTCCCGAAGTCGTCAAAAGACAGTTACGGGAAGAGATTAAGCAGGAGGTGATGGCCAAGGCGCAGAAAGAGAACTGGGCGTCGCCCGGAACTTACCCGGAGTGGGCGCAACGCATCCGCTTCTACGGCGATGCGCGCGTGCGCTATCAGGGCAACTATTTTCCGACTGGCAACGACCAGGCCGGCGCCGCCAACTTCAACGCCATCAACACCGGCTCGCCGTATGACGTTTCGCTGGCCTCGAACCCTTATTTCGGGCCGACTTATGATGCCACGCAAGACCGCAACCAGTTCCGGCTCCGCGGCCGGCTCGGCATGGAAGCGGACCTGCTCTACGGGTTCACGGCCGGCTTGCGCATCGCGACCGGCGAAAACAGCTCACCGGTGTCGACCAACCAGACGTTTGGTGCAAGCGGGGGCAACTTCTCGAAATACTCGCTCTGGCTGGATCGCGGTTACATCAACTGGCAGGGTTGGAACGGCGATCTGAGCCTGTCCGCTGGCCGTTTCGACAACCCGTTCTGGTCGCCGACCGATCTCGTCTGGTACAAGGAGCTCGGCTTCGATGGCGTCGCAGTTCAGGCCAAGCACGAGGTATGGGAAGGCTTCACGCCGTTCGCGGTGGCCGGCGCATTCCCGATCTACAACACCGATTTCAACGCCGGAATCAATCTGGGAGACCCGGTCACCGGGGCGCCGACCAAATTCGCGAGCCACGACAAGTGGATGTTCGGAGGCCAGGTCGGCTTCAATGCCCGCTTCAGCCCGGAATATGCGTTCCGCTTCGGCGTCGCCTACTACGACTTCGACAATGTGCAGGGCCAGCGCTCCGCTCCCTGCATCGTCGAGTCGTCAGTCGACGTCTGCAATACCGACATAACCCGGCCGTCCTTCGCGCAGAAGGGAAACACCTACTTCCCGCTGCGTAACATCATCGCCGATGCCCCCGGGATCGGCAACAACGGCGGCCAGAACTTTCAGTACCAGTATTTCGGACTGGTCAGCCAGTATCGCCCGGTGGTCGTCAGCGGACAGCTCGATCTCGGACATTTCCATCCGACCCACATCGTGCTCGACGGCGAGTACGTCAACAACACCGCGTTCAGTCGTTCTCTGATGAATGCGGCTGCGGCGACTTACGGCGTTCTGATGAACAACCGTGCGGCAAGCCAGGACGGCGGCAACACGCCCGGTCCGTTCAACGGCGGCAACCAGGGTTGGCTCGGTCGCGTCACTGTCGGCGACAGGGAGATCAAGCATCTCTGGGATTGGAACGTCCACGCCGGCTACAAATACCTGGAGTCGGATGCCACCATCGATGCCTTCGCAGATTCCGACTTCGGTCTCGGCGGCACCAACCTCAAGGGCTATTTCGTCGGCGGCAATATCGGTCTCGGCGACAATGTCTGGGCGACCTTGCGTTGGATGAGCGCCAACAGCATCGCCGGCAACCCCTATGCCGTCGACGTCCTGCAAGTCGACCTCAACGCGAAGTTCTGACCATGCGCATCGCACTCTTTGTCTTGATGATGGTGATCGGAGCATTGAGCTCCGGCACCGCATTCGCCCAGTCCGAGACCGATCGTCTGCGTGACGCCCTGCGCACCGCCACCGCGCAGACCCGCGCGCTGGAAGACCAGCGCACGGCGTTGCAGGCAAAAGTCGCCGACGCCGATCGCGAGAAGGCGACGGCCAAGAAGGAGGTCGACGACCTCAAGGCCCAGCTGAAGAAAGCCGACAAGGAACATCGCGAAGCCGTCGACGAGTTCAATCAACGGCTCGCCGAACGCGATGAGACGCTGGAGAAGTGGAAGTCCGCCTATGAGGAGGCGGCGACCGTTGCCCGCAGCAAGGACGCCGAGCGGGCCAAGTTCGAAGGTGAGGCGACCGCCTACAAGGCCAGCACCAAGAGCTGCCTCGCCAAGAACACCCTGCTGGTCAAGGCCGGCAAGGAGATGGTGCAGCGTTACAAGGACCTCACGATCGGCGAGATCGTGGTCTCGCGCGAGCCGATGATTCAGCAGCGGCGGGTCGAGATCCAGAATCAGCTGCAGGAAAGCACCGACAAGTTCCTCGATCAGAAGGTGAACCCATGACGACCGCCACTATCGTGAAGCTCCGGTCGATCGGCCTCGCCGCCGGAATGACCGCCGCCTTGGCGGCTTTCGTTGCGCCGATCGATGCGTCGGCGCAAGCGCAAGCCCAGGCTCCCGCGCCGCGGACGGTGCAGGCTCCCGTCAGGAAG
>NZ_JACMYO010000067.1 GCF_020889685.1 Bradyrhizobium oropedii
AACCACAAATGCTGATTGTTGAACGATGCTGGGACGACGAGTCCCGTTCTCAGCACCCGCTGCGGCGTATGGGTCCCCGCTTTCGCGGGGACGACGTTGGGGAAGGAATGGACCGAGCCGGGCCAACCTCAGCACTCCGGTCGCATGCCTGCCGTACAAATCGAGGACATTGCCGCCCGCCCGCAATTTTCGTACACGGTTTCACGCAATGACCTCGCACCTCTCTCCCAATTCCGTCGACGTGCTGCTGTTCGATATCGGCCGCGTCGTGCTCGACATCGACTTCGACAAGGTGATGGCGCACTGGGCGCAGCATGCCGGCTGTGCGCCGACCGAGCTCGCCAGCCGCTTCGTCGTCGACGACAGCTTCAAGCATCATGAGATCGGCCGGATCGACGACGCGGCGTTCTTCGATCACCTGCGCCGGACGCTCGGCATCGACCTCACCGATGCGCAGTTCCTCGAAGGCTGGAACGCGATCTTCACCGGCGAGATGCCGGGCATCGCCCCTCTGCTCGCGATCGCGGCCAAGCGGATGCCGCTCTACGCCTTCTCCAACACCAACCCGGCCCATGTCGCGCATTTCTCGGTCATCCATGCCGAGCTGCTCGGCCATTTCCGGACCGTGTTCCTGTCCTCGACCATCGGCCATCGGAAACCCGACGCCGCGGCCTACGATCATGTGGTAGAAGCCATCGGCGTGCCGGCGTCGCGGATCCTGTTCTTCGACGACCTGGCCGCCAATATCGAAGGCGCGCGGGCGCGCGGCCTTTATGCCATCCACGTGACATCGACGGATGACGTGGCAAGGGCTTTGACCGCACTTGGTATTTGAACATTGGAATCTTGGGAGTTCTGAGCGTGGCCCTGATGCCGGTTGCCGATGCCCTGTCCGCCGTCCTCGCCGGCGCCGAACCGCTGCCGGAGGAGAAGGTCGTGCTCGATGCCGCCTACCACCGCACCCTGGCGCGCGACCTCGCGGCGCTGCGCACCCAGCCGCCGCAGCCGATGTCGGCGATGGATGGCTACGCCGTGCGTGCCGCCGACGCCGCTGACCTCTCGGCCCGGCTCAAGGTGATCGGCGAAGTCGCCGCCGGCCGCCCGTTCGAGCGGACGGTCGGTGCCGGCGAAGCGGTGCGGATCTTTACCGGCGGCGTGATCCCCAAAGGGGCCGACGCCGTCATCATCCAGGAAGATACCAGGATCGACGGCGACCGCATCGCGATCACCGAGGTCGCAACTGCCGGACGGCACATTCGCCCGGCCGGCGTCGATTTCCGCGAGGGTGACGTGCTGCTCGGGGCCGGCAGCCACCTCTCCGACCGCGCGCTCTCGCTGGCGGCCGCCATGAACTATCCGGAACTCGCCGTCCGCCGCCGTCCGAAGGTCGCGGTGCTCGCAACCGGCGACGAGCTGGTGATGCCGGGCGCAAAGCCAGGCCCCGGCCAGATCGTCTATTCCAACGGCTATGCGCTGCGGGCGCTGGCCCGCGCCGAAGGCGCCGAGACCGTCGATCTCGGGATTGCTGCCGACACCGTGGAAGCGACCACCGCCGGCATCCGCCGGGCGCGCGAGACCGGCGCCGATGTCCTGATCACCACCGGCGGGGCGTCGGTCGGCGACCACGATCTGGTCAAGCAGTCGCTGGAGGCCGAGGGCGTCGACATGGCGTTCTGGCGGATCGCGATGCGGCCCGGCAAGCCGATGATGCACGGCCGGCTCGGTGCGATGCGGGTGATCGGCCTGCCCGGCAATCCGGTGTCCTCCTATGTCTGCGCCTTCCTGTTTCTGGTGCCGTTGATTCGGGCGCTGAGCGGCCGAAAGACGATCCATCATGTACGCGCGACCGCTCTGCTCGGCCGCGACCTCGCCGCCAACGACCAGCGCGAGGACTATCTGCGCGCGCGTCTCGAGGAGCGCGAGGACGGCACGCTGATCGCAACGCCGGTGACGCAGCAGGATAGTTCACTGCTCGGGAATCTCGCTGCGGCACGGGCACTTCTCGTGCGTCCGCCGTTTGCGCCTGCCGCCGTCAAAGGCAGCGAATGCGAGATCCTGACGTTGCCTGAGTGAGGCCTTCGCGGCTCACCGATTTGCGCGTTGCAGAACACGTTCACCGGAAATTAAGTGGTTGCGGAACACATATCGAACATATAGTGTCCGTTCATGATTTGTTTCGAGTACTGGTGTCTACAATCGGGAGGCCGCCAGGGAGCAGTGCAACGAGCGCCACGCTCCTGAGGTCACGCCCGGCCTGCAGGCCCCACCTGAAGAGTCTCGGAATCGAACGACGCTATCAACCGGGGGAATACTCGAGATGCTCACGCGCAAACAGTACGAACTTCTGCGTTTCATCAATGAACGTCTGAAAGAGGCCGGCGTGCCGCCCTCCTTCGACGAGATGAAGGATGCGCTCGACCTGCGCTCGAAGTCCGGTATCCACCGCCTGATCACTGCGCTCGAGGAGCGCGGCTTCATCCGCCGCCTGCCCAACCGCGCCCGCGCCATCGAAGTCATCAAGCTGCCCGAGCTCTCGGCCGGCGCCGGCAACGGCCGTCGCGGCTTCACGCCGAGCGTCATCGAAGGCACGCTCGGCAAGCGTACCAGCACGCCGCCGATCGCCGAGGACGACGGCAACCGTCCGGTCGCGGTCCCGGTGATGGGTCGGATCGCCGCCGGTACGCCGATCGAGGCGCTGCAGACCCGCAGCCACACCATCAGCGTGCCGCCCGACATGCTCGGCTCCGGCGAACATTATGCGCTGGAAGTGCGCGGCGACTCGATGGTCGATGCCGGCATCCTCGACGGCGATATGGCGCTGATCCAGCGCAACGACGTCGCCAACACCGGCGACATCGTGGTGGCGCTGATCGACGAGGAGGAAGCCACCCTGAAGCGCTTCCGCCGCCGTGGCGCGTCGATCGCGCTGGAGCCGGCCAATACCGCCTATGAAGTGCGCATCCTGCCGCCGAACCGGGTCCGCATCCAGGGCAAGCTGATCGGCCTTTATCGCAAATACTGAGGGCTGCGAGGAACGAGCGACACATCGGATCGTTCCTTGGAAGAGATAGCGCAGCATGCGGCCAGCCCGATGCGCTCCGATAACTCTCACGCAGTGTCGCGTGTTTGTGATTGAGGCGAACTCGGGCCAGTCGTACAATCGCCCAGAAACGAGCAGACGCTCGTTCGCTATCGTCCACTCTGGTAGAGGCCCCATGCCTCAAGGAGAGGCACGGGTCGCTACCTCGAAATGAGGAGCCATCCGATGTGTGACTATAGTCTGCACGCCGTGGCATCGCGCCCCGCCATTGTCGGAGAGACGCTGATCACGACGACTTTCCGCGGCACGTCGACCCGCGGCTTTGCTTCGGAGAACGATCCCACGGTCGCGGTCTGCATGCTGCCGGGCACCGAACTCGCTTTCGCCGAGAACGTTCGCTACGACAGCCGCTGGATCTGGACCAAGACGATGAATTTCCGCGTCGGTGTGTTCAACGAAGTCGAACCCGACGTTCCCGATCGCCATCATGACGCGGTCGAATTCCCCGACGGCAGCCACGTGCTGGTGACCCAGCTCGTCGAGGGACAGCGCGTCAGCGTGCTGCAATTGCCGGCACTGCATCCGCCGGTCGAGCAGAAGCCGAAGGTTGTGGAGCGGCGCCCCTCCACGTTCGCAACGCTGTTTTTGGGTTGAACGCATCGTCGCCGCGGAATGCGCCATTCAGCGGCGGATGACCTAAGCGATTTGGAGCGACCCCGGACATCCGGTTCCGGGGCGCCGCAGGAGATTTGCGTCGGCGGGCGCCTTGGAGCATCATCGTGCACGGAGGACGTGCGCGGTGGTCGATAAGGTCACTTGGCAAAAAGCTGGACGCGTCACCGAACCGGGCCGCTACATGTTCCGGTTCGGTTGGCTGACGGTGACGGCTGACGACCTGAAGGTCTGGGAGCAATTTCCCGAGGCTTCCTTTACCCTCGTCAAGAAGCCCGACGCCGGCCCCGATTCCGACGAGTACCATCTCGGCCTATTCGAACTGCCGGCCGGCCCCTCGCCGGACCACGGCTAATCTTCGCCCTGCAAATCCGTCTCGGCCGGGGTCGCATCGACGGCGGGCCGCGGCGTGGTGGCGGGTGCACGCAACGTTGTCTCGCTGTCACCGTCGCCGGGAACCGCAGGCGACCACGGCCGGTCGATCCCGCCGGGCTTGACCGCATCGATGGCGTAGCCGTCACGGGTCCTGCGCAGCACCAGAGCACCGTGGCGTCGCAACCGCTCGGCATCGATCACCGAGGCTGCGCAGCCCCGCGGCGGCGGAGGCCGGGCCGTCACGATCAGTGCCGCACGCTCGCAATCGTCGGCCAGCGCCTCAGGGCGCACGGCCAGCGCGACGAAGCCGCCGTTCGAGCTCTGGGTCACACAGCCGCTCGGATCGCAGGACACGCCCTCGCCGAGCGACGCATCGGTCGCGGTCCGCGCATCGGCATCCGCCGCCAGCCACTCCTTCACGAGAAAGGCGTCCTTGGCGCTGTGCATCAGATGCAGCCGCCCGTCGCCGCCACGCACCGCGACGTTGCGGCCGTCGGCGGAGACCAGCACGTCCGGCCGCGGCACAAGCAGCGCCCAGACCGAGGCCGCCACCAGCAGCACCGCGCCCGACCAGCGCAGCGGCGTGCGCAACAGGCCGAGCAGGACGAGGCCCGCACTTGCAACGATCAGAGGCCCGATCCCGAACGCCGCCATCCGACCGACCGCACCGGGCAGCGCGGCGACCCATTGCGTCACCAGGATCATCCAGTCGATGCCAAAGCCCATGATCGCCCAGAACACGCCGTCGAACCCGAACGGCATGGCGAGGAGCCCGAGCATACCGGCCGGCATCACGATCGCCGAAACCACCGGCATCGCCGCGAGGTTCGCAAGCAGCCCGTACGGCGTCACGCGGTGGAAATGGAATGCGGCATAGGGCGTCGTCGCGAGCCCCGCCACCAGCGAGGCAAGCATCAGCATCGTGAGCTCACGCCCGCCCCACAGCGCAACGCGCGCGGTCGCCGAATGATCCGGCGACGCCAGCAGGTTCGGCAGCCCGATCTGCACCAGCGCCACGAGGCCGAGCGTCGCGGCAAACGACATCTGGAAGGTTAGATGCCGATTCCGATAGCATTAGCATTCCCAACAAGTTAGTTGACCTTCTGTACCTTGCTCCGGGGATTTTTCCGGGACTTCGCGAGCCGCTCAACCGCTGCGGCAACATCCTCATCCAACACATGGGCGTATCGGAGCGTGCTCTTTATGTCGCGGTGGTTCAGCGCCTTCTGCACGAGCTTAAGATTGCCGCTGTCCCGCAGCAGCTTGGTCCCGAAGTCGTGGCGGAAGTCGTGGAACCGAAAATCCTTCACGCCCGCCCTGGTCCGCACAATCTGCCAAGCGGATTTGGCACCATTGTAGGACAACGGATAGCGCTGGCCCCTCACCCGGCCGAGCCGCTTGTTGCCGTAGACGGCGAGATAGGTGAAGACAAACTCGGTGTGTTGTCCCTGCAGCGGAAACAGGATCTCCCGCACCGCCGGGGTAATCGGAAACACCACGCGCCGGCCGCCCTTCCCGGTTCGGACGATCTGCTTGGAGCCGAAGTTGACCTCCGACCAACGCAACGTCACGCACTCCTTCAACCGCATGCCACTGGCACGGACGAAGCCAAAGAACGGGCCGTAGTCGTCGCGCATCGCCTCATCGATCGCGTCGGCTTCCTCGCTCTTCAATTCACGGACCCGCTCCTCCGGCTCGGGCAAGATCAGCTCATCCCATTTCGGCTCGGCCTCGAATAACGCGCCCTCAGCCTTGGCGAAGGCGAATAGCCGCTGCAGCACCTTGGTGGCCGAGCGGTTCACGGTGGCATTGGAGATTAGCGGCAACGCCTCATCTTCCTTCTTGGTCCGCTTGCCGCGCCGCGACACCCGATGACCACGGCGCCACGCCACAAGCTCTTTAGCCGCCTTGTGGTCGATGTCAGTCAGCGATTTGGCCTCGCCGAAATAATCGATCAGTCGCGCGAGGTTTGTTTCAGTCGCCTTCGGCTCAGCATCGTACTGCGCCTGATCATTCCACAATCGGTCGGCCACATCATCAATCGCAAGCGATGCTTTCGCGCGACTGGCGGCCTTTATCAGCTTCCTGGCCCGTTCCTGCTCTGCGGCCTCGAATTTGAGGGCGTCTTTGCGCGACGTGCATTTCGTTGAGCCATGAAACCGATGACCGTTGATCTGGAAATCGAATTGGTAGTACGGGGAACGCTTGTCGCGGTAGACAGACACACTTCCCTCCTGCGGCGTCTCTCCAGAAATTCTTGAATGTCTTGCTCTGTGTATCGTCGGCGCGGGCGCTTCTTACCCCGGCCGACGTTGATGTAGCTGATCTCGCCGTCTGCCGTGAACGCGGCAAGCTGCTCGACGGTAATGCCGAGCCGCATGGCGGTCTCTTTGGGCGTCAGGGGGATCACGTCAGATAGGCTCCATTGGGCGCTCGGCCTGCCAAGCCACAAGCGCCGTGGTTCGCTACTTCCGCGAAACCGAGGCCCAATGAAAGGGAATGGATTTCGCGCTTTCCCGCTGGCAACGGGGCAAATCAATGCATCAATGCTGGAGCAGATGCGGGTGGCGCATCAATGGGTCGGTATCCAAGTTTTTCGGCCCGGCACCCCGGTGAGACGTTCACGAAGTGGTGAGATCAGGAGCAACAGGCCCACCGATAGGACCGGCGGGCCGCAGTATCAGCCTTCACCCCATGGTCCCCTGAAACGCGTCCTGCGTCCCTGCCTGCTCGAGCAAGCCGCCATAGTCCCCGATGCCGGTCTCCGCGGGATCCTTCTCGAGATCGCGCTGCCCTCCCGCGACCCATCGTTCCTGACTCTCATTCTGGTCAAGGCTGCCAAGGCTCGGCTCAATATCCGCCGTGTCGTGCTCGGCGTCAGACGCTGCCGGCGCCTCAGTAAAGTACTGCCGGGACGCGTGTGTCTGGTCCACCATACGGTCGAAGGTCCCAAGGTCCATTTCCCGATCGTCGCCTCCACGGCCCGCACCGAGGCCGGGAAACGCCTCCTGGAAGCCGAGCCACGGTTCGTCGTCGTCGTCCGGCTCCCGCTCCATGTGGTTATCAGTGTCGTCGAGAAACCGGATCAGCCTGGCTATCTCGTCCATGGCCTCACGGCGGAGGCGCCAGATGGTCTTGAATATCTGCTCTGGGGGAATGTCGGTCGGGTGATAAACTGGCCCTTGGTCGGGCACACGCAAAGCTGTGCTATTCTCAGAATCAACCTGAGGCATGGGTCGCTCCATGGTTTGGGCTAGGCCCGACGTCGCGCTTCCAACACGACGGCGGGCCGCTTGCTTTTCAAGCCTGAAAACGGTAATACCAAATTGTGAAAAAGGCAATACCAAAACGAGTCGGCGGGAAAAGGCCTGGAGCAGGCCGCCCGGCAACGGGCAGAGATCCCGCACGCACGTTTCGACTCTCCGACAAGTTCATCACCGCGGTCGACGCGTGGGCCGCCGCGCAGCCCGACACCCCTGGCCGCTCCGAAGCCATCCGCCGGCTGGTCGAGATCGGGCTGAGGGCGAAGAAATCGCACTGATGAGTGCGCCAGGGGCCCTTCCCGTTGTGGGTGGTTGGACCCGGTAGTTCAGCAACTAAACCGGACGTGAGGTGTTTTAAATTCGGGCGACTTTCTAAAAGCTGGGAGAGTCCGATGCTTAGGAAAATCCTAATCACGCTAATCGCGGTTCTGGCCGTGGCATTTGCACCGACTGCTGCTTCTGCGCGCGGAGGCTTCGGCGGCGGTGGCTTTCATGGTGGCGGCTTCCACGGCGGATTTGGTGGCGGCGGCTGGCGCGGCGGTGGTTGGCGCGGAGGCGGGTTTGGAGCGGCCGCCGTTGGACTTGGGATAGGTCTCGGCTTGGCGGGTGCCTATGGTGCCTACGGTTACCCCTACGGATATGGCTACCCGGATGGGTACGGTTACGACTACGGGTATGGTTATGGTTACCCCTATGGCTACGGCTACCCGTACAGAGCCAGTTATGGCTACTGCGTCGCAACAGCCAGCCAGCAGGCTTATGCTTGCTATTAGTAGCGAGCCTGCGGCTCATCCCGCTTGAGCGTTGAGATCAATCACGACCGAGCCGGGGAGCCGTGGGTACCGCTTTGCCCGGCAAATGTGGAGGGCTACATGGCCCTGCACTTCAGCCACGTTGGCACCGGCGATCTGGAGATGTGGATCGCAAGCAGCGACGACTATTCATTCGTAATCAGCAACGAGAGCCGAAGTGGGCCTGGCTTGCATGGAGAGCCGGGTTTTGTTGCGTCATATCGCCCCGACTTTCTGAATATGCCCGCAGCTCAGGTGTCCGGGTCGCCCTTCAGCACGTTCGCTGAAGCCGAGCGGGCCTGCAATGCGTTCTTGGGTCGCCTCATTATCGAAGGATGATAGCCGCGCCGTTACCGGGCTCCTCGGAAATCCGTGCCAGGCCCCTTGCGCTCGCCCTCCGGTTGCGGAAACATTAGCTGGCTTAAGCTACCAGGGGGCAATGGATTGTCTCAAGTGCATAACGACGGCGCGCTCGACGCAATCGTCCAGCATCTTACTCAAGTGCAATTCGCGAAAGACTTTCGCAGGGGTGTTTCCATGCCTAAATTTGCAATCATGCTCTTGTGCTCTTCATTGATTGGCTGCGCGGCAGCTTCCGAAGCACACGCCCGGGAATTTGGCGGCTATGAATGCTCTGATAATTGCTCCGGACATGCAGCGGGATATCGCTGGGCAGAAGCACACAGCATTACTTCAGAAGCGGATTGTCCGCTCCGTGGTGCCGCTCTTTCATTTTATGAAGGCTGCTTGGTTTACGTCGAGGATCCGGACCGAGGTGCCGATGAGGACGATGACGGCGACGATATCGGCGATTGAGGAGAGCGGCACGTCGGCTTTCTAGCGGCCCCGCTCACGAGGTGGCCCTGCGTCGGGTTTGCCAGCCCCGGGCCGCTGGCGTTGCGGCGCTAGAGCTTGAGCAGGTGGTGTTGAAGGAAATCTGAATGAGGCTTGGATCGGCGGCCTATGCGGTGCACTCGGCGGAGGGATCGGCGCCATGCTGGGAAGAGGCGATCCGCTTGATGCACTGTTAGGTGCAGCGGGAGGATTTCTTGGCGTCTTCTACGCCATGCGGAAGTCGATCAAGCAGAGGCCGCCTGCTGAGAGGCGCCCTTAAGGGAAAGAAATGAACAGGTCAATTAAGGGCCGTTTGATCGCCTTGGCCGTGGTTGAGTTGGTAATAGGCGGTATGTGGCTGTTCGGCACTTTCAACCCGGCGATTTTCGCTGTGCTGATGCTTGGTGTGCCTTTTCTAGCTCTGACAGTTGCCCTGCCAATAGTGTACTTGATCAGGTCCAATCGTTCTTCAACTGCAAATAAGCCACCCTCAAATCCAAACTAGATCGCGGCGCTTAGCCCGCTCCCGCCTCAGGCCCGGGTTTGCCAAGCCCTCTTAGAGGGCCGCGCGCTTGCCCATCGCCCGGTGAATTTCGGGCATTGTGGGGACTGCCAGGCAGGCGCCCTAGCGCGCGGGATAGCTTTGGCGCGTAATGCTATATGCCAATCATCCCATTTCGCCACGCGCAGTTCATGGCTCTCTTGGAGGCCGGCTTCTCGCTGAGCGAGATCGTAAAGGGACTGAGAAACAGGAAAAGAATTCGCCCCGGACTGCACACCAAGCGTACTTTCGAGACATACTGCGACCAAAATCCAAAATGGGGCGTCCGAGCAAAAGCTCTTGTGCTCGCGAACGGTGAAGCGGCTCGATTGCGCAGGGGCGCCCCGAAGCGGCTCACCACGCACTGCAATCGAGCGCACCTATTTGAACCCAGCAATACCGGCATGCGCTGGAACGGATATCGCTACTGCAAGAGGTGCGACCGAGACAATCAGAAAGTCGGACCCGAGCTGAGGCCAGAGGCCGTAGAAGCCGTTCGCTTGGCAGTGCTGAACGGGAGAACGATTGACGACATAACCCATACCCGAAACGGTCGCAGAGCGATCTGCACGTTCAAAGCACTCAAGCGCTACCGGATCGAGCAACCGGAGTTCGATCGCTTCATGATCGAAAACGCCAAGAACAGGATTTCTCGGGCAGTGCTAATCAAATGCCGGATAGTTCCTGCTAACGCGACGTACTTTCGACTGGATGTGACGCGTGACGACATCCCGCCTTTCGAAATGCTGCCCGGGGACTACGAATGGATTCAATCGATCCTCCGTTCGAAGCGCGTGCCGTTCGAAGTCACGGACGATCTAGCCCAAGACATCTTTGTATCGCTGCTTTCAAGGGCCATTAGCCGCGATCAGGTGGCCCGTCGGGTTGATGACTTTCTCTCGGCGCACTACGGCAGGAATGCGCGGAAGGGCTATGGCACAATTCAGGCTCCGCTCTCACTTGATGATCCGGTTCGCCGAGACAGCAAGGTTACGCTTTGGAGCAAAGCCACACGTCGGCTTTGGGGTGATGAATTATAAGGCCGGCCTTGATATTTCTCTTGCCCTCGACTCCTGGTTGATTCAGAATCCCGGAAATATCCACCGGGAGCTAGACGACGATGGCAACCATCGGCACCTTGGCTTGTCTCGCAGCAGTTGGCATTCCTGCAGCATTGTTGATCGCGGCCCGCTTCAACGCGCGCGCGGCTTACCGGAAGCAGATGACCGAAAATGCTATGCGCTCCATGGGCAACTAGCCGCCGGCCGGCACCGCGTCATTAAGATTTTGGGCAGACCGCGCTTCATTTCCGCAGCTATTCCGACCTGATCAGAACACTCCTGCGACGCGACTCAGGATTGGGCTCCGCACGCGCATTCCGCGCATTTGCAAAGGAGCGATCTGATGGCAGGCAAGCCCAAACCTAAGTCGCACTGCAACTATGGCCACGCGATGACGCCGGAGAATACGGCGATCGTTCATCCGAAGAAGTCCAAGTATCCCTGGCGGCAATGCCGCATATGCATGGATCTGACTCCGGCCGAGGCCGTCGAGATCGAGGCAAAGCTAGAGGCCGGCTGCTCGCTCAGGGACCTTGGCCTGTCTTTCCCCAAGAAGATGGGTCTCGATGCCTACCGCGCCGAAAATCCAGAATGGTCGGCTCGCATAGACTCGCTGTCGGCCCTCAGCGCAACCAAGAAAAAGGCCGCCGTGCAGGCGCAAATGCGTAACGAGCGAACGCACTGCGTGCGAGGCCACGAACTGACGCCGGGAAACTTCGACAAGACGTTGGTGCCAGACAATGCAACGAGCTGGAATCCGCGCGCGTGTCTCATCTGCCGCGAAAAGCTCGACAGGAATTTCCGACTTGTAGCGGAGGAGATCGTTGTTCCTGAGAAAATCAAGATCAGTGGGCCGGCCATCGGAAGAATAAACCGGACCCATTGCAAGGCGGGTCATCTCCTAAGCCCAGAAAATGTCGCCGTGATCATGTGCGGCGGAAGGGGAAAGGGACGAGTATGGCGGCACCACGTATGCCGAACATGCACTGACATCACCAACGAGGAAGCCGCCGATATTCTTCGTCAGCTAAATGCACGGGTTGCGCTCAAGAGAATCCCGCTCCCGACCGGCAAGGATATGCATTCGCTCAAGCGATATCGTGCCGAGCATCCTAACTGGGACAACATCGTTACTCCACTCATGAAAGCAAACGGCCTCGCGGCCCGTGTCGCGGCATGGAGAGCGCGCGCCGCAGCGACCACACATTGCGGTCACGGCCACGAGTACACGCCTGAGACCACCTATTGGAAGCACAACGGCACGCGGGCGTGCAAAACATGCGATCTGATAAACCTGAGGCGCGTCAAGCCGATCACGCCGCAGAAGATCGAGCTTGCGAAGCGAGCGATCGTCACTGGCTCATCTGTCACCGGCATCATCAGTGGCCCCAACAAGATACTTTCTGACGTTCAGTGGAGCCACTTGCGCCGGACCGATCGAACCTTCAACCGCTTCGTGCTCGAGCACATTAGCAGCAGCCGTAGCCTTGCAACCATGCAGAGCCGGATGGGGATAGCCCCCATTGCAGGCCTGGAGCGCGCGCCGCAAATCGAAAACGTCGGGAATGAAGAGCTATATGTCCCGCAGCCCGGCGACTACGAATGGCTCTATAGCCTCACGCCCCGCAGCATGTTGAAGTCAGATCGCGATGAAGTGGTAAGTAATGTCTACATGGAATTAGCAGAGCGCCGCTTACGCCGCGAAGACGTCCCCTCTCGAGTGAGAGCAATGACCCAGCAGCACCATAAGCTGTTCCCGCAGAGGGAGGCGGGAAGCTTCAATGCACCGCTATCGCTCGATGCACCGGCCTATCTTGACGGCACCACGTTGCGCGTTGAGACGGTTTTCGGAGAGTTTGTGGGAACGCGTCTGAACAGTCCTCGTGCGGGGTAAGTCAGGCACCGATAGCGCCGCCCGGTTAGGCGGCGCTAGTCATCCGACACGGCCCAGAAAGGAATGTATTTCGCGTACTTGTTTCCTTGATTTTTGTCAGCTGGAGCGATCCGGCCTGCCTTCTTTGCGTCGGCAATTACCGATGAGACTACCTGGTAGTCTTCGTCTCCAAGAGAAAATCTAGCTCTCAGGCTCGTATTGTTCATATAGTCGTGGGCGAGCCAACGAACCACACAATGACAGAAGCAACTCCAAACTCTATCTGCTTTCGAAAGGTTGGCAAATTTCTTTGGTCCAAATAACACAACCCTCATAGAGTTTTCTGATGGAAAGAACTCGGGCGCCGGGAGCGCCATCTCTTCGATCTCGATGATCGACTTATCGATTCCGCCGCCTCTTTCTTCACAAAGACCAACCTCGCGCATGGCAGCAGCGAATTTTTCATTGCGCGAGCGCCGTTCGTCTATAATACGGTCAACTGCGATGAGCGAGTTGCCAGGATTGGTAATCTCGATCCGGTCTTTGTATATCTCCACAACGGGACCACTTCCACTCATCGTGAAATCTTGATGGATGAGGGCATTCGCCACCATCTCGCGGAGAGCTGTCTCTGAATACACAGATAGCGCTTTGCGAACGCCGCCTGTGAACCGCTCCTCCTTCGGAAGTCGATCCATTATGAACTTGAGCATTGGCCGGAAGCCCACCGCGTAGCCTTTCACGCCTTCTGTTTCGCTTTCCGACTTCATTTTATTGGTGCCGCTATACTTGATCACGCGCACCGATTTAGTGGCTATCGACGGGAACGTAGAAATATCATTCGCGAAAAGCAGGGCGCCGAGATTGGTGATGTGGTAGCCGTCTTCCATGTCGTCGACGACGAATCCCAACTGGGAAAACCGCTTCAGGATCTCAGTCTTGTTACGCGGAACCGGTTCGCTCTTTAAGTTGTAGTACGTCTCAGCGTTCAAAAGATTGAGAACATCCAGCGCCGTTTGGTTGGGTAGGGCAATCGCATCCTCGAATTTGCGACGCCCCGTCGCCAGCCATAGGGCTCGCTCGTGTTCGGGAAAATCCTTAAGCGGTTTGACGTTCTCTCCAATGCGGATGTACTCAGAACCGGCGAACCGGACCGGCCTATCGTATGTGGGCTCGACTGCGAGAATCGAAAAGTCCAGGCCATCATCGCTGAAGTCGAAGCATTCGAGCAGAAGCTTCGGCTCGATCATTCGCGAAAGCCAATTTTGTAGATTTTCTCCGCCCTTTTTCAGGCGCTGAAGGCGCACGCTGGTTCCGACTTTCTCGCGCGTTCCGTCTCGGATTCCCCAAACTATAAAGGCCCTGTCTCGGTCAGCGAGCATGGCCGCATTAGCGCACGCACTCAGCGTGCGACCAATCATGTCGCAATCCTCGTTATTATGTTTAAATTCGAGCCACGGCCCTTCATCAGATCCAGCGAGCAGGCGCCGGAGGAGTGCTCTCGGGTTTGCGGTCGGCATTCCGATTCCCTCTTATATCCCCCTTATATCGGAATTCGACCCTATAACCAATCGTTCAGGAAGTTTCCCATTGAAATCACTTGTCTTTTTGGGCGACGCTTTATCCCCTCTTTATCCCACCATCGCTAATTCTGGTGGGTAACGATCTCGACAGACCCAACTTATTGAAGATTTGCATCCCACGCGGCTCCGCCGCTTTATGATCGGCATGGGCTCGAAATCCCGGGAGTACATGTTCGGCGCCACCGTCCGGCATCTGGCCGAGCGGGCTGCAGAGGCGCGTCGCGATGCGGACGGGCTCGCCTGCCAAGCCTGGAACGCCCGCATGCTCGCCTTCCAGGGGCCGGCCCAGCCGTCCCCTGCCCTCGGTGACGCTCTCAATGCCGGCTATCGCTATCTCGAGATCAAATGCCTCGGCTGCGACACCCATCAGACGGTCGCCCTGGATATCGTGAGGCGGCCGACGTGGACGCCGGTCCACGAGCTGGAGCGCTACATGCGGTGCAAGGAATGCTCACGCCGGGCTGGGCACCCGTTCAAGCGCAGCCACCTGGTGGCGTTGCGGACGGACAAGATCTCGACCATGAACCCACCGTCAACATGGTGGCCGGGAGAGCGGTAGCCGGTCTCCGAAAACGGTGACCCGTAGCCTCACGGCTAGAACAGAGATGCCAAGCTTGGCTACACTGAGATTCGGCGGGCCATGCGAGGGCGAGCTTGACGAAGGAGAGACTGAGCAAAGACGCGGCGGATGCGTTCCGCCTTCTTCGAGCTTTTCGCTCGATCCAGGATCGGGCCAGCCGCCAACGTGTCGTCGAAATGGTTGAAGCGATGGCGGCGGAACGTTCGGACGAGCCCGACAAAGCCGATGCTAACGCGGCAGAACATACCGAACGGTGAACGATGGACCGTCCCCTGCGGGAGGTTCATAGATCACGACGTCGGCTGGTCCCATAAGCTGGCGCATGGCGTTGCATGCCATCGGGTGCCTGTTCTGATCCGGGCTTACTATCCGATGCAGTTCGCCTGCATTGATCTCGATATGCGGACGTCCTTGTCTCGCCGCCCGAGCAATTTGAGCCTCCGCCTCTTCGCGGAATTCTTCCGTGGTGGGCATGGCGCGCCCTCATTCCAATCGATTGGCAAGCAACTACTGATCAAAATATAATTACCCAGTCTATCAGATCGCTGCCGCTTCACAACCTTAGTGAGTATGGAGTGAATATGCGCGTTTTCCGAATTGACTCGACGTGGCTCGCGTTCCTTATGGGACGTTGACGCACCATCTGTTCTCGCTTGATCTAGATCAAAGGTCCCGTGAATCACCGCGGGCTGAGTTTCAGAAGACTATTGCCCGGCGAGTTCCATGTGTGATGATCTCACTGTGATCCCGGGGAGTTCATTCAATGAAGGACATGCAAGCGCACTTGGAGAAGCTTCGTGTCGAGGCGGAAGAGTGCGAGCTGATTAGCAAGCTGGCGAAGAATCGGACGAAGAAAGAACTGTTCGCCAAGCTGGCTGCGCATCATCGTATGCTGGCCGATGAGGTCGAGCGGACTTTAGGCAAGTCCAAAGAGAGCGGTCTAGCATAACGAAAATCTATGACGTTGAAAGTTGTTCTCCCCGGAGTTTTCCGGATACCCCGATAGAGAACTCCTTAAAGGTGCCATGCAATTCTCTTCATCGATGGATCACGACACGCCACGAGAATGGCTCATGCCCGCGCTGCGGCGCGGATATGCTCGACTGGCGAATTGAATGGTACGCGACAACAGAACGCTGGAGGCGAGCCGGTTACCGGAGCCGACGCGGACGGAAGCGCCCACTAGAACCTGGAATCGTCACGACATTCGGAGCCGCCCAGACCTTAGGGAGCGTCATCATGAAAGGCGTATTGCTAGCCGTCGGCATCCTTTTCGTTCTTTATGTCGCCGATCAGCATTTCAACCACGGTCAATACACCGATGCCGTTCAGCGCATGGCGGCCCAGATGAAGCATTCCTTCGGAGTGTAAGGCCCCTTTTCCCTCGCAAGATTGGGGGCCGTGTCTTTTGAAACTTCGCGTAGACATCCAATGAAGGACAGTTTCCTGTTAGGGAACATCATGAGTGCGTGCTAAGCGGCGCCTATCGGACAGGGGCATTCAGTGGCAAGCGCAAAAGAATTCGTAGACTTCTGGTTAGAGAACAGCGTTCACGCTGATGAGCACTTCGGCGTTCGACGTGGTCGCCCCGAAATTGACGAGCTTGTCCAAAGGCTCTTGGTCGCGGCGATGGCGCAGGGGTTCTCGGAAGACCAGGTACAAGCGGAGCTTGGTGGCGACATCCACGCGTTTATCCGTACCCGCGTCGACGAGCAGAATGCCGAGGAAGCCTCCAGGCTGAAACGAGAGCAATGAAAGCATACTCATTCGGGCTGCACACTGCGAAGATATCGCACCGACAACGTGGCTAGGATCGTCTCGGACACCTAAAGGGAGATTGATATCAAAGTCTATTTTTCATGCCGCGAATGCGGCGCTATCTATTCTGCATCTCAAGAGCGTGGCTCCGCCCCTACTTTCATTTCAGGCGCCTTCAAATGCGAACAGTGCGGCAAGCCAGTCCATCATTGGGCGGGGCTCTATAGTTACTCTGACTGGAAATGCGTGACCGATGAACATGAAGGGTGACCGCCCCTACTCCGCCCCCGAGAAAGCCGCCCGCAGGATCATGGAGCATGCTCGAGCGTTCGAGCCAAGGCTGGCTTGAGTACCACGAGAGCGGGACGTTCGTGAGGATGAAGCAGGCGGGGAAGGACCTGTTCGCCTGAGAAGAAACGGCCCCAGCGGGGCAGAGCCAGGGCCGCCAGTTCACACTTTGATCGTCCGCTTGCTGCTCGGCGGGAACAGCAGCGAACACGGTAATAAACTAGGTGCGCGGAGATCGTTCCTAATCACACCGTGTAGAAGAAGAGGCTCGCAAGCACGCAAAGCAGCTCGTTGACGGCCAAACCATAGAGCTGTGGGAAGGCGCCCGGCGGATCGCCATCTTTGAGACTAAGTTTAATATTGAACCAACACTTCATCCGATAGATTGCCCCTCTCAATGCGCAAGACGAACCTGCAGCGGCTCCTGGCGCGTCGGCCGGAAGGCATCTTCATCTCGGATTTCGAGCAAGGCGAGATCGGCCCGGCACTCTTCCGGAAGGCCTGCGAGTTCGGGTTCGAGGGTCTGGTCTCGAAGCGGTCAGATCGCCCTTACCGAGGCGGCCGATGCCCGCACTGGATCAAGGTCAAGAACCGGACCCATCCTGCAATGTCGCGGGAATTTTGAGAGTGCGTTGCGAGCAATTTGCGATTGGCCAAGGTATCGCGGCTGACTAAACAAAAGGAGCGACCCGTGAAAGTCTGGATCTATACCGATGCCAACAAACAGGTTGGCGACCGTGATCACCTCAAAGTCTTTGCTACCGATGACGTCGCTGACGAGTGGTTTAAAGCAAACGACCCGGAGGGCGTCGCGTTCGAATACGAAGTCCTTGGTCCTCGCAAGCCCGTACCGATTGGTGGGCGACTGGCCCAAGCCAGGCGAACTCCAAGAGGCCGTTAGCGAAAGATGGCCCGGCTGCTTCCAGGCAACCGGGCCAAGTCTTGGGAGAAACAGGCCTGAAGACAGGCCGAGCTACCGCCGTCACAGACATGCCGGCGGATTCTCGACCTCATCCCAGGTCCGCGAGATCGAATGCACGACAATGGCGCGCTGGTAGTATTCTAGAACGACGTTCTGTCTGCTGGCTCGCATAGGATTCCTTGGCCTACCCGCCAGATCGTTTGCCGGATCGATCGCAGCGCTGGCCAGCTTCCTGCGTCACGGTATCGAAAGGAACAGCACGGGGCAGCCCGAGTTGATCCCGCGAGGAGAGGCCAGGAGCACTCCCGTGCCCGTGACAATGGCATGCGCCAAAGATCTTGAGCTCATCGCTCTGCGCGAGCTCCGCAGTCTCCCGGGCGGAGAGCATGTCTGCCACGTCGAAATTAACCCCTCCGGTACTGATTGGACCTTGGTGCCCGTGGTGCGTGACGGCGCTGACCCTGAGCAGGTCCTCGTGTCGGCAAAGACCACCGAGCTGCGGCTGAAGCAGCGGTACTCGGTCCGATTCGATTGGTGAGCGACACGATTTCATTGCAGCGTCTTCCGCCGCACAACGGCTGGCTCGGAAAATCCTTGCCCCATTTTTGCTGAAGACGCGCCAGAACCGAACCCTGAGACGAAGAAGGACGTCGCTTGGTTCGCGTTGAACGATGACCGACCGCTAACGGCCTTTGACCCCGGCGCCGATAGCATTCAACGCCGGACATAGACTAAACCCCTTTTCATCCTGCCGCTCCGATTGCCACTTATTCCCACGATGACCTTCCTAAAAATCCTCAAGCGCAAGGTTTTAGGAACGACGAGCTCTAGGAAGTGGTTAAGCTCACACGGCTGTAACCGCACAGGTGCAATGGACAAGGATGTACAAAGACGCGATCATGGACGAGCTGAGGCAGATTGAACTCGACGTGGTCGAAGGTGAAAGGCGGCTCGCTGAGCTTGAGGCGCGGCTGATCGAATCGAAGCGGCTGAATGAAAACGTCACCAAGGTTGAAGCCGAACTCGAAGTGATGCGCAAAAATCAGCTCGACCGAGAGCAGAACCGCCAACGCCTGCTTTCACTTCTACACCCCTAGAAGGCGTTATTTGATGACCCCCCAAGAGCGCAAAGACATGCCTTGGATTATCGCCGCCGCCGCTTTGGCTTTCGTTGTCGCGGCCGTGGCGGGAGGAATGACCTATTTTCATTAGCCGGATCGGGTGCCTACAGCGCATCGGCCCCAGCGCCCGGGGGAGAGCACTGAGGCCGATGGTCGTCCACTCCTCAATCCGACCGCTGTTGCAACGCCACAAACTGCCACTTGTTCCCGAAATGAAAACGGCCTCAGCGAGAGGGGACGCGCTGAGGTCGGTTATCTCACTCAGCACGGGACGACCGGCCCAAGCTCGCTGCCGGTCGTCTCGAAAGCGACGGCCGGCGCGGGTGGATGCAGAGGGCATAATTCCCGGCCGCGAGTGTCCTAACTAGGGCAGCACCGGGCCACGAGGCATGCCGGTTGGCGGATTCTGCTAGCGCCGCCGCGCGACCCAGATCCCGATCAGGAAGGCGACGAAGAGCGACTGTAAGGGCGCTTTCACGGCAACCGCGCGAAGCCGCTCGGCCCAGCGCAGGGCGACATCCCGCGACGGCTGCTGGGGCCGTCGCGGGATCGCTTCGGAAGTCCGACCGCTACCGTCCTGCTCCTCGATTAGCCCCGAGGCTTCCGTCATCGCCGAGGCTTCTTTCATATCCATGCGGCTCTCCTATCACAGGGTCGGGCCGACTTCCGCCGCGGCTTGGCGGTGGGTTCTTCGCTTTCTTAGCCAATCTGGCAAAACGCGAGGTAAGATCGCCAGTTCCAATTGCGGGCCGAACGATTGGGCCAATTTGAATCAGCTCATTGTTAGTGGAGTTGCGTTGTGGCGTTTCAGCGGAGGAAGCCCGAAGCGATCGGAGCGAAGGCGCTCTTCCCGGGCTTCATCGCGCCGCGCTCGCGTCGTCCATTGACAAGGTGCCGCGTGGCACACGCTGGATCCACGAAATCAAATTCGACGGCTACCGCGTCCAAACCCATCTCGCCAACGAGGAAGTGAAGATCTATACCCGTCGCGGTCACGACTGGACCAGGCGGTTCAAGAAGGTCGCCGAGGACGCCTGGCACATCTCGGCCGCATCAGCGATCATCGACGGTGAGATTGTGGTGCCGGCTGCCGACGGCACAACCGATTTCTCGGTACTGCAGAACGAGCTGCGCGGCCACTCGACCAAGATCGTGCTGGTGGCCTTCGATCTGCTCTATCTCAATGGCCGCGATCTGCGGAAGCTGCCGCTGAAGGAGCGCAAGGCCGTGCTGAAGAAGCTCGTCGCCGGCACTAACATCCAGTTCAGCGAAAGCTTCGAGGTCGACGGCCCCGAGATGTTCAAGCACGCCTGCAAGCTGGGTTATGAAGGCGTCGTCTCGAAGGTCGCAGATAGCATCTACCCGACCGGCGCCCGCAGTCGGGACTGGGTCAAGAAAACCTGCGCGCAACGCGAGACTCTCGCGATCGCGGGCTTCGCGCTCGACGGCAACGATTGGGATGGAATCTACGTCGGCCGCCGCAAGGGAAAAGAGCTGATATATGCCGGCAAGGTCGACCACGGTTTCGACAAGACATCGGCTGCGGATCTGCGAAAGCGCCTGACACCGCTGATCCGGAAAACGCAGCCCTATACCAAGCGCATTGCCCATAAGGCCATTTGGGTCGAGCCTGAGGTACAGGCCGAGATCGAGTACCGCGCTAAATCAGCCGAAGGAAAGGTACGGCATCCTTTCTTTCGGGGTATCCGGGAAGACTTATGAGCGAACCGGCATGTATCCTTTGCGACGATACCGCCTGGGCATGCGAGAACCACCCGGATCAGCCTTGGACCGGCGACCATGCGTGGCGGTGCTCCCTGCCCTAAGCGCAACAGGCCAAAGCCGGAAGATCACTCCCCGCGCCTCCCTCAAGGGTTTCGGAGTATGTTCAGTAGGCGCGATCGCCGATAACGGGGCCCGCTTGGTCACCTCAGCTATGGGCAATCTGTACACGATCTAAAGCGAATGGGGCCACCAATTGAAACGGCATCATTCTGTCGGCGCTGTTGGAGGAGCGGCGTTAAGGAGGTTGGAAACAGCTGTCACGAGCTGTACTGGCGCAAATGGCTTCGTAAGCAGGATGCTGGTCGGGACGCCTTGTGATGGCCACTGGTCAGCGCTGTCGCCGGTCATGTATACTACGGGCATATCGAGGTTAAGTTCTCTAGCCCGCCTAGCAACGTCCCAGCCGGTAAGCTCGCCCTGCAAATGGATGTCGGTAATGAGCGCTCGATACTGATGGTGATCGCGTTGGAGAAGAGCGAGTGCTTCTTCGCCTGACGCGACGGCCTGCGGCTCAAAGCCGCCCTCCGATAAAGCTTCTACCGCAAGTTCTTTTATGGAGAAATCGTCCTCAACTACCAAGACAAGCAAAGGAATTTGCACAATATCACCGCCTCCTGCCGCGACGATACGGCAGAGGCTTAAGTTACAAAGTGAACAGTTGTTCCGTTTCCGCGGAGACCACATTCCGAACTGCAGGGAACGTTTGGGTGATGCTTTGCCACGGTCGCAGCCTCGTTCGCGCGCAGAACGACTGTCTTGGTGCCAATCGAATCAAAAAGGCGTGCTTTATGGCCGCTAGCGATCCGCAACCTCATCAGGCTTAGGTCACAAAGTTCCTATAAACGCAGTTGGGCGCACCCTCGGACGGGAAATGATCCCGTCAGAGAGGCGCTGCAATGGCCGAGAATTATGCCCTTCCATCGTTCGATGACATGCCGGATAGTCAGCAGGCTCCTGCGCCTGAACGGCCGCTCATGTTCGATGACTTGCCGGATTGGCCCGGCAAGGAGTGGGACAATCAATTCCCTCGGGTCGATGATGCGCCGACCAATACGCCTGCGCCAACCTTTGAGGGGCAAGACTTCGATCAGCTACAAGCCAAATATGCCGGGCAAGATTTTGACGAACTGGCGAGACAGTATGGGGGGCAACCCCAAGCCGAAAGCGAAATGAAGACGTTCGGTCGCGAGGCTGCACATGGGGTATTGCCTGCAGCGGGCGGCATTCTGGCTGGTGCCGGAACTGGTTTCCTGGCCGGCACCGTCTGGCCTGGCATCGGCAACCTTGTTGGCGCCGTCGCGGGCGGCATTGCCGGTGCTTACGGCACCAGCAAGGCGCAAGAGGCTGGACTGAAGGCACTCGGGTACGATGATAGCCAGCAACGCGCGGCGAATGCTGAGGCCAATCCAAAGTCGTCTATGGCCGGTGAGATGGCTCCGGCCTTGGCTACCATGCGACCGGACCGGGCAGCGACAGCGCTGCAGCGCGGTGTCAGCGCTGGTTTGATGGGCGGCATCAATGCCGGCCAGCAGTATGCGACGACGGGCAAAGTGAACCCGGGAGAGGTTGCTGCCCAAGCGGTCGCAGGCGCTGCGCTCCCATCGTTCAACCGTTTCGGTCAGCGACTTGAGGCGACCGGGCAACGTCTCGCTGGCAAAGTCGCCGGCCGTCCCAATGTCGACCTCAATCCTGCTGCCCAGCCGGCGCAGGATGAGGCGCAGGCATCACAGCAGCCCGTTGTGGAAGGCGAAGCGGCGACCGTCCAGACTGCGCCTCCGGAGACTGGCGACACGGTAGGCAATCCCCAGTCGAGTCCGGAGAGGTCGGATCGGGTCTACGGGAAAGACACCGCGCCGTCCGAACAGGACGACATGCTGACGACTGGCGATATGGACCCGGCGACAGCGGCGGCGTTGCTGGACCAGTTCGAGGGGAAGCCAGCGCGCCAATCTGCGCCACAGCCAGTGCAAGAGCCCGACCAGCCGCAAGTGGTTAGTCCCCCACAACAGGCTGAGGGTGTGCGGCTGCCGTCATTCGATGAGATGCCAGGCGAGCATGGGCCCACTCCTCCCGCCGCGATGCCGGCTCGCGCGAACGATGGCGACAAAGTCCAGGGCGAAGTGGGCGCCGAAGGACTATCCGATCACACGCAGACTGACCAGCCGGAGGGCGCCTCCAAGTCGCCTACCCTGCGCGGCCTGATGGACAAACTCGTAAACGACGAAGGCGGCTGGGTCGACCACGGCAAGATTGTCGACGACCTCAAGTCCAAGCTCAAGGGATCGGCCTTTCTCCACTCATTCCTCGAGCCAGGGCGCAAGCCGACCAAGAGCTACATCGCTCGCGGCGTGCATGACAACAATCTCAGTCCCCAGGAAGAGTATGCACGCTCGCTCTCGGACGAGCTTTACAAGGTGCGCAAAGCGAAAGAGCAGCACGTCATTGACCTCCAGAAGTGGGCTGCGTCGCTGCCAAAGGAGCTGAACAACCCAAAGACGCTTGAGCGAATGTATTTCGCGCGCGAGGCCGGCAAGATCAACCAGCTCGATCCGCATGAACAGGCGCTCTACAATCAACACCTGAAGCCCCTCTTTGACGAAAACGACAGGTTGTTCGATCAGGTTTCGAAGCTTGATCCCGACATGCTTGGCCCCAAGATCCGCGATCACATCTATCGCATCGGGAAAGGCGACTCGCCGGAGAGAAACATCCTGAACCCGGGTGAGAGCACCGATCCGATCGAGGGCACGTATGCACTCGCCACACGTCCCCGGGGCACGATGCTCGATCGCAAGTTCGTCGCGTTGGAGAGCCCGGAGGGTCGTCGCTACGTCATCTCGCTAAATCATGACGGCTTCACGTTGTGGAACAATGGCCAACCGATGAAGGTCGTCGACCCCGGCTTCGAATACAAGAATGGCGAGAACTACCAGCTAGGTCACCGCGACTTCACGATGAAGGAAGCGACGACGCCGGAAATCGAAGAGCACGCGCGTTTGGCCGGCGGCGGCAAGCCCGAATATTACCACAACGCCGCCCTCTCCGCCTCTGCGGCCAATCTCGACCTTGGCGAGATTGCGCGGCATCTGCAGTTCTTGCAGGATCTTAAATCAAACCCCGAATTTCTGAAGCACGCCAAAAAGCCAGGCGAGAAAACGCCGGACAACTACGTCGAGACGCGGTTGCAAAACTTCAAGGGCTGGCGAATGGACCCGCAGCTTGCGTACGTCATGGATGACTTCGCCCGTCCCGGCATCAACGAACCCGCAATCAACCGGCTGCGCCAGCTGAGCCAAGCTGTGACCAAAACGATCTTCTGGATGCCGACGGCGCACATCCGCAACGTGGGTGAGCACTGGTTCGTTGAACGCGGCTTCCGATGGCTCCCCGGCACTGGCGGCTATAAAAGCCTCGCCCTGGATGGCCTGAAGGCGATCAAGTCCGTCGTTACCCAGGACGAATTGCAGAAGCAGTTACGTGAGAGCGGAGCCGGTACGATCTACGGCGGGGTTATTTCGCGCAACGCACTCGACAACTTGGCCAAGGGATTTGGAGAGGCGGTCAAAACGAACCCGTCAAAGTGGGACCCTATTGCGCGTCAGTTCGGCGTCGGACCGAGCGATCTCGTGAAGGCCGTTTACAAGGCTTCAAGCCACGCCATGTGGGCCGCTAACGATATGTTTCTCACTCACTCCGTGCTCGAGCATATGCGTGACGGAATGTCGATGCAGGATGCCATCACGAAAGCGGAGCGGCACATACCGAACTATCGCATCCCAACGACCATCATGGGGAGCAAGCAGGGAGCGCGTATCTTCTCTCAGATTTTGGCCGAGCCTACTTTCATGGTTTTCGGTCGCTACCACTATGGGGTCTTCAACTCCTATGCCAACATCGCCAAGGACCTCGTACGCGGATCTCGCGGCAACAAGCTGGACGCGATCGGCAACTTGTTCGCCATGGGGCTGCTCTCGTTCGCTGTATACCCGGTTCTCGATAAGGCCGCGCGATGGATCACCGGAAATGACCACGCAAGCGCGGCGCGTCGTGGGCCTCTCGCGATCCCGTACCATCTTCACGAAGCGGCCCGGGGCAAGGAAAACCTCACCACAGCAGCGCGCGATACATTTACCTTGTCTCCGGCCCTCTCAACAGCAATGCAACAACTCTCGGGTCTCGACTGGCGCGGGAAGCCAATCATCGAACCGGGAGATGTTGCAAAGGCCGCGCATGGGGACTGGCGTGGCGCCGCTCGAGCCGTTGCGCAGGAGGCAGATTTTTTAGGTCGAGGTCTGGTCTCGCCCTACTCCACCATGACCAACGTCATCAACAAGAAGCAGAGCTTCGCCGGCGGTTTGCGGGACCAGGCTCTCGATGTCAGAAACCCGAGTCAGGGCGCGATCCGCTACGAACAGCAATTGCCCAGGAAGCTGCAAGAATCGGCGGTCAGCCGCCAAAGACATCCTGTCGGGCTTGCAGAGCGGTTAGCGAACAAGGTCACTAAGCCTTAGACCGCCGCCCGTAATGGCCATGCACCCACGACGGGAAAGGCTGCTCGCGCCGCCACACAGCTGTGATGCTGTAGGCGACTCCCCTACGCGGGCCAGGGTGCAAAAAAGCGCCCGATGAAATTAGGACGGTCGCGGATACCTCGATCTGGCACAACACACCGCGCCTCACTCATATCCTGCTTTCTCAAGTCCCCCGATGTAAAGTTCGCGCATCCAAGGGTGAGCATGCGTGGCCCGATCAGCAATCTCTTTCAATGTTTGCACTGGCGTAAACGATCTGAGGACCGAGACGGCCTCACGGGCTTCGTCGGTTCTGCCGAGGTGCGCCAACGCTGCGGCCTTGTATCGCCACGTAACCCGTGCAGGGCCAAGCTCAATCGAACGGGTCAGCAGTGACAGAGCTTTGGCGAAGTCTCGTTCAAAGAACGCAACCATCCCCAAGCCCTGCACTATGAAATAGTTGCGCGGATCCAGCGGGTTGATGTGCAATGCTCTCTCAAAGTTGTGTCGCGCGGCGTCGAATTCACCACGAAAGAGATAGCCATAAGCGCTGTTGACACAAACGAGAGCTGAATTTGGCTGAAGGCGGAGCGCCCGTTCGCCATATTCCAGCGATTGCGCGTGCTTGCCAACGAGCACCGAGAGGACCCACGAAGCGACGGCGAGCGCGGTGCCGTCCTCCGGATCGGCTTGAACCGCTTGCTGCGCAATCCGCTCCGCCTCGAGCACACCTTCCCTGAATGGTCGCGCACCAAAAATGGATTGCCGCCCGATACAGTCAGCAAGATATGCGAGGGCGCTGGAATATTCAGGGTCTATGGCTACGGCTTGTCGAAGAAAGCCTTCCGCTCGCGCATAGGATGGCGCATCAAGCTCTCGCAAGAAAGGCTGCGCGCGCAGGAAGCAATCGTAGGCGGTCAAGTCGGAGGTCGGCTTTTTCTTCGACCGTTCGATTTCCCTCAAATTGATGGTCGGCTCGATTGCCGAGGCAACGGCGGAAGTCACTTCATCCTGCAACTCGAAAACGTTGGTGTACTCGCGCTCGAAACGGTCTGCCCAGATATGGTGTCCTGTCTCGGCCTCTATGAGCTGCCCAGTGATGCGAACCCTCTGGCCGGCTTTGCGAACACTGCCTTCGAGCACGTATCGAACGCCGAGCTCTCGCCCAACGTGCTTGATATCGACGGCCCTGCCCTTGTAGGTGAAGGTGGTATTCCGCGCGATCACGAAGAACCACTTCACGCGCGACAACGCGGTGATAATGTCTTCCACCATGCCGTCGGCAAAGTATTCCTGCTCGGGGTCGCCGCTCATGTTCTGGAACGGCAACACTGCGATCGAGGGCTTGTCGGGCAACGGTAATAGTTTGGTGTATTCCGCAAGCGGTTTGGCGCTAGCGGTCGCGGGAGGCAGAGCGGATCTCACAGCATACAGCCGCACCGGCCGGTCGATATTCTTGAGCGGCTTTTCGCCCAGATCGTCGAAAGCGAAGGCTGTCTTTCCGCGAACCTGCCGGAAAGCATCATCGGACAGGTAAACACCTCCGGGCACGCATTCGCTTTCGACCCGCGCGGCTACATTGACACCGTCACCGAAGATGTCATCACCGTCGATAATGATGTCGCCGACATTGATACCGATGCGAAGGGTAATCTCGGGGCCGCCGGCCTCACGTTCCGCCATTTTGCTCTGTACGGCCATGGCGCACGTTACGGCATCGACGGCACTTGCGAACTCGACGAGCAGACCGTCACCGGTGGTCTTTACGATACGTCCCTTGTGGCCGGCGATCGCGGGGTCAACAATTTGGAGCCGAACAGCTTTCAGCGCTTCCAACGTGCCGAGTTCGTCAGCGCCCATCAAACGCGAGTAGCCGGCGACGTCAGCCGCCAGCACCGCCGCCAATCGCCGCTCGATATGTCCAGTCGCCACGAAAACCTCAGCCGCAACTTCGACCGGCGGCCATCAAATCACGACAACGGGTTCCTCGCCAGTGCGGGCGGGAAGGATTCGGGGTTACAACAATGGCCGAATGGGGCGTGCGACGAAGGCCGGCTGATGTCCGCTTCTACGTCGACAAGCCCGCTGGCGACTTAAGGACATCAATGTGCTTACCGGCTCCTACCTGTGCGTGAGTGTGCCCGTACCCTAGAATCGCCGGTCAACCAGGAATTTCGCCTTTGCGTCGCACAACTACCCGATCACACTGCATTGGCAGGATGAGGTCCGTCGGTATACAGTGGCTATATGCACCATTTTGTGCGGAACGTCGCTTCAGCAGCTGGGCGGGCGCGGCTGCGCGGAGGAAATGATTCAAGTTTTGAAGCGCCAATATTCTGGATGAGGCGACGCATGAAGGTTGCCAGCAATATTTCGTTTGTCGATTTCGTTGACCGCAATCCCGCTGAGCGGGGCCGCGTAGGCCGAAACGCTAGACGGTCAGGTCATGCCGTAGCGCGCATCGTTGCCCTCGTATTGATTGCTATCTTGTTCGAAACCAGCGCGGCACGTTCCGATACGGCTCGCGAACGCTATGATGATAGTCGAGCCATGGCCGCGGCGGCGCTTGCGAGTGGTCGACTCGCAGATGCAACCAGATTCGCCACGCAAGCGTTCTCTGAATTATCCGACGGCACCAAAATTGAATTTACTCCAAGTAACAATGGTGTCGCGGCAATGGTCAGGTACGTCAACAGAAACGCAATGCCGCCCGTCAGGCAACAGCTCACGCTAGCGCAGTTTAATTCGTGGCTCACCAAATATGACTATTGGCAAAGCTTCACGCCGGGACAGAAGCCAGTCTTCTTAACAGATAAGGAGGTTGGGCTCCCAGCCAGGAAACAGACCGCGACTACACCAGCAAACCAGTCCGTGCCGAACTGGGATGACCTACCGACCTTTGATCCTGATGCTTCCCTGCGGGAACAAGATGGGCCTAATTGGCGCTTCAGACCGTTAGCCTTCATGCAAGAAGCGGAGCGCATCTTTTTCGCTGGTGTCGCTTTTGTCCTTACCGTGCTCGTCGTGCTGCAATTAAAGTCTGCGTTTCAGTCCACCGATGGATTTAGCCATGCACTCTTGCAGAGGTGGTCCGCGTTCAAGATTGGGATAAGGCAGCCTAAAACCCTGGAGCAGATTAAACGGCAGCAGGTTTTAGGAACGATCGGAGGAATCCTTTTCATTGCATGGTGGGCGGTTCGCGACATGCTGGATCCCGCTTCGTCCGATCGAATTCAGCGTCTTACCAATTTAGAAGCACATCCGTGGGCCAGCTTTGTCGGCGCGCTCGCTCCTATCATTCTGCTCGCGCCATTTGGCTATTGGTTGATCGGGCGTCTCGCGCGACGAACCGTGGCTGGAGCCGGTCAATCTACTCTCGAGACCCCTTTCGTCAGCGCAATAGCTACGACCGCAGCGCCCGGAGTTCATGCCGTCGGTCAAGAACGGTGGAAGATCATACAGGATATTGAACCCAAGCACTGCATCGCGTTGGGCATCTTCGTTGCCATCGCGGGCTTCCTTTTGCTGGACAGGTGGTGGCCGATGGGCGGCTTCTGGGGCAACGTTATGACCGGAAAATGCTTGGGAGTGCCATATCGCTACGTGTTGCTCTGCTCAATCGCTTCGGTCTCGTGGGGCCTTTATTGTAGTTGGTCGGAGAAGAAAAGTGCGGCAGTCACTCGGTCAGGGTGACACGCGCTCACGATGCGGTGCCCCCATCTCGGCTTCCTTGCGGCTTGCTTAAGAAAAAAGTTTTGGAGGTCCTAGGTATTTTTGGGGCACGTTAAGCGCGCGCGAGAGGGGTGCCATGGACAGGTGTACCCAGGGGGATCCATCGAGCGCCAACGCGTGAAGGCCGGCGCGGCGGGGGCTGTCGCTTGAAGATCGGAAGGCTGCAGAAAAAATAATTGAATGGCGCGACCATCAGCGTTCACCGGCGTAGTAGCGAGGCCCGCTGCGCACACGAGTGCATCAGCACCGCGCGTCGCTCAGGTTTCAGCTCGATCGGCAGGCGATCAAACTGCCATTATCGTGGTTATAGGAACCCGCCGCCGGCGCGCGCGTTTACGCACCCCATGACCACCATCGACATCATTCGCACTCGCGACGGGACCTATGCCGTCACCCTCAACGACGACGTCGTCGCAGTCGGACTAACCAAAGCCGCCGCGTGGCGCGCGGCGGAGGAGCTGGTGATGTCCGACACCGCCGAGGACGCGCTTCTATCACCCCGTCCCGCGTCCCCAGCGCCGGCAGGGCCGGTCAGCGAACTCATGGCCTACACAGCAACGCCGCCCGCTTGAAATCGATGCGGACGGCGTTGGCCCTAGCCCCAGGAAGGTGATGCAAAATCCTGGCTCGGATGAGCCTGCAACTTTCGGGCCAAGCCAGTTTTGGAAAGGCTGGTGTCATTGGGCCCATGGGTGCAAAGCCGCTCGAGCCACCACGGGCATCAAGCGCCGCGGACTAATTTGCAAAACTCCTAAGTTTCACAAAAAATAGCTGGACAAGCAAAATCAGCGGGTTATCATTTGCGAAACTTACTTGCAAAATTGAGGCGGAAAATGGCGACCCTCGGCTACGCTCGCGTCTCGACCCAGGACCAGCACCTCACCGGTCAATTAGAGGCCCTCAAGACTGCCGGTGCCGACACCATCTATCGCGAGAAGGTCAGCGGCGCCCGCGCCGATCGCCCTCAACTGGCGAAGCTCATGGCCGCTGTGAAGGCCGGTGACGTGGTCCTGGTCACCAAGCTGGACCGGCTCGGCCGATCCACCCGCGAACTGCTCGACCTGATCGAACGTATCGGCAAGGCCGGCGCGGTGTTCCGCAGCCTCGGAGATCCGCTCTTCGATACCTCATCAGCTCAGGGTCAGCTTCTCGCGACCATGCTGGCCGCTATCGCGCAATTCGAGCGCTCACTGATCGCTGAGCGCACTGGTGAGGGCCGCAAACGTGCCATGGCCAACAAGGTCAAGTTTGGCCGCAGGCGAAAGCTCTCCGAATACCAGCGCGAGGAAGCGGTGAAGCGCCGGGCTGCCGGTGAGAGCCTGGCGTCGATCGCAAAGTCCTATGCCGTCGATGTCAGCATGATCTCGCGTCTGGCGCCGGGATACCGCGCCCCTTTCGAGGCCGCCGACGCAGACGCCTGAAATAGCCCGGCCATCCATCGCCAAGGGGGTCCTGGCGGTCGGCCGGTTTGGTGCTCGCGGCCCTCGAGGGCGGATGGTGGAGCGCGCCGGAGAGGCCGACGGGCTGGGCTTCAAGCGGCTTCTCGACGGCGCCACGGCTCTGACGGCGCCAGCGGCCACCGCTGTCAAGGCTCACAAAGTCGTCCAGGAACCCCAGGAGCACCAGCGCGTTCAGGATGCTAAGTCAGTACCCGCGTTATCACGATGCCAGCACGCGCCAACAAGCCTTGGTCTCACGCGGACGAGCGGAAGCTCCTAGCTCTGCACAATGAAGCGATGCCCCTTAAATCCATCGCCAAAGCTCTCGGTCGGTCAGAAGAAGCTGTCCGGCAGCGCTTGATCGGGATTGGCTGGCGGCAAACGGTGAAACTGCTCCGACGCACGGACAACCCGAATGAGAATGTAATCGAGGCCGCAGCGGCGTTCGCCGTTAGCCAGTCCGGCAATGGATCGTAGTACCGTGTCATTGTTCCACCGCTGCCGGCCTGATCGGAGGAACTCACCGCTGCAACGGGGCATTTTCCTGGAAAAGCGGAGCGTCCGATGGAATCAATCTTGGGAATAGCCAGTCTCATCGGGACCTTCGTGGTGTTGGCAGCGCTCTATTTGCGGTTCGTTCGTGGCTAGCGCGTTGATGAACCCAGGACCGCCTCGATATGCTAGACCGATCGGCCTGAATGTCGCGAGCATCCTCGTGCTTCCTATACAGCTCTAACCACCGTGGCTGGGGCGAGAACGATCGCTCGGGTCGGGACCTGCCGGGAGACCCAAAGGGCGGACGCGCGTCACGTTGAAATTAGAAAAAATGTGCCGAAGGCGAGCAAGCCGCAAGATGCGACCACGACGCTGTCGTACAACGCACAGACAATGTCGAGTTCGCGATCGGTCATCTGACAATCCTGTGCCTGGGGACTGTTTCTCCCAAATTGATACACCCAGCTTGGGCTCATCCCCCAGCGCTAAGGGTGGTACCGTAGTCACACGGGGCGCAGACCGGCGCCTCAGATTTGAGGGCCGCCTGCCCTCGGCGCGGCAGGCCGGACGCGCTAAACGCACCGTCGGCTACGCCGAACTAATGCCCGTCGAATGGTTTGTTTGTGAGAAGCGTCACAGATCGATCGCCGCAGATTTGGGGCCTATCGGGTATAGAAACCGCTCGCATGCCCCCTTCGGCCGACGATCAAACTCTCAAATTGGGAGTTTGAGCGGGCAGGCATCGCGCAGCCTCGTCAGCGAGGAGACCCAGAGGCCAGCGGCGCGGATCCGCGCACAGGACGCGCCCAGCCGCGCGCAACCGTGTCCTTGCGCCCGCCAGGCATGAGCCGCCGGGACTGGATCGGGATGAAACCAAGCTCTCGCATGATTGTCGCCAACCGGCGCCCATTCTGGGTTGTCCTATGGGCCCCTACGACATCGAGGAGAGCGGTTGTGGACATGGCCTCCATGCCCTTTAGAGCGGCCTCCAGCGGCTTTCGCCACGGGTCTGGAGGCGGGACATCGGACTGTTGGGCGGCCTGGCGCATACGCTCAGTGAAGGACATGGCTAACTCCTGGGGTTCGCTGGCTTCGCGAGCGGCGTCCGAGCCGCGTGGCTCTTGTTGACCCGACGACCGGGCTGCTTGTGCTTCTGACACCTGCGATTGGGGATGAACCGGTTCGAGGATGCGGGTATCCGGACCTCAAACGGGGCACCGCACGTGGCGCAGGGAGACCGCCAGACCGCGAGCGAGGTCAAGCGGCCGTCGCGACGAACGTAGGGCTCGAGACCAATAAGGGTGTAGAGCTGGCCATCAACTACCCTCGTATTTTGCACAACGTCAGGCATGCCTTCTGCTCCTCATGCGCACTGGCTTGGATGGATCTCGACGGGGGTAACTGGGGAAAATGGGGTAAATTTTGAGCCACGCGGGAGAGAATGTCAGAGTGACATCGGCCCAGAAACGATCGAAAAACATCCCCACTTTCCCCTCTTACCCCACCTGCTCGACCCACCATTCATTTCCACGTTTTGCATCCGATCGGCACATAAACCGCCGATCATCAACGATGCGCCCCTTGAACCTCTGTAGCCATTTGCCGAACATTCTCGCGTCCGGCTGCATGCTCTTTCCCGAGCTTCGCAGGGCCATTGCCATCAGCGCGGCATAGAAATCGGGAAAGCTTGGCTCTAGCTCAGAATGCAGGTCCTCTCTGCTCATGCTGAGCCCCTTTGTCAGCACGTCAGCGAGCTTCCGCCGGCTTTCGCTACCAGTGCCAATGACTCTACTCCACGCCTCGAGCATGTCGCTCAATTCGGCTCGCTCGGGATCTTCCGCTCTTGCGGTCTCCATGGATTTCACCGGATCCTCTTTGCCGAGCCAAATCAGCGCTGAGCGCACCGTGTCGCTCCAGCCCTCAAAGGAAGCCAGTCTTGGTGCCTTGTCCGGTTTCCCGGCAACGAAATACGCCCGACAGATGGTCAACGCGGCAGCGATATACTTACCTCGATCGGCCAACACGCGATCAACAGGGTCGAAATCGAATTGGCGCAATTCAGGCCTCTCGACTTGTGGGTCGAGATTTGAAGTGACGGTACGGCGACAGACATCGCCCACGATTACAAAGTTATTTCCGGTGGCGAACAAGGAAGTGCCGCGTGCTTCGACACGCACGCTCTCGGACCTGCCTAAGATACGGACGTCAACAAACGGGCGTTCGATGATCTGACACAGCGCGTCGCCGCCGAGCTCACCCGTAATGTTGTCGATTGAGATCAACGGTTGGCCGGCCATCAAGGCAGAGCCGAGGCGCTTTTCCATCTCTTCCACGCTCGCGCCGGTGGATAGCACCGGCATGGGCTGTCCGATGGTAATGGACGCGACGATGTCCCATAGAAAGCTCTTGCCCGAGCCTGCGGTAGGTGCCCTGCTAGCGTGCATCGGGGTCACGGGGAATGCTCCGCGGACCACGGGCGTAATGATCGCAGACAACGCAGAAGCTTCCGCGACTTCATCGTCAAAAGGAAAGCCCGTTAGCAATGCCTCTAGCAACACCAACGCCTGCTCTGCGTCCTCTCGCGTCGGCCTCTCTGGTATTGGAGGCATCGGCGGCGGCTCGACCAGCAACAGGCGCGTCTCCCTGTCATACCCCGGTTCGGTAAGCAGCGAGCCATCGGGGCGCATCGTCGGCGCCGAGATTACACCGGCGATTGCTGGAAACTTCCAGTCTCCAGTGCGTGCCAAAATAGTTTGAGCCACCTCGCTAGGTGGATTGACAAGCACCCGGGCCTTGCTGCGAGCGTTGTACTTTTCCCATCGCGCATTTCGGCACAACAGGTCCCTCAAGTAGACGTCATCGAGCGCCTTCAGCTGCACGATCTTTGTTTGTCGGCCGCGGGTGGCATCGACCGTTTCAACGATTGGGCGAACCAGTCTGCCTCCGCGCTGATAGATCGCAACGCCGGCTGTGATCAGGACTTCTTCTCCGCGGGTGGCTAACGAAGATAGCTCACCATCCTCGATCTCAATTGTTGGTAGTCCATCCTGATCCACATTTGGCTTATTCCATTTCTGTCGAGCTCCATCTATCAGGGGCGTAAGGTCGGGATCTTCAGTCCCGCCCCGGCAATAAGGCGCGCAGGCAAATCTGATCGCTGCATCCGACCAGTTGCGGCCAATCATCGTGGCGATCGCGTTACGTATCGAGTTGTGCCAGTTCCCGGTTAGACGACTGGCTTCAAGGAGCGTTGTCAGTTCGCCGTCATCTCGGCTGACATTAGTTCTGCAAGAATCACGAAATTGATTCGACTTGACTGTCAGCCCGATCAGTTCTTCGGCCGAAAAAACGCGTGCGTCGGGGGGCTGTCGTAAGGCCACCACCTCGGCAATATATCCTCGCGCTTTTTTATCCGGCGTCGGGTAGTTGACTGTACCGGCAAGTCGCATGACGCGCGATGTATTCTGAACGCTGTCGCCACCGAGATACCCAACCAGTGAGGTGTTGGCTGCTTTCAGCCGATCTGGCGAAACGCCATCGGTAAGCCTGAAGTAAAGATGAGCTCGCAGATACGGCACACTCCCCGTGGTAACAATCAGGGCCGGCGATAGATAATTCTCCTTTAGGATGGCGTGGATGCGCTCAGCGTCGCCCTCGCGGTCAAATTCTGCCCAGGAGAAGGCCGACGCCACGACCAGATTGTCACTGGCTCTGCCACTTGCCGGACGGTTGCCCTGCCTTATCGCCGGCCCAACATAAATATTGTAGCCGGCCTTGTTCTTCGCTTCGGCGAATTTGATCGCATCCTGAAGTTCGAACACAGAAAAGTTTTCTGCGGCGGTAACGTTTCCACCGGTTGTGGCATGTCCGTACGCGATTTCGATCCATCCATCAGGATATGCCTGCACAAACTCAGGTGAAAACAGCGCATACAGGTGCTTTGCGATATCTGATTTGCTCGGAGTGAGCGGTACGAATCCATCCACCGACCTGCTGGCAAGCGGGTTCGGGGCGCCTCTCTCTGTGATCGGCACATCGGACGCACGCCCGTTCGGCCCCCACGCAATATCATCATGCGGGTCGATAATCGCAGTCAGATGATCGCGGGGAACGGCACTAACGAGCATCGCCATCTCCGCCGGCCGCCGCCTTCATCACAAACGTTGGCAATGACTTGATCCACGTTCGCAGATCCTCGTCCAAAATCAGCGTGCGTCGTCCATTCTTCACGGCGCGCAGCGTGCCAGCACGAATCGCTTCGTAGAGAAGCGTTCGGCTTACTCTGGTGGCCGTACATGCCTCCGGGATTGAGTGCGCCAACGGTGTAGTCATGATTGTCTGCCTTCTGTTGACCCGCGACTTGGTCTCGATCGTTGTCCGCCAATGAACGCTGGGCACATAGGTGGTGCGCACGTGGTTGCGGCTTTCTTTATGGCGCGCTCAGGGGCGCCAGCGCGCCGACTGGCTTGCCTGGCACCGAGATCGCCCGAGAGCTCCGACGCCCTGCCCTGGCCTCTGTCCGTTTGGTTGAAGTTGCCCACTCACCGCGGCGCCTCCGTGCGGAAGGCCAGCTCAGCCACCAGCCCAGCGGTTGGACCGGCCAGCGCGAATCGGCGTTGGAGATGCCAGGCCTGGGTGGCCGCGGGCTCGGATTGCAGCGCCGTGTCGGAGGTGCTAGTTTTTGGGCTGCGAGACTTCGAGTTGCGATTTGGGGCTGCCTTTGCCGAGGTGGCCCTTTCGCGTTCAGGCGGTGCCGGCATCCAGCACCTCCGCCCACTCGCAGCACCACGAACGGGACGTGAACGCACTCCGGGACTTTTTCCGGGACTTTGCGCCGTCAGACCCTGATTTTTGCTGCCTTTCGGCCCGTTTTTGTTCGCGGAGGCCTATTCCGGGCGACCCGCAAAACTCAAACAATTCAACGGCTTCGCAGGTCAAAACGCGGTCTTCGCCGCTTACGCATTCCAGTTCTGGAAGCTCGGATGCACCAGCGCCTCCGGCGCGATCGCAAGCACGATCAGCGCCGCCACCGCCAACGTGCGGAAGGTGATCGCGCGGCGGTCGACGATCACCGCGATCAGCACCACGGCCGTCATGAAAAACGATCGCTGCGTCGCGACCTCGGCTCCCGACAGCAGCAGATAGAAGGCCGCAGCGACCAGCGCCGCGGCCGCGGCCCATTTCTTGATCGGGTGTCCCGCCGTCAGCGCCGGAAACAGCGCGAGCAGCGCGCGGATCGTGAAGAACACGACGCCGGCGACCACGGCCATGTGGTAGCCGGAAATCGACAGCACATGGCCGAGTCCCGAGATGAACATCGCGTCGTTGACCGGCGTCGTGATCGCATCACGCCGGCCGGTCAGCAGCGCGGTTGCGATCGCGCGCTGGTCGCCGTCGAGCGTGGTGCGGATGCGTGCGTCGATGGCGTCGCGCAGCCACTGCATGAAGGCGGCATAGCGCAGCGCGAGGCCACCGGCTGCCGGCGGCTCCCTGGTCTTGACCGCGCCCATCACGAAGCCGGAGGCGCCGATGCCCTGGAAATAGAGGTCGCGGCCGAAATCATAGGAGCCCGGACGCTGCGGCCCGAGCGGCGGCATCAGCCGCGCCTTCAATTCAACGAAGCTGCCGACCTCGGGCGCGGTGCCCTTCTTCACCGAGAGCCTGACACGCTCGAGTTTTGGAGCCTCGCGCTGGCTCTCCATCGACACGACGCGCAGCACGAAGCGGTCAGTCTTCTCCCGGATATCGCGCGTCTCGACGAAACCGGTCAGCGCCACCGAGAACACCGGCCGTGCCAGCACGCCATGGGCGATCCGCGCCGTCTTCCATGTCGCCATCGCAAAGCCCGCAGCGATCGCGGCCAGCATCACGACGGCGGGAAACACGCTGCGCCGCCGCAGCAACAACGCCAGCAGACAGAGCGCGATTGCGACGGTCGCCGCGACCGACGGCACCGGCTCGTGCTCGGCCGCAAAATAGAACGCAATACCGGTGCCGAACGCCACCGGCACCCACGGCAACAGCCGTCCGGCGCCCGCCTCCGCGCGCGCCCATTGCCCCAAGGTCTCGACGAAAGGTCGCCAGATGCTGGCGCGCACCGGGAGATAGCCGCCGACCGGCGCGGCCGCGCGCGGCGGCCACGTCCCCGCGTAGCCGCGTTTGCCGCCCGGCGTCGTGCCCTGCTCCGCCATTCCGCTTGCGATCCCTACAGGGCGGGAGGCTAGCGGATGCCGCAGTCACCCGACTAGCGGAACGGATGCAGAATGCGGACCGGCAAGGCGGGATACCGGGACGGACCTGCCACGGCTCCCGGCGCACGGCACAGCTGCCGCCTGCGTCAATCCGATCGAGCCGAAAGTCTCATTAGGTACCGATCCCGTTGGGATTAGACTGCCCTGACGCCTCCACTCCCGGACACAGAGGGATGAGGCGGTGACGGCTCGCGGCACCTTGAAGGCCGCTGGAGCTCTTCTCAGGTGGCCCACAACTCCCCTGAGACCAGGCGTTGCGGACGAACTCGCAAATCTCGCCTGCAACGCCGCGCACCATGCGCACTCCGCGAGCGGATTGATCGCTGAAAAAACGCGAGGAGTAGCGTTTGCATTTGATAGGAGCAGCACATGGCAATTCAAGTACCTAGCGATTTTCGTCGCGTTATTGTCGCTGCGTCAGTGGGAAACATCATTGAATGGTACGACTTCTATATCTTTGGCAGTTTGGCAGCAGTGCTGTCGGTCAAATTCTTTGAGCAATCCCACCCCGTCGCAGCCCTGCTGAGCACGATCGCGCTGTTCACTGCGGGATTCCTGATCCGGCCGCTGGGGGCCTTCCTGTTCGGATGGATGGGCGATCGTGTCGGCCGCAAATATACGTTCCTCATTACGCTGAGCGGAATGGGCCTGGGGACGGGAGCGATCGGACTGATCCCAACCTACCAGTCGATCGGCCTGACGGCCGCATTCATTCTGTTCGGCCTGCGGATGATCCAGGGTCTATGCCTGGGCGGCGAATATGGCGGCGCCATCACCTATGTCGCCGAGCATGTTCCGGACGACAGCCGCGGCTACTACACGGGCTGGCTACAAACCTCGCCGACACTCGGGATCGTGGTGTCGCTGGCCGTGATCGTTCTGACCCGGACCTGGGCCGGCAATCAGGCCTTCGACGAATGGGCGTGGCGCGTTCCGTTCCTGGTCTCGTTCCTGCTGGTCGCCATTGCCATCTACATCCGCCTCCAGCTCCAGGAGACGCCGATTTTCCAGGAGATCAAGGCACGCGGACAGATGACCAGGAATCCCTGGCGGGAAGCTTTCCTCAGCGCCAACATCAAGTACATCTTGATCGCCATCGTCGTCCTGATCGGACAGGGCGTGGTCTGGTACAGCGGTCAATTCTGGGCACTGTACTTCCTGCAGCAGGTCTCCAAGGTCGATCCGGTTACCTCGGCCTATATCGTGGGAACCGCACTGCTGATCGCAACGCCGAGCCTGATCTTCTTCGGCTGGCTGTCGGATCAGATCGGCCGCAAATCAGTGATCCTCGGAGGAATGCTGCTTGCCGCGATCACCTACTATCCGCTGTATCTGTGGCTCGGCATGGTCACGCAGCCGGGACACATCAACTATCCGGTCGCCGTCCTCATCATCTTCATCCTCGTCTGCTACGTCGGGATGGTATACGGGCCGGTCGGCGCGTTCCTGGCAGAGTTCTTCCCGGCCAGGATCAGGTACACCTCGGTCTCGGTGCCGTATCATATCGGCAACGGTTGGGGCGGCGGATTGGTGCCGTTCATCACATCAGCCGCCTTCGCGGCGACCGGCAGCGTCGGTTACGCGCTGATCTACCCGATTGCCGTTCCCGCGGTATGCTTCGTGATCGCCCTCTTCATCATGCCGGAGACACGCAAGACCAGAATTTGGGAGCAGATCGAGGCGAGAGCTGCATCGTGACGGAGTATCCTTGCTGAGGCGGCTGCCCCCTCCAGCAAGTGTCATGGTCGACCTTCCGGCAAGTGCGGGACGACGCTTCTGAAATGTCCCACACTCGCCGTCCGTCGGCGTGATTACGTTGCAGCGGCTGCATCCGTCTGACATCGACCTGGCGAGCGGGATGATGCTTCACGCCATCGAACCTCCCCGGCCGCCCAGTGGTTGGCGGTCAGACCGACGTTTCAGTCCGTCTCCTCTCAGCCAGCTCGGTGATGCCAGCGATCGTGCCACCAGGTGGTGAAATCACGATCCGTCGTCAGCTCCCAGCAAGCGAGCACGATCACCACGATGCCGGCGAGCACGCTGCTCGTCGTGACCGAACCCTTTTCGTAGCCGAACGTCCAGGGTGCCAGCACCAGAGCCAATCCCATCAGCATCTCGCCCCATTCCTCCAGATAGGACGGAATGATGAATGCCTCCAAGGCAAACAGCACGACGCCCAATCCGAGCGCGATGGAGATCCAGAGAGCTGCCCCGGAGAAGCCCAGTGCAAACGGCGACGCGACCAGCCAGACGCCCACCAACAGGCTGGCAGCATCCTGCCAGTGTTGAATGCGCATATTCCTCACCTCCTTCTTCCGAGGATATGGTGTGGCACCGAAAAAAAAGCATCTGTCCGACCTGCGATGTGTTGCCGCTGCTGATCCGCAAGCCGACGACCATGCTGCCGTCCGTCGGCCCGGAAGCCGCTCTCCACACGATGAGCGGCAGCCTCGAGGCGCACGACGCCGGCCTCGCGCGCTGCCTACGCACTCTCCATGACTAGGAAGGCCCGCCGGCCCTCGACTTTTGTGTCAGGTTGCAGCGCAAAACCTAGATCAGCGGGGTCTGTGACGAGACGTGATGGCAGGCGATCTTCCAGTCGCCGTCCTCACGCGTCATCACCCAGGTGATCTTGACGGCGAGCGAGGGCGCATCGCCGTTGAGGAAGAAGGATGCGATGCCGGCCATGTTGACGAGATCGGCATTCACCCGGTCGGTCCTGACCTCGCTAAACTGAACGCGCGGCGCCTGCCAACGCGGCAGGCCATCAAAGTAGGCTTTGACGCCGTCGCGGCCGCGATAGAGCGTCGGGTTCGAGCCGAAGAAGAACGCGCTCTTCGAATAGAGCGCGG